>CAYFUM010000007.1:0-2660 GCA_964346475.1 uncultured Peptostreptococcaceae bacterium
CTGCCATCTGGGCTATAAAGTCTCCGGGCAGGTTTATAAAGGCCTGCATACCATCCAAAAGAACTCTAATCTCAAGGCCTTCTTTTGCCTTGTCCTTTAAAATCTCCAGAATACTCTGCCACATAAAGCCGTCCACCAAGATAAAGTATTCTAGGAAAATAAATTTTTCAGCCTTTGCTAGCTCCTCTAGCATATCCTGGAAGTGGACACTGCCATCCCTGTGATACTCCACATCCTGGGCCTCAAAAATGGGGAAGTTTCCTGTTTCGTATAGATATCTACAGGTCTTGGAAGCCAGGGGATCAATGTCCTCAAGCTCTCCCACAACCCTGCTATCACCCAGTTTCTTATAGACTGGTTGGTAGCGGTTTTTCATGGTGGAAAACCTCTTTATCATCCTCCTATGTCCAATATCAAAGGTAGCTAGAAGATAGATGAAGATTCCAAAAAAAGGAATAGACATAATCAAAAAGACCCAAGCCAACTTGTACATGGGATTACTGGGGTCATTAAAAATGTAAATAAAAGCCAAGAACTCAAGTATGGGCACCAGGGTCAGGAAGAATCCCACATACTCTTTAATATAGCTCCCTATTAGAATAAAAAGTCCTATCTGGAGGGAAAAGAGTAGACCAAAGAAGACTAGCTTGGATGCCAGACCATGACTTTGTTCTTCATAACTTACCTTACTTTTTCTCATTTGCAACTTCCTCGAGTAGGTCTAGTTCATTTTCACTAAAAATCCTGATTCCCCTATCCAGGAGGAGACTGGTAAAAATACCTTGGCCTGAAATCTTTTTTCCAGAAAAGCTTCCATCGTAGACAAACTTAACTCCACAGGAAGGGGAGTTTTCCTTGAGAAGGGCCAGCTCTATAGCCTCCCTCTCCACAAGTTCCAGGGCCTCTAAAGCACCCTGTATAAAGGCCTGGGTCAGGTCCTGGCCCAGGCTATTTATAACCCTAGCCCCTCTAAGCTCAGCAGGTGGTCTTGGCACCTCAAGGCCAGCCATAACTTCTGGACAGACAGGAAAACACTCAAAATTTCCTAAATCAAGAGCCTGAAGTTTTTTACCATTATACCTACATCCACACCCTAAAAGGCAGGCACTTACCACTAGTTTCATAATTATCCTCTTAATATAGTATAATAGAAAAAACCAAGAAAGGCCATGACAAAATAAAGGAGAGGACCATGAAAAGCCTAAGTCGAGAAGAGATGCAAAGAGCCGACAGACAGATGATTGAACTGGGTCTACCAGGAATTGTCCTTATGGAGCACGCAGCTATAAAGCTAAGGGAGCATACTAAAAGGGGCGCCCTTATAGTCTGTGGCAGTGGCAATAATGGGGGCGATGGCCTAGCCCTGGCAAGACTCCTCCACCTGGAGAAAAAATCCCCTAGGGTCCTTATCCAGTCTGAAAGAAAACTAAGGGGTGACGCCCTGACAAACCTAATAGTAGCTAGAAATTTAGGGGTAGATCTGGAGTTTTTCTACCATGATTTAAGCCCCTTAAAAAAAGCCCTGGAAGAAGCCACTATGGTGGTTGATTGTCTTTTTGGCACTGGACTAAGTAGACCCATAGAGGCTCCCTATAGCCAGGCTATAGAACTTATAAATGCCAGCGGTAAATATATTCTCAGCGCCGATCTCCCTTCAGGAATAGATGCCAATACTGGTGAGGTCCTAGGGGTTGCCATAAAGGCCGACAAGACCCTGAGCTTTCATGCAAGAAAAAAAGGGATGGAGGGCCATCCCAATGTCCAGGTAGTAGATATAGGTATTAGGGGTTATTGGTAAGATTGACCAGCTCAATGGCCTCCTTGCCTGTCATATGATCAATGGTAATTTCCACCATCTGTAACCGGTTAAAATCTTTTTTTATCTCCTCATCTCTCTGAGCATCCCTGCCAGGAGAAAACCTGTCGGAGAGAAGTCTAATGGTCCTCCAGACCTCCTCTTCCTCCTCAATAAACCTGGCCCTGCCAAAGACAATGACACTCCTAAAATAAGTAGTAAACTCCTCCTCAACTATTTCATCCCTGTCAATAACACAAAAGGAAACCTTGGAGTTGTTTTTTAAGCAGTCAATCTTGTGGCCGATTTTGGCACAATGGAAATATATCTTATCCTCCTCATAGACGTAGCTCATGGGATAGGCGTAGGGATAGTCATCGCCGCAAAGGGCAAAGACTCCAGCAGTCCCCCTTTCTAAAATCTCCTGGCAGGCCTCCTTGTCCAGAGCCTGTTTTTTTCTTCTCATCTCTCTAAACATAAAACACCTCCTATCATTTCTTTATATATCATCCACCAGTCCCAGTAAATAAGCAAGGAAAAAGTCCAATAGAGCAAAAAATAGTAGGGTTTATTCACTGGATTCTTGGGGTATCTTGAATTTATGGTAAAAATACAAATTCTATAAGGAGAGTTCTATGAAAAAAATTCTTGCAGATGTAAAGTGGAAGCAAACCGAGGCCCTGATAAAGAAGAAGTGGGACAAGCTAACCGAGGGTGACCTGGATGCAATTAAGGGAGATATCCAGCTTCTTGGAGCCAAGGTCGAGGAGCGCTATGGCACTGATAAGGATAAACTGGCAAAAGAGGTCAAGGATCTTCTAGCTAAAATAGACCTCTTCTAATAAAATAAATATAGTAAAAAATA
>CAYFUM010000007.1:2760-30604 GCA_964346475.1 uncultured Peptostreptococcaceae bacterium
AAAATAATAAATTTAAGAAAAGAGCCAGCATTATGAGCTGGCTCTTTTCTTAAATATTTCTAAAACTACCTATGAAACTGTTTTTGAATACCTTTAATAGCAGCTAGGCCCCCTAAAACCCGGCTAAGAGCCAGGGATCCAACAAGGCCTACAGTATACTGACCCAGATTTCCTCCAATACTCTGGACAGGAGCAATCCAGTTACCATAGAGGATGGCCTCTGCCACATAGTAGCCTCCAATAAGTACAGGTAGGGTGACAAGAAGAGCTAGGATATTCTTTTTAAAATTTCTTCCATAGCTGGCCTGGCCATGACTTATAGAACCAATTATCCAGCCCATAAGAAGGCGAATTACCAGGGTAAAGGGGGCCCAAATAGCATAGGGTGACAAGAGATCAAAGAGTGCCATACCCCCAGCTCCAGCTAAGGCACCCACCCTAGCCCCAAAAAGTAGAGCAATGGTCATAAAGGCCACATCTCCAACATGAATAAGTCCTCCCTGGCTAAAGGGCATGGGAATCTGCACTAAATATGTAGAAACAAAAACTATGGCTATAAGTAGAGCTAGGATAGTCATGTCCTTGGTTGAGAAGGTTTTCATGTTAAATCCTTTCTACTCTTAATGGGGACCTGGGCTAGAACCACTGCTATAAATATGACCAGGGCTCCCAGGGCCTCCTGGAGACTGAGGACTTCCTTTAAAAGTATAAAGCTTGCAATCACGGCAAAGACCGACTCCAGGCTCATGATAAGAGAGGCCAGAGTGGGCTCAGTATAGCGCTGGCCATACATCTGGAGGGTATAGGCTATAGAGCCTGAGAAAATTCCAGTGTAAATAATGGGAATAGCCGCCTCCCTAATAGAGCTTAGTTTCATCTCTTCAAAAATCAAAGCCATAAGAAGGGATAGAACCGATGCAACCACCATTTGCGTCATAGAAAGAAGTAGAGGTTCCATGGACCCCACAGCACTGTCAATTACTAGAATATGCCCAGCCCAGAAAAAGACACCGATAAAGACTATAAGGTCTCCCAGCTCAATGTTAAAACCAGAGCGGATGCTAAGAAGGTAGAAACCCACTGTTGCCAGTAGTACACAGAGCCAGGACTGGAGGGATATATGTTTTTTTAGGAAGAGACCCCCTAGTAGGGGCACCACAACTATGTAAAGGGCAGTTATAAAACCTGCTTTGCCTGCAGTGGTATAGACAAGGCCCAGCTGCTGGAGGCTGGTTCCGGCAAAGAGAAAAAGACCACAGACTAGTCCCCATCTTATAGTCTGGTCCATAGAAATAGCTATAGTCTTATCCCGTTTTTTAAGGGCAAAGGGCATAAGGACCAGGGCTGAGAGGCCATATCGAAGGGCTCCAAAGCTAAAGGGCCCAATATGCTCCATGCTGGAGCGTTGAAAGACAAAAGCCAGCCCCCATATAAGGGCAGTCAATAATAACAAGATGGGTCCCAGCGGCGAATTTTTTTTCTGCATAGAAATCTCCCTAGACTAATTTATAAATAAAACTAAAGAAAAGACAGAGGCTATGAACAAGCTTCTACTTCCTCTATACTAACATGGATAGTTTTTTTCTTAAAGAACTTCTTCTCATGTTATAATTAATTTTATGAAATCTAAGAACTTATAAACAGTTCATGGTCGAAACCAAATAGGAGGAAAGATGAATTACGATAGGGATTTACTGGACTTTATAGATGCCTCACCCACCATGTTCCAGGCTGCCTGGGAAATGGAAAAAAGGCTAGTGGACAAGGGCTTTATAAAGCTAGATTTAAAGGAAAAGTGGCAGCTGGATAAAAGAGACTACTTCGTCAGCTTCAATGACTCAGCTCTGATAGCCTTTAGGCTGGGAGAGGACTCCCAGGGTTTTCACCTAGTAGGGGCCCACACCGACTCACCTCTACTAAAAATCAAGCCCTCGCCAGTTATGGATAGCCAGGGCTACACCAAGCTAAATATAGAGGTCTATGGAGGTCCTATTCTTGAAAGCTGGTTTGATAGACCTCTGTCTCTGGCTGGAAGAGTAGTCCTAGATAGCCAGCCTTTAAAAAGCCTACCAGTTGACCTAAAGAAGGATCTACTTATCATACCCAGTCTTGCCATCCACCTGTCTAGGGACTCGGCCCCGGGTAAGCTTAATCCCCAAAAGGAGCTCCTGCCTATTTTTTCTAATAAGCTAATAGGAGAAGAGGCCCTTCTAGAGCTCCTTGCAGAGGAGCTTGGAGTTAAAAAAGAAGAGATCCTAGACTATGAGCTCTACTGCTATCCCAGTGAAAAAGGCTGTTTTCTCGGTGTAAATGATGACTTCATCTCTGCAGGAAGGCTTGATAACCTGGGCATGTGCCACGCGGCTCTTACTGCCCTTACGGAGGCCAAGGCCTCTAAAAAGACCCAGGTCCTGGTCGCCTTTGACAACGAGGAAGTAGGAAGTCTTTCTGCCCAGGGGGCAGCCAGTGGGCTTCTTAGGAATGTCCTCCATAAAATCAGCCTAAGCAGAGGGCTCAGCCAGGAAGAACATCTATGTAGGATTTTTGACTCCTTTATGATGAGCTGTGACCAGGCCCATGGTGTCCATCCTAACTATGAGGAGAAGGCAGACCCCACCAATAGACCAAGACTTGGTGGAGGGCCTGTAATCAAGGTCTCCGCAAGAAAGGCCTACACCAGCGACGCCCTGGGCATGGCTCTTTGTAAAAAGCTTTGCAAAGAGGCGGATATCCCCTACCAGGTCTATGCAAATCCCGCAAATTTGAGGGGAGGCTCTACCATAGGTCCTATAAGTGAGGCCCAGACGGCCATCAAGGGCATGGACCTAGGAATTGCCCTGCTGGGAATGCACTCAGTAAGAGAGCTCCAGGCCGCAGGTGACCAGGAGCTCTTTATAAAACTTCTCAGGGCTTTTTACGAGTCCTAAAAGACAAATTCCTCTCCTTCAATGGTTACATGCTGGCTATTTTCAAAGAAGAGATCCTCTAGCTTTTTTTTCTTTGTCAAGGCAGCCCCCCTATCTAAAGAGGTAAAACTTAGAAGGAGGACTAGATAGTTTCTAAGATCCTGGTCCTCCACTTCAATTGCTGAAATATTTTGAGCTTTTATTCGGCTTAAAAGGGAGAAGCGAACTTTACGCTTCTCCTTTAAATTATCCACATAGGGCAGGTAGATCCTTACCTTAAGTACAGTAACCAGGCTCACTGGCTCCATCCTTTACAAACATCAATCCAGCTAGAAGTAGGTAGGATTTCTTCTAGTTCCCTGGGACTAAGCTCAACCGCACTACTTGCTGTTCCACCAGCTGGAAAGACGCTTTCAAACCTCTTTAGGCTGACATCTAAAAAGATCTCAACCTCCTCATTGACACCAAAGGGGCATACCCCGCCAACATCAAAACCAATCTTCTCCTCCACCTTAGAGATATCCAGCATCTTGGCCTTGGTGGAAAAGATATCTTTAAACTTCCTATTGTCTATTTTGGCATCTCCAGCGGTTACTATGAGGATTATCCTATCCTCAACTTCGAAGCTTAGACTCTTTGCTATCCTTGCCTCCTGGGTTCCCACTGCCTGGGCTGCCAGAGCTACAGTGGCACTGGATATATCAAAGACCCTGAGCCTATCTTCCAGTCCATAACTTCTAAGGTAGTTTCTTACTTTTTCTAGATACATTACGATCTCCTAAAAAGGCTTTATTATTCCATAGTAGATAGAGGATCAGAGCCAGCAGATAAAAAATTAGCCAGAGCTTCCAGGTGGAGTCCAATTTTCCCCCTCCTAGATCAAGGCTCTTGCTTGAAAAAAATCGGGCAGCGATGAAACTCAGAATATAAAAGAGGGCTCCTGGAAAAATCATCTTCCTCTTATCCATAAACCAGAAAACCAGCATACTAAGGGCTGCAAGAAAAAACATAAAAAGAGGCCAGTCCTTCATTCCATGAATAAAAAAGAGGGGATACCTGATTAATAAATAAAAAAGAAGCAAAAAGCTCGTACAAAAGGCCAGTTCTCTAGTTGATTTCTTCATAGCTACCTCCTAAAGTTAATACAATTATAACACAACTAGCCGGGGTATTCGAAACTATCTTGGGTAAAATCTCTTTAAGGAGGTTGCCATGGCTGAATTGTTAGATCAAAAATGTATACCCTGTAGTTTAGGAGACCTTCCCTTGACCCAGGACCAGATAGACTACTATATGAAGGAAGTAGAGGGTTGGAGCCTGGTGGAAGGGAAAATCACCAAGACCTTTAAATTTAAGGACTTTAAAGAGGCCCTTGACTTTACCAACAAGGTCGGAGAGCTAGCAGAAAAGGAAGGCCATCATCCCGTCATCCATCTTAGTTGGGGCAGAGTGGTTATCGACCTGTGGACCAACAAGATAAAGGGCCTTCACGACAATGACTTTATACTAGCTGCGAAGATTGACGAGCTAGTATAAAAGAAGATCCAATAAAAATTCCCGCCTGGGCGGGAGTTTTTATTATTTTTTTATCTGACCCCTACTGGTAAGGGTTGTAATATGCCAGGGGATAATCCTACCAGAAGTTTCCATGGCCCTGTAGAGGGATCTTTCAATTCCCCCACAGCAGGGTACCTCCATGCGGACTAGATGGACCTCTTTAATGTCATTTTGACTAAGTATAGCAGAAATTTTTTCGCTGTAATCACCCTCATCAAGCTTGGGACAGCCAATAAGGGTAACATAGCCCTCCATAAATTCTCTATGAAAGTCACCATGGGCAAAGGCGCTGCAATCAGCTGCAATCAGCAGCCTTGCTCCCTGGAAATAGGAAGCTTTAACGGGGCTTAATTTAAGCTGGATGGGCCAATTTCTAAGGCTACTAAGGCCTTCATCAGGCTGGCTTTTTGGAGCAGGTCCTAGGCTAACAAGTCCTCTCTTCTCCATGTTCTTTTTTACAGCCTCCTCATCATAGGCTAGAGCCTCTCTTACTTCAAAGCCCATAGCCCCCTGGGGGCATTCCGGCAGACAGTCTCCCAGACCATCACAGTAGTCGTCCCTGATAAGTCTTGCCTTGCCATCTATAAGGGCAATAGCCCCCTCATGGCAGACATCAATACAGATGCCACAGCCATCACATTTTTCTTCATCTATCTTTACTATTTGTCTAATCATCTGTCCTCCTTTATACTAGCCTATTCTACTACAAGGAAAATTATTTTAAAAGGCCTAGACTTTCTGCCTTCTCATAGATCCTCTGGGCCATGGGAGCACCCACCCTGCCACCGCTTATGCCCTCTTCTTCCAGGACTATAGCCAGGGCTAGATGGCTGGATTCACCCTGGGCAAAGCTCAGATACCAGGCGTGGTCCAGCTCCGATGGATTCTCAGCAGTCCCTGTTTTTCCACCTATTGTTACACCAGGAAGATAGTTATAATTATTTTTCTCAACCACACTTATAAGCATATCCCTCATCCTTCTTCCATGGCTAAAATCTGTTACCTGACCAAGAAGCTGAGGCCTAGCCCTGTAGACACTAGAACCCGAGGGACTTTTTATTTCCTCCAGTAGATAGGGACTCATCATCCTTCCCTCCTGGGAGATGCTGGCAATCACCATGGCCATGTGGAGAGGGGTTACCAGGGTCTTGCCCTGGCCATAGGCCGAGGCTGCCAGGTCAAACTCCTCCATACCCTCCCTAAAATCCGTATAGGAATTCTCATGATAGAGCTCAAAGGGATAGTCCCTATTAAAGTAAAACCTCTCACTGACCTCCCTGAGAATTTCAGGTCCCATATCCAGAGCCTTCCTAGCAAAATAGGTATTGGTAGAATGAACCAGGGCCCCCTCTAGATCCAGTTCCCCCTCTACTGCCCCTTCAAAGTTATAAATCTTGGCGTCGTAGATTTCTTCAACTCCACTATCGTAATAATCCTGGGGAAGTCCACTTTCTAAAAGGGCTGTGGCTGTTATAATTTTTATAATAGAACCTGGGGTGTAGAGGCCCTGGGTGGATCGGCTTAGGAGGACAGCGTCCTCCCTTTCTATAAGGCTGGGCCAGCTAGAATCCAGCTCATTGACATTGAAACTTGGGCTGGAAACCATGCTTAAAATCTTGCCTGTATCAGCTTCCATAAGAACCACCGAGCCCTTGTGATTTTCAAGAAGGGAGTAGATAAAGCTCTGGAGCTCTGCGTTGACAGTAAGAAAGAGGTCATTTCCCCTATTATCCTTACCTAGGACCTCCTTCATTGCATCTAGAAGCTCGGCTTCGCTAAGGCCTAGTAACTGGGCATTATAGGCACTTTCCAGGGCGCTTTTACCATGTTCCTTGGAAGCGTAGCCTATAAGGTGGGAAAAGCTATAGGAATAGTCATTTTTTCTTATGCCATCTTCATCACTAAAGGCCAGGAGCTCCCCCCTGCTATCATAAATATTCCCTCTACTAATACCAGCCTCATCAAAGTAGTTTCTACTATTGGCCACATGGGCATTCAGGGCTTTGGCTTCAAAGAGCTGGAAATATACAAGGTAGAGGCTAATAGCAATAAAAATTATAATTACAATTATAAGCAGCAGTCTAATTCTTTTAAAATTACCCGTCATAATTGTCATCCTTTCTTACCAGGTGCTCCGAAGTATACTGGAGGATGCCCAGAAGAATAAAACTAACCAGCATGGAGCTTCCCCCATAGGCCATAAAGGGCAGGGTAATACCCGTCATGGGGATGAGTTTGAGCACTCCCCCAATCACTATAAAGGCCTGGGAAAAAAAGAGCATAGCCACTGCCAGGCTGACTATCCTATAAAAGCCATTGGCCTGCCTCATGGCAATCTTTAGCCCCCGATAAAAAAGTAGGAGGTATAAAAAGAGTATGGCAATCCCCATAAAAATCCCCATTTCCTCAATTATTGCTGGATAAATAAAGTCTGAAAAAGCCAGGGGTATTGTCGTAGGCCTACCCAGGCCTATGCCCTTGCCAAAGAGTCCCCCAGCCGCCAGGGCAAAGAGGCTTTGAACTATCTGGTAGCCCCTGCCATCTATATCAGCCCAGGGATCCCTCCATATATCAAAGCGGATCCTAACATGGCCAAAGAGTTTATAGCCTATAAAAAGTCCCAATAGGGCCAGGAAAATATTAAGGAGCAGGGGGTATTTCTTTTCTTCAAAGACCAGCTGCACGCTAATAAAGACCCCAAGAAAAACTACTGCAGTTCCCAGCTCACTCTGAAGAAAAAAGAGCCCAATAAGAAAATATACCAGGCCTATGAGTATAAGGGAAGAATATTTTTTCTCTTTAAAGCCATGCTCACCTTGGTAGTAGCTGGCAAGAAAGAAAACAAAGCTCACCTTGGCCAGTTCTGCAGGCTGAAACTGGAAGGAGCCGATCCTAAGCCAGTTGGTAGCTCCTCCCAGGGTGACTCCAAAGATAAGGGTGATTAAAAGAAGGACCACCGTTATACCATAATAGAAATAAGTGAGTTTCTCAAAGAAGTGTCCCGTAAACCTAAGAAAGAAGTAGACTGAGAAAAATACAATAAGCCCCAGGCCATAGAAAAGAAGCTGTCTTTCTCCATAGTAGGAGTCCAGCCTATAGATCATTATAAGGGCTATACTGACCAGCATGTTGGCAATAAGCAGTAGGTACTTGTCTCCAAAACTCCCTCTTTCTATAACTAGATTACTTATTAGGGTCAGGAAAATAAGCCCAGCTAGAAAGAAAATCATCCTCTCATTTAAGGCCTCAGCATTTATAAAAAATATAAGGGAAAGGGATAGGCTTTGAAAGATAAATATCAGCCACTTGGCGCTGGAGGGTTTAATGGGTCTAGTCTGCATCCTGGTCTCCCTCCATAAAAATAAATTCAAGTTTGACAAAGCTTATAAGGTCCTTGTCCCTAAGAGCCACCTGGCCTTTAAGGTCCTTGCCATTGACCCTGGTTCCATTTACAGATCCCAGGTCCTCCAGATAAAAACCAGCTCCCTTTTTAAATATCCTGGCATGTTTCTTAGATAGATAGATATAGTCAATAGCTATATCAGAACCCTTGTCCTTGCCAATAATGTTGTCATCCTCCAGGGGGTATTCATTCTCCACATGAAAGGAGAGGCTATCCCTCTGGTTTAGGAGCCTCAAATAGGGTCCGTAGGCCCTTCTAGCTCCAAAATTACTTATATCTAGGTAAATCATCCTGACTATTAAATAGATAAACCTCAGGACAATAAGAACAAAGATATATTTAAACAGGCTGGAGATCAGGGTGTAGAGATTGATGTTTTTTATTATATCCGTGTATAGTATTTTTTCTAAAATAGCCAGTAGTCTATCCATATCCTTCTCCTGTTAAAATCCTCTCTTTACTCCTATAGGGGTCCTCTTTAGCCGGGTTCCACTGATAATACATCCTTGTCCTATAGACCCTGTTATCAGTATTAACATAGTCCATATCCCCCATATATCTAAAGCCGGTTTTTAGGATAACTGCTCTGGAGGCCTCATTGTCATAGAAATGGCCACAGACTAGGTAGTCTAGGGAAAACCTATTAAAGAGCGCCCCTTTTACAGCCTCCACTGCTTCAGTCATATAGCCCCTATTCCAATAATCGTAGTTAAGGACGTAGCCCAGCTCTCTTCCCTCATAGCCTGGAAAGTGCTCACTAACATAGCTCAGAGGATAATCTATACCCAGAGATCCTATTAGTTTACCACTTTTAACTTCCTCAATGGCAAAGACCTTTTTTACCTCTATAAAATACTCCAGGACCTTTCTGGTTGTCTCCAGGGAGTCATGGGGTTTCCAACCAGCCCTGGGGCCCACCCTATCATCCCTGGCATATTCATAAAAATCCTCAAGATCTCTTTTTTTCCAGGCTCTAAGTAGTAGCCTAGGAGTCCTAAGACTCTCCCCAAGTTCTAAGCTGGGATTTTCCTTCTTTATTATCATAAATCTCTATATCTCCTCCATCCTCCCCAGGCCTCTCCAAGTATCTAAGGAGTATAACTGAAACAAGGACTAAGACTATACCCAGGGTTTGAAAAAGCTCAAGCCTTTCACTTAAAAAAACAAAGGCCATAAGCACTGTGGCTGGTAGTTCTACACTCATTATAACTGCGGTCTTTTCAGCACCTATAAGGCCAATGGATAGGAAGTTTAGAAAGTTCGGAACAACTCCCCCCAGCAGCCCTATAGCAATAAGGATAAGTATATCTTTAGCTGGCATGGCCCAAGCCAGGTGGCCTTTGGAAAAATTTAATAAACTAGTAATTACAAGGCCCTGCAGGCATATGTAAAAATTTATGACAAGAAAATCCTCATCCTTTAATTTAAGATCCAGACCCAGACCGTAGAAGGAGTAGATAAGGGAGGCCAGAAGCCCCAGAAGCACCCCTCTTATATCAAAGTTAAAGCCAGAAAAGACCTCCAGACTAAGGGCTGAACCCACTAGAGCCAGAAGGATGGCTAGCCAGGCCCAGGGAGATATTTTTCTTATGCCCGTTATAAAAAAGAAAAGGGCGGTTATAGCCGAGGAAAAATACAAAATCAGGGTGGCAAGTCCTGCCCCTATGTAGTCCATGGAAAAATAGAAAGCCAGGTTGGCCAGAACACTCAGTAGTCCAATCAGGGGAAGTGTGAGACTTTTAATTCTAGGAAGTTTTTTTCCCAGAAAAAAGTATAGTGAAAGGAGGCCAATGACCCCAAAATACTGCCAGAAGATCAACACCCCAGGCTCAACACCCCGAGTCATGACCAGTTTACCCAGTATAGAGACAGCCGAGTAAATTATTGCTGAGGCCAGGCCATAGGCATAACCTTTGGATACACTTTTCATAAAACCTATAACTCTCCTTTCACTAATAGATTCATTTTACCACACTTGCTAAAGCTAATTGGGTATAATAGATTCCAAAGAAGGAGGTAGGAGCTTTATGAAGAAGGACCAGATAAGAAAAGCTGTGGCTGATTTCTATGAAACCATTGCCAAGGAAAAAAGGGCTGTAGGGGTAAACCTCCAGGAACTAAACCTCTCCCTGGGATACAGCCCCCAGGACCTGGCCCTTATACCCGAGGAGGCCCAGCTGGGTCTAGGCTGCGGTAATCCCAAACTAAGGGCCAGGCCTAGGGCCGGAGAGTGGCTGGCAGACCTGGGGTCTGGCAGGGGCATGGACGTTTTTCTCCTAGCCAAAAGTCTAGGCGATAAAGGCAGAGCCATAGGAATAGATAGTAACTACGCCATGGTAGAAAAGGCCCGGGAGATAGCAAGAAAAAAGGACTTTAAAAACACCGAGTTTAGACTAGGAGAAATTGAACACCTGCCCCTGGCAGATGGACTCCTAGATCTTGTCATTAGTAACTGTGTAATTAACCTTTCCACCGACAAAAGGGCTGTCTACTCTGAGATCTATAGGGTATTAAAGCCAGGAGGAAGGATAAGTATATCGGATATCCTTTTAAAAAAGGAACTTTCTCAAGAGATCAAGGCTGACCCAAACATCTACGGGACCTGAGTGGGAGGCGCCCTATCTCTGGAGGAGATAAGTGAAATTTTAAAGCAATGTGGCTTTAGGGATATTGAAATTCTAATTTCTGAGGTAAGCGATTCCTATGCCAATAAATGGGGTCATGGGCCTGGAATCAAGGACTTTATTGCCAGTGGTGATATCCTTGCCTATAAATAAAGGAGGACCTATGCTGGACAAGAAATTTTTAGAAGTACTGGAGAGTCCACCGGACTCTGCTCTGGCCATTGCCAGTCAGGGCCCCCAGGGAGTCCATCTGGTAAATAGCTGGAATAGCTATGTTCTTGTTAAAGGGGACAAGCTCCTTATCCCCGCCGGTAGAATGCAAAGGACCCAGGAGAATCTTGAACTTGATAGCAGGGTTAAACTCACTATATCCAACCGGGAAGTCCAGGGCAGAAGCTACAAAGGCACAGGCTTTCTAGTCGAAGGACGAGCTCATTTTGATAGCAGGGAAGAGGACTACCTCCTGATAAAGGAGAGGTTTCCCTGGGCCAGAGCAGCCCTGGTGATTGAAGTAGAGAAAACTACCCAGACGCTATAAAAGCCCTCCCATGAGAGCTTTTATGCTTTCTTGACAAATTCTGATTTTAATTTCATGGCTCCAAAGCCATCAATTCTGCAATCTATGTCATGGCCATCACTGGGGTTATGAACCAGTCTAATATCTCTGACCTTGGTTCCCTGCTTTATAGGTGTCGAGCTTCCCCTGACCTTTAGGTCCTTTATAACTATAACATCGTCTCCCTCGCTAAGAGGAGTTCCATGGGCGTCCTTGATTAGCCCTTCACCGGCCCCTTGACCTGGCTCATCAGGATTCCACATATGGCCACACATAGAGCAGACTATAAAGTGACCATCTTCATAGGTGTATTCCGATGAACAGGCTGGGCAATTTGGTAAATTCATTCTTAGCTCCTTTCTCTTTGCCTATATTCTAGCACGACCCAGAGCTTGTAAGAAGTTTATAGCAATATCTTAATACCCAAGGCCCAAAAAGACAGCCCTGGCTGCCCCTATCATGCCCGAATCATTGAGGTAGTGGGCTGGCACAATAGTCAGGGAGTCTGGGGTATTGCACTGGCTAGCGTAGTGCACCAGCATCCTATCCCACCAGATATCCTTGGAGTTTATTACACCCCCACCTATAATTATGCCCTGGGGATCAAAGATGTTTTTAATTGTGGAAAGATAGATAGCTAGCTCCTCGGTGTATCTATCCACCACCTGGTCAGCCAGAGGATCCTTCCTGGACTCCTCCAGGATATCCTTGGCCTTTTTTTTCTTCCCCGTCCTCTCGAGATAGCTAAGCTCAAGCCCCACGCCAGAAAGATAGTTATCCACACAACCCCTCTGGCCACAGTTGCACTGCCTCCCCCTTGGATAGAGGATGCTATGACCCAGCTCTGCTCCATTGAAATTATAACCCTTTAGGATGCCACTTTTATCGGTATAGACAGCCCCGCCTACACCGGTACCCAGGGTCAGCATGACAAAGTTCTCAAACTCCCTGCCAGCACCCAGCCATTTTTCGCAGAGACCCGCCACATTTGCATCATTTTCAACAAAGATTTTCATACCGGGAAAGACTTTTCCAAGCTCCCCCCTTATATCGGTACCGGCCCAGCCTGAAATATTCCCTCCTATTTCTAAAACCCTGCCTCTATCAGAGTCTATGCAGCCAGGGGAGCCTATACCAATGCCAAGAATTCCCTCTTCATAAAGCTCTTCTATCACAGCTATAAGCTCCTGCAGGACAGCCTGTCTACCGGTTTTGGGAGTGTCTCTACGGCTCTTTTTAAGGATTTCTCCCTCTTCATTTACAAGGCCTCCAATTATCTTGGTGCCACCTAGGTCTATTCCCAGGACTTTTTTCATCTTTTCCTCCCCAGTCTATCTAGTATTTCCCGTACCCCTCTGATCTTATCAAAATCAGCCCTTTGAGTAAAGAGCTCCCCCTCGGGGGTCTCCATTCTCCTAGTATAGGAGAGATCCTCCATGGCCGTCCTATAAGTACTTCTGGCAGACATATGGTAGCTCTTGCAGCCCGTGAGTTCTACTAGCTCCTCAATATTGTCTGCACTAACTCCGCTGCCAGGCATGATTTGAATCCTGGAGCCATAGTCCCTCTCCAGGCTGGCTAGAAAGCCTGCTCCCTCCAGGGCCCTGGGCCTTTGTCCTGAGCTTAGGATTCTTACAAGGCCCAGGCCAATAAGCTCTTCTATATCCTCTTCAGGGTTTTTGGCATCATCAAAGGCTCGGTGTAGAGCCACCTTTAAAGGCCTGGCAAGTTTGACTACTTCCTCTAACCTAGCCAGGTCAAGCCGGCCATCTTCCTTTAGAAAACCAACTACTATACCGTGAAAACCCAGGCTCTTAATAAGCTCAATTTCCCCCTTCATGACCTCATAGTCCTCGGGACTATATAGAAAATCCCCAGACCTTGGCCTTACCATGACAAAGATCTCCCTGTCTATATAGTCCAGGGCCCTTTGCATGAGACCATAGCTAGGGGTAAGGCCCCCTAGACTAAGAGCGCTGCAGAGTTCTATCCTATCTGCCCCCGCCTTTATGGCTATCTTTAAAGACTCCAGTGAGTCTACACAAACCTCTAAGGTCATTGTTTTTCCTCCACCCTAGCCTTAAAAGTAAAATTCCTGTCCAGGGGAAAAATCGGCCTTCTTACCAGTTTATAGTCAATATCCTCAAGATTTTGCTGGCTATTGCCCTGGCTAAGGGCCAGAAGTGAGCCCCTGGCAAGCTTCTCATGGGCAGGGGTCAAATAACCTAATTTACATATGATTAGCTCTGCCTCCTCCGGAACAAGGCCCAGATCCCTAAAAATCTGGGGATCTGTATAGCCTATGTGCTGCTCAGAAAGGACCAGGTCCACTCCTTCTAAGCTAAAGACTGCCAGGTCCCCCCTGGGAAAGGAGTGTCGGCTCCAGCCCTCATAGTAGGCCTTGACCTGACCCTCAAGCTCTATACTGGGAGAGGCTTTATCAAAGTAGCCACCCAGCCTGAGTTTTATCTTCTCCCCTAGCCTGCCTTTGCAGCTTCTTGTTGCAAGGGGGTCATAGATACCTCCATAGATTATGGGTTTTTTAAGGTCCAGTCTTCTTCTATCTTCTAAAATCAGCTTTAGAAAATAAGTGTTATCAGAAGAGGCTCCAGCTGTGGGATTATCCCCTGCATCTGAGATATAAAAGGGTGTCTCTCCTTCTTTTATAGATTCAAAGGCCACCTCCAAGGCTTCTTCAGGTTTATAGGCCGGACTTACAAAATCAAATTCCTCTCTTTTGGACCATAAAAGTTCTGCCAGCTGCCTGGCTAGCTCTTCATTTTCCTTAAAGCTGTTCTCACTTACTAGGTAAACCGAAACCCCACTATCCTTATTATCAGTCCAGGGAAAACCCATAAGATAGGAGGCGGCCAGGACTCCCGGGATTTCCTCCACCTGCCTGAGCTTTTCTATTAGCTCCTTCATAGGACTAACAGAGGTTCCAGATTTTTCTCCCGCTATAAGAAGGGGGAGGTAGACCCAGGTTGACTGAAGGGAGCTTCCCTCAAGCCTTCTATGCATTAAAAGAGCAGCCTGCCTTCCGGTTTCAGTGCAGTCTTCATGGGGAGCGCTCTTATAGCCAACAAAACCATCACAGTTTTTATGCATCTTCCTGGTCATGGTAGTGTGCATGTCCAGGGAAGCATAGATGGGAAGCTGGGGGAAGAGCTTTCTTAGCTCCTCCAGCAAGGGGCCCTCGGCTTCACCGTAGCCCTCCACCATCATAGAGCCATGGAGGGAAAGGCAGATCCCATCCAGAGGAGCCTCCTCCTGGGCCCTTTTGGCCCCTTCTATTATTTCTTTTTTTACCTCAAGATAAAAATCCCTATCCACAAGACCAGAGGGAATAGCCCTGACGGCCAGGGTAGGCAGGACCTCATAGCCTGCCTCCTTAAGACCCAGCACTATTCCTGAGAGGGAGTCATTATCCCTAATCCTATCAATAATCTCCTGGCCCCTTAGAATACTAAAATCTTCCCTCCTAGTAATTATGGGGCTCAGGGAGTTGGACTCATGATGAAGGCCTGCCACTAGAACTCTTTTCATAATAGCCTCATCCCCCTCCTATAGACCTCTTTTATCTCTAAACCATCACAAAATGAAATCATATCGGCTACTTTTCCCCTTTCTAGACTGCCAAGCTCCTCAAAACCCAGGGCCCTGGCAGGATTTAAACTGGCCATTTTAACGGCCTCATAAAGGGGCACCCCTAAATACTCCACCATGTTTTTGACTGCCCCTCTTAGGCTAAGGGTAGAACCCGCTAGGCTTCCGTCCTCCAGCCTAGCCGCCCCATTTTCGACAAGAACCCTCTGTCCTGCCAGCCTATATTCCCCATCCTCAAGGCCTGCAGCCTCCATGGCGTCAGATACTAGGATAAGTCTATCGTAGCCCTTTGCCCTAATGGCAAGCTCTACAGCACCATCATGGAGGTGGAATCTATCGTAGATTATCTCACAGTAGATCCTATCATCCACCAGGCAGGCCCCTAGAATACCAGGCCTCCTATGATGGAAGGCCGCCATGCCATTAAAAAGATGGCTAGCAATGCTTGCCCCTCTGTCTATAGCCTCCAGGCTTTTTTCATAGCTGGCAGAGGAGTGGCCCAGGGCAACCACAACCTTCCTCTCCCTAAGAAAGTCGATAATATCAAGGCCTCCTTCAAGTTCAGGGGCCAGGCTTACCATCCTCAGTCTTCCCTGGGCTAGCTTAAGAAGTTCAGCTATAAACTCCCTATCGGGTTGTCTTAAATGCTCCCTAGGCTGGGCTCCCCTATTTTCCATATTAAAAAAAGGCCCCTCTATATGAATCCCTAGAAGCCTGGAGGAGCTAGGGCTATTCCTATAGGCCCCAAGATTTCTGACTGCCTCTAGCATAAGCTGGGAAGAGGAGCTCATAACACTAGCCAAAAAGGAAGTGACTCCCTGACTAAGGTGGTAGTCCGCCAGCTTTCCTATGACTTCTTGACTTGCCTCCATCAGATCCTGGCCCCTTGAGCCGTGATTGTGGATATCAATAAAGCCCGGGGACAGATAGCGCCCCTGGCCATCATAAACTGAATCAAAATCCCCAGGACTATAGGATCTCGCCCTATAGATATCTTTAATAAGCTCATCCTCTACTTCGAGGAAGTATCCCTCTAAAATACCCTGGGGCAGGATAATTCTGTAATTTTTAAAAAGTAATCTCATTACTCCACCTAGTCTGAAAGGACTTCTTTATCAACTATAACCGTAAGATCACTATGTAGAAGTAGTAGAGACACTGGAAAGTCTGTGGAAATAGTCTTTAGGGAGAAAAACCTCTCCATGGCTTCTTTTTTACCAGCCCCCGAGGCCATTAGAATAATCTTTTTAGCTTTAAGAATGCTACCTATCCCCATAGTTAGGGCTGTCTTTGGCACCTGGTCCCCGGATTCAAAGAATCTAGAATTATCCCTTATAGTATTCTCTGTAAGTGAAACCACCGAGGTTCCCAAACTTAGCTGGTCTGCAGGCTCATTAAAGGCAATATGGCCATTGGTACCAAGGCCTAGAATCTGTAGGTCTATGCCACCGGCCTTTTCAATAAGCCTATCGTAGTCCCGGCACTCACCTTCAAGGTCCCCTGCTAGACCACAGGGAATATGGCAATTGTCTTTTTTTACATTTATATGATTAAGGAGGTTCTCATCCATAAAATATCCATAGCTCGAGGGATGCTCCCTGGAAAGGCCTACATACTCATCTAGATTAAAAATATGTACACTGCTAAAGTCAAGCTGGCCTTCTTTATTATATTCAATTAGTTTTTCATAGGTACCTAGGGGAGTAGAACCTGTAGCTAGGCCCAGTATAAGCCCGGGATTTTGGTTTATCTCCTCCTTTATTATATCTGCTGCCCTTTTACTGAGGCCCCTATAGTCCTCTTCTACAATTAGTCTCATATTTACCTTCTTTCCTGATTAAGGCTATTATACCACCTTTATACCTGCATAAAAACCTGCTAAAGGTAAAAAAATAGCCGGCTAGAACCGGCTATTTAGAAAGTTTATCAATTATTGTCATTATTTCCTGGATTTTTTCTCTCTGGTCCCCTTCTTCAAAGGACTTTTTAACGCAGCTATCCAGGTGGTCATGGAGAATTTGTCTATTTACTCCCCTCAAAATAGCCTGGGTGGCCATAAGCTGGTTGGAGATGTCTATACAGTACCTATCATCCTCCACCATCTTCAGTATGCCATCTATCTGGCCTCTAGCTGTTTTTAGGAGGCGAGATACTCTAGCCTTATCCGACTTCATCTCTACCTCTTTCTAACCAAAGAGACCCTTTTTCTCAGCAACTGATACTAACTCCAGATTGACTTCCTGTAGGAGTTCAGCAAAGACGCTATCTTCAATATCCCTGTCCATTACCACTGTGGCATTGTTCTTCTTGAGGTTGACCTTGGCCTCAACTCCCTCCAAGGAGTTTAGCGCCTTGGTGGCCCTGGCCACGCAGTGCTGGCAGCTCATTCCCTTTATATTCAGTACTTTTTTCATTTTACTCTCCTTAAATATTTTCGTGTTTTGGTTTAAATAGTTTGAGTCTTAGGGCGTTGGTTACAACAAAGACTGAACTCATACTCATGGCGGCAGCTCCAAACATGGGGCTGAGCTTTAGGCCAAAGGCCTTAAAGAAGACTCCTGCAGCCAGGGGTATACCCAGAGTATTGTAGAAAAAGGCCCAGAAGAGGTTTTCCTTAATGTTCTTAATTGTCGCCTTGGAGAGCTCCACGGCACTCACTGCGTCCAGTAGGTCACTTTTCATAAGGACTATATCCGCCGATTCTATGGCAACATCGGTGCCAGCTCCTATTGCAATACCCACATCGGCCCGGGCTAGGGCTGGGGCATCGTTGATTCCATCTCCCACCATGGCCAAGGTTTTTCCACTTTCCTGGATCCTGCGAACTTCCTCCTCCTTATCCTGGGGCATGACCTCAGCCACTACCCTATCAATATGGAGTTCTTTTCTTATGGCTTCCGCTGTCATGGCATTATCCCCTGTCAGCATTACCACATCTATTCCCAGGGCCTTAAAGCCTTCTATAGCCTGGAGACTGGTAGGCTTTACAACATCGGCAACGGCTATAAGACCCAGGAGCCTTCCTTCCTCTGCAAAGTAGAGGGGGGTCTTACCCTGTCTGGCAAAATTATCGGAGCTCTCTTTAAAGTCTCCTATATCTACTCCCTGCTCCTTCATCAGGGCCAGGTTACCTGCCACATAGGTCTTACCATCAATTTCTCCAATAATCCCCCTGCCAGAAAGGGCTTCAAAATTTTCTACCCTTCTCATGCTCAGGGACTCCTGCTCTGCCCTTTTGACTATGGCTTCGGCAAGAGGGTGCTCCGAGGGTTTTTCCAGGGAGGCTGCTATCTCTAAAAGCTCCTCCTGGGGTATTTCAAGACTTATTATATCTGTAACCTGGGGCTGGCCCTGGGTTATGGTACCAGTTTTATCTAGCACAACCGTGTCAATCTTGTGCAGGGTCTCCAGAGCCTCAGCCGACTTAATTAGGATACCGTGGCTGGCCCCCTTGCCTGTTCCCACCATGATAGCCACAGGAGTTGCAAGACCCAGGGCGCAGGGGCAGGATATGACAAGGACTGCTATACCAATGGACATGGCAAACTCAAAGGACTGGCCTAGTAGAAGCCAGACTATTGTGGATATAAGGGCTATAGCCATGACCGTCGGCACAAAGATACTGGAGATCTTGTCGGCCATTTTGGCAATGGGTGCCTTGGAAGCAGAAGCCTCCTCCACCAGGTTAATTATCTGGGCCAGGGTGGTATCATCCCCCACTTTTTCAGCTTCAAATTTGAAAAAGCCTGTCTTATTTATAGTGGCAGATATAACCCTATCCCCCACATTCTTCTCAATGGGTATACTCTCTCCTGTTAGAGCCGACTGGTCCACTGAGGAGCTTCCCTCAATGATTATTCCATCCACTGGCACGCTCTGGCCGGGACGAACCACCACAATATCTCCCTTGACAAGCTCTTCCAGAGGAATTTCTACTTCGCTATCACCCCTCATTACCAGGGCAGTTTTGGGTGCCAGGTCCATGAGCTTACTTATAGCATCAGAGGTCCTACCCTTGGCCCTGGCTTCTAGGAGCTTGCCCAGGGTTATAAGAGCCAGGATCATGGCTGCCGACTCAAAGTAAAGATCATGGGCATACTGGGCAACCAGCTCCATATTTCCATGGCCTAGGCCTTGGCCTATCCTAAAGATTGCAAATATACCATAGACAAGCCCCGCTCCGGAACCCACAGCTATAAGGGAGTCCATGTTGGGAGAGCGGTGCCAAAGGGTCTTAAAACCCACCTGGTAGTACTTTCTATTGACATAGACAACGGGAATCGTCAGTAGGAATTGTAAAAAGGCAAAGCTCAGGGCATTCTCTAGACCCAGGAGCCAGGCCGGCATAGGAAGAAAAAACATCTCTCCCATGGCTACATACATAAGAGGAAGCATAAAGGCAAAGGATACAAGGACCCTGTACTTCATTTCCCTTATCTCTTCCTCCACGGGATTTACCCGGTCCTTCTCCTTGACCCCACCGGTCTTCGAGAAGATACTGGCGTCATAGCCCGCAGCCTCTACAGCCTTTATAACATCAAGGCTACTTATATTGTCGTCCTCATATTCTACACTCATGCTGTTTGCCAGCAGGTTGACATTAACAGACTTGACACTGGGTAACTTCTCCACGGCCTTTTCCACGGCCAGGGAGCAAGCAGAACAGGTCATACCTGTAACGCTAAATTTTTCATTCATATAATCATCTCCTCGGCTAGACTACACCCCCCGGGGGGTATCTACCTTTAGAATACACCCTGGACAAGTTTCTGTCAAGAAAAAAAGACCCCTAGGGTCTGGGTCTTTGAAAACTTCTGCTGGAGATAATCATTAGATAAAAACCGCTGCCTAGGGCTATCCACAGGCCTAGGGCTATAAAGGACTCCCTGCCTAGGACCGCAGGAGAGGAGGGAAGAATTAGCAGAAGAACTGTAAGGGCCGAGGCTACCACTCCCAGAGCCGATAGAAATTTTTGAGGCTTCGAAGCTGTAAGTCTATAGGCGATAAAGCATACATAAAAGTAGGCAATGGCCGCGCCCAGAGAAGACATATCCACAATCCATAGGATAACTTCTCTTCCAAACCAGGGGGCTATAAGGCTTATTAGGGTAGCAAAGAGGATGGCATTTCTAAAGACGCCATTTTTATTTATAAAACTATACCTGGAGGGAATCATGGCGTGGGACGAGATGGAGCCCATGAGCTTGCTGGTGGAAATCATAAAGCCATTGATACCTGAGGTTACTGCTGCTGCAAGGGCTATGACAAGCATGATAAAGCCAAGGCTCCCAAGGAGTTCCAGGACCCCACTACCCAGTGCCCAGTCCAGGCTATAGGCCTGGTCTGGTCCGTAGATAAGGCCCGTTGTCAGGTTTAATACTGAATAGATAGTAGCCCCTATGAGCACCGAAACTATGGCAATAAGGCTGGCAGTCCTGGCACCAAAATCATACTCCTTACAAATCTGGGGGATACTATCAAAGCCCACAAAGGCAAAGGGGGTAATAGCAAAGATCCTCAGGACCTGGCCCATATCAAATTTATAGGAAGATATATAGTTTGCCTTAAAGATAGCTCCATCGGCTTTTAAAAGCACCCTGAAAAAAACCAGAAAAACCATGGAAACCAGGCTCAGGGCAATTATATTTTGTACCCGGGCAGAATCCTTTATTCCCCGGATATTTATGTAGGCAAAAAGAAGGATAACAAGATTCGAAAGGAGAATCTCGCCCAAATAAACCTCAAAGCCCGCTATAGAGTAGAGATAGCCAAACTGGAAAAAGCCACCCAGGATCTTTCTTACCACCAGGGGAAAGGCAGTACCATTGAGGGGGATTATAGTAAGATAAGCAAGAAGAAGAAACCAGCCCACAATAAAACCATGGACCCCACCTAGATGCTTGTAGGTAAAGGAAAATTCTCCCCCCTCTTCCCTATGCTCATCCAGCATTACATAATAGGAGGACTGGATTATTATTATAAAAAGGGCCCCCAGAAAAAGGGCAAGGGTGGTATTTATTACCCCCGCTTCCCTTAGGAATTTACTCCCAGGCAGCATAAAGGAACCCCAGCCTATGATGGAGCCCAGCACTATTGAAAACACATCTATCCTACTTAATCTCTTATCCATCTTGTCTCCTGATTAAAAGATAAGCCTAGGAAGATCCTAGGCTTAGATTTACCTGTCTTTATTCAAAGTTATAGGCAGTTACTATGGGCTCCCTATTTTCATACTTGTCATTAAAGTACTCGTTAAAGGATAGGCCCATAAAGCCACCAGCCATGTTGGTTATGTTCTTGTATCCCCTGTGCTGAAGAGCCATGATAGCGTTGTAGGATCTCTGGCCTGATCTACAGTGAAGATAAACTGGGACATCCCTGGGAATCTCATCCATCCTATCCCTGAGCTCTCCCACAGGAATATTGATAGCTCCCTTGATATGGCCCTTTTCATATTCATCTTTATTTCTAACGTCAACTATAAAGTTGCCTTCCTCAACCACCCTTCTAATCTCATGGACATGGATCTGCTTAAAGCAGCTGTGGAGGATATTGAGGCCGACTAGGGCTGCAAAGTTAACCACATCCCTGGCAGTTGCAAAGGGAGGGGCGTAGCAGAGTTCTAGATCCTTGAGGTCTTCCAGGGTTCCGTTGAATTTAATCAGGGTAGCAATTACGTCAATCCTCTTATCGACATTACCCCTTCCAATGGCCTGGGCACCTAGGATCTTACCTGTGGGCACTTCAAAGATCAACTTAAAGTGTAGGGGCTCAGCATCGGGCATGATGGAGACCTTGTCCTCAGGGATTATAAGTACTGTATCATAATCTATCTGCATCTTGGTTGCCTCAATAAGTCCTTCTGAAAGACCTGTTGAAGCTCCATTATAATCAAAAATCTTTATTACCGAGGAACCTATAACACCGGTATTATTAACCGGCCTGCCATAGATATGATCAGCTGCAGCCCTAGCCTGCTTTTGGGCAGGTCCTGCTAGGGCTAGCTTGGATTGGGAGTGAAGGAGCCTATTGTAGACCTCTATAGCGTCGCCAACGGCGTAGATATCAGGATCCGAGGTTCTAAAGTTCTGATTTACAGAGATGGCTCCCGTCTTACCCAACTCAAGACCTGCTTTTTTAGCCAGGCTGGTTTCCGGTGAAACACCGATTGCCATAACAACAGCGTCGGCTTCAACCCTTTTACCCGAAGCTAGAATCACGGTATTTTCTTCAAACTTATCCACCTTGTCATTCAATATCAGTTCAATACCCTTGTCCATTAGTTCCTTATGAAGGATCTGGACCATGTCATAGTCAAAGGGCCTCATAATCTGGGGCATAGCCTCGATTAGGGTGACATCATAGCCTCCCATTTTGAGGTTTTCCGCAGCCTCTATACCAATAAAACCTCCACCTATTACAGTGACCTTGCTGGACTTATTGTCCTTGATAAAGGAATTTAAACGGTGGATGTCTGCTACATTTCTAATTGTAAAGACATTGACCAGGTCCAGTCCCTCAAAGGGTGGGACAATGGGGTTGGCACCGGGAGACATTATGAGCTTGTCATAGCTTTCCTTATACTCTTCACCGGTTTTAAGGTTTTTTACTGTAAGCTGCTTATTTTCTCTGTCGATATCTGTGACTTCATGGAAGACTCTAGCATCAATCCTAAAATCATTATAGAAGTCCTCGGGCTCAAGGAGCACCAGGGTCTCATGGTCTTCAATCATCCCACTAAGATGAAAGGGTAGAGCACAGTTGGAAAAGGAGACATGGGGGCCCTTTTCAAACATGATTATTTCACAATCCTCATCCAGTCTTCTTACTCTGGCAGCTGCCGAAGCACCACCTGCTACTCCACCAATTACAAGTATTTTTTTGGGTTTTTTCACCATTTAGGTTACCTCCTTAAGTACCTAATAAGTCTATTAATATCTTCGCTTAATCCTTAAATTTTTTCCTGGGGATAGATGCTCAGATACATCTTTGAGCCTAAAATTCCACCACTCACCATGGCTAGTAGAAAGAACCAGCCTGAAAGGGAAAAGTTAGCAAGTCCTGAATAGAGGGCTCCTGCGTTACATCCACCAGCTAAACTGGCGCCGTAACCCATCATAAGGCCACCAAAGGCAAATAGAAGAGCATCTTTTAGGTTAAACCTGAAGTTCAGGGAAAACCTACCTGCCAGTAGCATGGCAACTAGTGCACCAGCCATAATTCCTATATTTCTGAGAGAGACTCCATTATTCATAAGACCCTTGGCAACTGCCTCTACCTGGCCCTGGAGCTGGGGTGCTGTGAAGTTCAGTCCCAGCTTTCCTAGCCCCCACATGGCCCATAGGCTATAGGGTCCCGAGGCCCCCCAGCCTGTTCCTGTGGTATTTACTATAAATACATAGAGCAGGGCTATAAGCAAGGCTGCTGTTGTAAAGGACCAGCGCTGGACAAAGAATTTGTGGAAACTCCCTTCACCGAATAGACTTGAACTAGATTGATCTTCTAAGGGCTTTTGCCAGTCCTCATAGACTTCAGCATTGTAGCGGCCCTGGGCCTTTCTCTTGTTTTCATAGCTTCTAATAAACAGATAGATTAAAAAGAAAGCCACAATGTAGATAAGCACTGTACCCACATAGCCAAATACATCGGGTAGATAGAGCTGGAGGCCGACTTCCTGGAAGATGCCTCCCTTCCAGAAGGGGCCGTGGAGAGCTCCCAGTATACCCCCTAAACCAAAAAAGGGCAGGACGACCAGGGCTCTTCCTTCCCCTTCACCTACATCCGTTAGAGTACCTGAGGCACAGCAACCACCAAAAATCATACCAATTCCAAAGATAAATCCACCTATAAGGACATTTAGGCTGGCCTTTTGAACAAAGCCCGAACCAGGGATTATCATATCCCCTTCTTCTGCTCTAAAGGCAGGAAGTCCTCCCTTTTGAGCTGCTGCAAAGTGTATACCAGAAGTTGCAATAATTGTTATAAGTAACATAAGTATAAGTGCCTTGGATAGGCTACCATCCCCTGTGAAATAAATCTTTCTCACACTGCCTGCAAAACCAAATCGTGACCGGCTAAAGACGTAGCCAAGCATAAGGCCAGTAATCAGGGATAGAGCTAGGCTTGAATTTCTAGCTGCTAAGTAATTGGCAAAAACTGCCAGGACAATAATTACTAAAATTCCACCAATAAATTGACTCTTCTTCATATAATGCTCCTATTCATTTTTTTTAGCCTCCTATTTATACTTCTTATCTATATTGTCTTTCTTAATATTAACATCCCTTTTTTTACTGTCAAGGGTTCCCAGCGGAGATTCTAGCCACAGACCGCAAATTTCCTCTCTTATTTTCCCTTTTAAATTCTTCCCCTCCAAATATTGACATAAAAAGCCCTTTGGTCCTAATTGTTTTTATTAAAATTTAACTTTTCAGCTTGCTTCTTGTCAAATTCCTTGAGACAAAAATAGAAGCCCCATCAAGGGGGCTTCGCTCCTAGTTGTTTTTATTTTATGAAGACAGCCTTTACTTCTAAAAACTCCTCTAGCCCGTATCTTCCGCCCTCCCTACCTATTCCTGAATGCTTGTAGCCTCCAAAGGGAGAGCCGGTATAGTAGGCAGAGTCATTTAAAATCACCTCACCTGCCCTAAGTCTTGCTGCAACTTCAAGGGCCTTTGTCTCGTCGCCAAAGACTGCAGCCGATAGGCCATAATCTGTATCATTGGCAATTTCTATTGCCTCCTCCAGCTTGTCATAGTAAATTACACTTAGCACAGGACCAAATATCTCTTCCCGGGCAATGGTCATGGAGTTATCAACCTCTGTAAAGACCGTGGGCCCCACATAGTAGCCCTGGCCAAGTCTTGGAACTTCACCCAGAAGAAGCCTAGCTCCCTCCTCTATGCCCTTTTCTATATAGCTAGCTACCTTATCAAATTGTTTTCTTGAAGCCAGGGGTCCTACCCTGGTTCCCTCAGCCTGGGGATCACCAAAGACAAATTTCCCAGTAATTTCTACAATTTTTTCCTCGATTTTTCTGGCCTCATCCCTGGGAACCAGCAGCCTACTCAGGGCTGAACAAGACTGACCGGTATTACTATAGATAGATCCTAGGACTCTTTTTACCGTCCTATCTAGGTCTGCCCCCCTTAAAACTATGGCTGGAGATTTCCCACCCAGCTCCAGGGCCAGCCTCTTAACTCCATCCATGGCAAGTTTTCCCACAGCCCTTCCACCTTCGGTAGAGCCTGTAAAGGAGACCATATCTACATCCTTATGGCTGGCCAGGAGGTTACCAACCTCTGAACCCCTGCCCGGTACCAGGTTAAATACTCCTCTAGGAAAACCCGCCCTATCAATGGCTTCGGTCAAAAGATAGGCTGAAAGAGGGGTAATCTGGCTTGGCTTTAGTACCATGGTATTTCCTGCAATAAGGGCTGGCGCTAGCTTGTGCATGATTTGACCAAAGGGATAGTTCCAAGGAGTCAGGGCTGCAACTACACCCACTGCTTCCTTTCTAACTATATAACCGCCATAATTTTCTACAAAGTTATATTCCCTGGCAAGATCAATCATGTGGGCCAGGCCCTCTAGGTAGGACTGGGTGTGGACCCTGTCGGCAAAAAAGGGAGTCGACCCCAGTTCCAGGGAAATGACCCTGGCCATATCCCCCTTGATCTTTTCCAGCTCATCTAGGAGCCTAGTCATAAAGTCTAGTCTTTCCTCCAGGGGCCTTGCAGACCAGCCATCAAAGGCCTTCCTAGCGGCCCCGATTGCCCTGTCTACATCTTCACTGCTGGAGGCAGGCACCCTGCCTATAATCTTCCTATTGGCCGGATTCTCCACCTCTATAAAGTCATCACCACTGGAATTCTGCCAGCTGCCATCAAGATAAATTTTATCGTAGAACATCCTTCCCCCCCTACTTCTTAATATCTAAGCTAAAAACCTCTCTACTAGTAAATACCCAAAGCTAAATCCCCCTACCAGCTAGTCTAAACTTGACCCAGGCCCAGCTGGACTAGAAAGGAGACTATCACTACTAGAATCGAAATAATAAAACCGTGAACCAGAGGCAGGATTCCAGACTTTGATATCTCCTCCAGGCTGGTGGATAGGCCAATGGCCCCCAGGGACATAACCATGGCAAACTTACTTATCTGGGAAATGGATGAGCTCAAACCATCTGAAATAAGGCCTGTGCTTTTAAGGGCCACCATAAGAAGAAACATTACTATAAAGTAGGGAAATATCCTTCCCAGCTCAATCTTCCTGGTTTTCTTGCCTAAATCAGACCCTTTTTCAAGTCTTGCATTTATCAGGGAGAAGACTAGAACTATGGGGATAATGGATAGGGTCCTGGTCAGTTTAACTATTAGAGAGAAGTTTCCCGCTGCATCGGAAAAGGCGTAGCCAGCCGCTACAACCGAGGAGGTATCATGAATGGCCGTCCCCGTCCAAAGGCCATAACCCAGATCACTCATTCCTAAAGACTTTCCCATAAAGGGAAAGATTAGAAGTAGGAGCATATCCACTATAAATATAGTGGATATGGAGTAGGCTATGTCCTTAGATTTAGCATCTATTGTAGGGGCCAGGGTAGCGACTGCAGAGCCCCCGCATATGGCCGTGCCTACTGAGATGAGGCTGGAGAGCTTCCAGTCCATCTTGAAGAGCTTTCCCAATAGGTAGCCAAGACCAAAGGCTACACTGAGAGTAAAGGCCATAACCACCAGGGAGTATTTGCCCACTTCGATGAGCTGGACAAAGCTCAGGGTTGCCCCCATGAGGATGATAGAGAGCTTGAGTATCCTTTTAGAGACAAAGTTAAGGCCTGGCCCTAGCTTGCCACGACCCCCAAGATAGGGATTTACCAGCATCCCAATAAGTAGAGCTATAACACCAGGGCTAATCAGTCCCCCAGGCATTATGGCAGCCAGGCTCCTAGCAAGAATAGCTAGGAGTAGGCTCAATAAGACCCCAAAAACATATTTATTAATTCTTTCCAATTTCCGCTCCTTTTTATCATATAGCTTGACTATACTGGTAAAAGACTATAATATCTAATCATTTATTCTTATAATCTCCGGGAGGTTACTTGTCTTAGCTGCTAAGCCAGGGCCTATAAATACCTAGGTTTTATTTATCTTTATCGTCTTAAAGATTTCAAGAGAATGCTAAAATTTAGTCCTTAGGCTCAATATTTCTTTTTATTTTTCAGGAGACTCCTTCCATATAAGATAGACTTTATTTTTTTGATGCCTTCTATAAAAATTTATTTTTTAAAAAACCCTGGATATAGAGTTCTTAAGCTTCCTTATCATACATAGACTCTTGTTAGAAACTTAGTCTAAATAGAAAATAAAGGAGGCCAGGACAATGAAAAAAATTAGAGAATCCTTCTGCCTGGTAATGAGCCTGATTATTATTCTAGCTTTTATTATGCCAGCCTTTGCCCAGGAAGAAATCAACCCCAGCGTGCTAGCCATGATCAACAAACCTGGTGTGGTACTGATTCAAACCCAGTGGACTGCAGATATAACCTGGTATGAGTTTTCCTTCTACAGTGATCTTGAGAGTGATCTTAGCTTTGCTGTCCAGGGTATGGTGGAGGATGGTATTATCCCCGATACTGAAGAGGCTATCTACTCCACCATAATCCAGCTTATGACCGATAACATGGCCTACTACGCCTTTACAACAGGGATTTCGGAGACTGAAAGGGCCTCTACTGCGGCCGTGGGAACAGGCTTTATCGTCACCCCCGATGGCTATATTGTGACCAATGCCCACGTGGCAGAAACCAATGAGGATGAACTCTATATGCAGTTTGCCCTTACAGCCCTGGAAAATCTTGTAACAGAAAGCACCAATGAATTTGACGCCGAACTTCGCCGGGGGGGATACTTTATGAGCCAGGCCGAGTGGGACGGTGTTGCCAACGCCTTTTATGGCCTCATGGCCCAGAACATGGAGATAAATAACCTCCAGACCAGCTACACCGCCTATATGGGAAATGTCACTCCAGGCAGTGACGTCTCCACCAAGGGTGTGGCTATGGACCTTAGAAAGATAGGAGAGCCCATTCCTGGCAAGGATGTGGCCATCTTGAAACTGGACAAGACCAACCTTCCCACTGTCGCCCTAGGCGATGACACTGAGTTAAGAACAGGAGATAGGGTCTATGCCATGG
>CAYFUM010000007.1:30704-33465 GCA_964346475.1 uncultured Peptostreptococcaceae bacterium
TGGCAACAATAAATGACGCCCTTAACATCTCCCAGGCTATCCAGGAACCCACCCTGACCCAGGGGATTATCAGCGCTAAGAAGGAGATGGCAGGGGGCTGGAGCATCCTTCAGACCGATGCTGCTATCCACGGCGGTAACTCCGGTGGCCCTCTTTTTAATAGCAAGGGAGAGGTCATAGGGATTAACACCTTTGGCATGCTGGATAATACTGGAAGCAATACTTGTGTACGATAAAGAAGCAGACAGCAAAATGATAGACAGAAAGCCTCGCCATTCCAAAAGAAAGGGAAGCAAAAAGCTTCCCTTTCAGCATAACTACCAGCCGATATGTTTGAACGCTTAATTATCTAATTGCTCAAATAGAATCCATTTTTCGTTAAAAAGAACTGCAACACCTTCTCCAACAATAACATACGGTGCGTCCAGGCATTGAACATTTGCCTCTCCGTTTTGGGTCGGAAGGTCTTTTTCACTAACAACAGATGTTACATGACCAGAATATGACTTTTCTAGCGGAGCGGTATCCAATTCTTTTCCAAGCGAGTAATATACAACGCCATCTATCATTATGGCGGGAGAAAGAACATCAGGGGTATCTGCCGTGTCATGCTGACATGCTGTCATGCAAAACAGAATCATTGGGAGTGCCAATGTTAGGCAAAATATTAAAGATCCTTTTTTCATGTTAATACACCACCTGTGATAGCGTCCAAGTATATGAGCCATCCACATAGACAACATTGCTTGAAGATGTTACTGTTATCGTGGTTGCATCAGAGTACCAAGGATTTTTTATATAATAGGTGTAGTTTGAGGCGCTGTTTTTTATGTATCCAGTAATTATAATGGCATGGTACACCTTATCACTGCCGGATCCAGAATACCATGACCCCATTATCGGTCTTCCGCCAGTGATTGCGGTCGTTACTTTTGAGAACGAGAGAGGGCTTGACGAAAATTTACAGCCTGCACTGTAATTGTCATTTGCATAATTTTTGTAATCCGTCATGTTAGGTTTTCCACCAGTACCATGAGTATATCCACCATTTGTCATTGCAGTGGTTAAAGATGGCGTTGTATAGGACGTGGAGAATCTATAATTCAAAACAGCTGCCCACGCAGCTACGCCACAAATACCACTTCCCTGAGAAACATGAGGCACAGGAAGGGGATTTGGAAGCAACCGAGTGCCAGAAAAAGATTGATCTAAAGGAGATGCCTTGCTTGATTTTTCTATTGAAACGATAGTTGAGTACTCTGTACTTGCATTTTTCTTAACTTGTCTACTAACGTTTTTGATTTCTTCAACGTTTACAGATATAGCATTATCTGCCACTTGATCAATAAGAATTTCAACTTCTGATCCATCGGTGGCAAATAGTTTGTCTCCAATTCTTCCAATTACAATCCCGTCACTCAATTTGAGTAGAGATGATTTTTTGAGACCGTTAAGTTGATCGGCATATTCTCTGCCTAACGAATAATAGTATGCATTCGTGAAACTATCATAATACACACCGATAATTCCTACTATGTTTCCGTTATAAAGCAACGGACAGGAATATACATCATCAGACAAGACATCACCTGTTTTATTAAACGTATAAACCACAAACGGTGTTCCGACAGACATGTTTTGGAAGGTGGTTAAGTCAAACCCCAGATCCTCACATGCAGTCCCAATTTGTGCTTTCATATTTTCTAAATGCTGAGATGCCAGGACAGAAATAGAATCTGTGTTGTTAGTTGAAACCTTCATGTCAAAACCCATGTCACCTTCCGCAGCAAAAGCATGTGAAGAGATGGAAAAACACAAGATTAATGCGATGAAGAAAGATAATGTTTTTTTTATTGTAAACTCCTTTCAAAAATAGTCAAAAACAGTATAGCAAATGCATAAAAAAGCGCACAAGCCGACTAATCACCAGTCCGGCCTATGCGCCAACAGAAACGATTTTGATACGACCTCTCCATAATCGGGAGCCGCACCAATACCACCAACACGCAAAGCCAAACCGGGCATCACTGGGACGATACATGGCGTTACCTCCAATCATAGTTTGTCAGATAGGTATTCTATCCGCATAACAAGTCTACCATATAATGACCACCATTTTCAATGAACTTCAAAACCGAGAAAATCTCTTACAAGGTAAAATCGAGCGTGTGGAAAATCCCGAAGAAAAGCAAGTGGTATTCGAGAACACCCACGAGCCCATCATCGACCCTGCCACATGGGAGCGAGTGCAGGAGCTTCGCAAGCAGCGCAAAGGCCCCAACCGCTATGATGAAGTGGGGCTGTTCTCCGGCATATTGTTCTGCGCCGACTGCGGCAGCGTCCTCTACCAGCAGCGGTATGAGAACAAGACCCGCAAGCAGGACTGCTACATCTGCGGCAACTACAAACGGCGTGTCAAGAGCTGCACGGCGCACTTTATCCGCACCGACCTTCTGACAGCGGGCGTGACGGCGAATCTCAGGAAAATCACCGCCTACGCCGCCAAGCACGAAAAGCAGTTTATGAAGCTGCTGATCGAGCAGAACGAGGACGGCGGCAAGAAGCGCAGCGCAGCCAAGAAGAAAGAACTGGACGCAGCCGAGAAGCGCATAGCCGAGCTGTCCGCCATCTTCAAGCGGCTGTATGAGGACAGCGTGACCGGTCGCATCTCCGATGAACGGTTTGCGGAGCTGTCGGCCGACTATGAAGCCGAGCAGCGGCAGCTTAAAGAGAGAGCCGCCGAACTGCAAGGGGAGCTTTC
>CAYFUM010000007.1:33565-36175 GCA_964346475.1 uncultured Peptostreptococcaceae bacterium
GGCTACGGTCAACGCCGGGAAGTTTATGAACGTCGTCCGTAAATACACCAGCTTTGAGGAGCTGACCCCCACCCTGCTGCGGGAGTTTATTGAGAAAATCGTCGTGCATGAGTGCAGCTATGACGAGAACAAAAACCGCAGACAGGAAATCGAGATATACTATTCTTTCGTCGGCAAGGTAGACTTGCCCGAATAACGCCCGACCTGTCCGGCACAATAAGCTAAGTGCCGGATGGGAACGGCAAAAAATTTTACACTTCTATTGCTTCTTTATCTAACACAAGCTAATGTTGCAGGGATGAACTTTGCCATCCCCATCAGCGTGGCCATGCAGTTTCTCCACGAACTCAATATAACACCTGAGGAGAGCTCCTTTACCAGAAAATTCAAGGAGGCCAAGGCCCACTTTGATGAGGGTGAGTACAGAGAGTCCCTTGAAATACTAAGAAATATAAATGAAACCAATCCTGGCTACCCTGTAGTGGCAGACCTCCTAGCCCAGGCTAGTAGTCTAGAGGAAAACCAGCCCCAGGTCAAGGAGAGCCCAGCTTCCTCCAGCCCTCTAGTCTATCTACTGGCAGGTCTGGTGGCCCTATTGCTAATAGCCCTCCTGGTCCTCCAGAAAAAGGGCAGGGATAAAGCCCAGCAGCCTCCACCACTAGTTAGGGATGAAAAAAGGGACCAGGTCCACCAAGAAGAGGGGGGCTATTGCACAAGTTGCGGCCATCACAACCCTCCAGGGACCAAGTTTTGCTCCAATTGTGGTAATAAACTTCTGTAAAAGGTAAAAAAAGTGGCCCTCCGGGGCCACTCCTTTTCTCATAAAGACCCAGCTAGAGTCTTCTAATCACCTCTAGCTCTTTTTTTGTAAGATACCTCCACCTTCCCAGGGGCAAGTCCCCAAGATGGATATCCATAATCCTCACCCTCTTAAGGTCTACTACTTCATAGCCAAGAGCCCCACACATCCTTCTTATCTGGCGGTTGAGACCCTGGAGGAGGACTATTCTAAAGCTCCTCTTTCCCAGCCTGGTGACCTGGCATTTCTTGGTGGTTACATACCTTTTCTTAACAGGGTTAAAAATCCTAACCCCCCTGGCCATGGAATCAAGAAAGTTAGAGTCCATGTTTTTATCCACTGTAACTATATATTCCTTGCTATTTTTATTTTCCTCCCTGAGGATCTTGTTGACCACACTGCCATCACTGGTAAGGAGGATAAGTCCCTGGGAGTCCTTATCCAGCCTGCCTATGGGAAAGATCCTCTCGGGATAGCCTACAAAGTCCACAATATTTCCCTCTACATGTCTTTCTGTAGTAGAGGTAATACCAGGGGGCTTATTAAGGGCCAAATAGACCTGGTCCTTTCTTGGCCTGATAAGAAGGCCCTCCACCTCAACCCGGTCCCCCTCCTCCACCTGGTAACCAAGGCCTACAAGGCTGCCATTGACCCTGACCTTTTTTTCTTCAATGAGCCTATCGGCCCCTCTCCTGGAAGAATAGCCCGATGAACTTATATAATTATTTATACGCATAGATACCCTTCTAGCCTAGGTTAATTTTCCTCTAAAAGATCCTTCAAGACCTGGGCTTGGTTGTGTTTTTCATTTTTAGCTGAGTAAATAAGGCTAACATCCTGGCCCCTTGCTAGCTCCTTTAGTTTATCAAAATCCTCCTTGGCCTCACCCGAGGAGAGTTCCTCTCTATATCTTTTGGAAAAGTCCTCATACTTATCATCCTCGTGATTAAACCACTGTCTTAGCTCCTTGGAGGGGCCTATCTCCTTAAGCCAGTAATCTAGGCCTGCCCTTTCCTTGGATATCCCCCTGGGCCAGACCCTGTCCACCAAAATCCTAAGGCCATCCTCTGCTGAGCTATCTTCATATATCCTTTTAATTTTTACAGTCACTTGAGACCCCCTTCTAGACCATCAAGAAAGTCCAGAGCCGCTAGGGCCATAGACCTGGAACAAAGTATCATATAGTCTTCATCTACAGTAAAAAGCGAGCTATGGTTAGGAGCCCCCTCTCCTATTCCCACTATGTAGTAGACCGAGGCTACCTGGCTTGAAATAAATCCAAAGTCATCAGCACTCATCAGGGGGAGGCCAAGGCCGCTGATAGGATCTTTTAAATTTTCTATATCCAGGCCTCTATAGAGCAGAGGGATATTTTCTCTAAAAAGCTTAGCTAGCCAGCTGGTCATCTCTTTATCATTATAAACCATGGGATAGCCCCTGTGATAGCTAAAGTTACAGCTTCCTCCAAAGGCCCCTGCTATACCAGTGGATATTTTTTCTATATTTGTAAGCATGCTGGTTAGGGCACTTTCATCCAGGCTACGAATTATTCCCTTTAGAACCACCCTGTCGGCAACTACGTTGGAGGCAGAGCCTCCCTCTATAGTCCCTAGGGAGAAGGTCCCCCTCTCCAGAGGATCTAGGTCCTTGCTCATAACCGAATTTAGCCCCACCACTATATGGGAGGCTATATTTATTGCATCTATCCCCCTCTGGGGTTTTCTTGTATGAGCCTTTTTACCCAGGACTTCAAGGACAAAACCCTGGGAGGAGGCCAGGACATTTCCTTCTTCTATTAGAATCTGACCTTT
>CAYFUM010000007.1:36275-48533 GCA_964346475.1 uncultured Peptostreptococcaceae bacterium
CAAAACCCTGGGAGGAGGCCAGGACATTTCCTTCTTCTATTAGAATCTGACCTTTGGATCTGTCTTCGCAGTCTAATAAGCTCATCCTCATAGCTATCAAGAAGCTCTATAAGGTCATCTTTTTTCACTTCTATCACCTAAATCTCCAGGATAGACCACCTGGCCTCCCTTAGGTCCCCGGGAAAGCCCTGGATGTCATCTAGAATATACTTAATATAGTCTGAGTCGTAGCGGACCTTCCTATCCTTCATGGCAAGGATTGCCACCAGATGGCTGGCCCCCTCTATAGAAACCCTTAGTCCCCAGGCGTAGGGATAGAGCTCCCTTTTAATATCCTCATTTTCAATCAGGATAAACTTCCAGGGTTCAAAGCCAAAGGAACTGGGCGAGAGTCTGGCAACCTCCATAAGGGTCTCGAAGTCTTCATCGGAAACCCTTCTAGTGGGATCGTAGCCCTTGCAGGCAAACCTTCTTTTAAAGATTTCAAGGATCTGATCATTGTTTATTTTCATAAAAGCTTCCTTTCTGGCCCTTGTCTGTCCTTTCTATAATTGTAGCATTATTCTATTAAATAAGAAAAGAAGCCCACAGGGCTCCCTAGTCCAGGGCTCTTATAAAGTCCAGGACCTCTTTACCGTGGCCCTTGACCTTGACCCCTCTATACTCCTTGACAAGCTCCCCCTGGGCATTAAAAATAAAGCTGGATCTTTCCACACCCCAATATTCCCGGCCATAGAGTTTTTTTAACTTTAAGACCCCAAATAATTCATGGACCTGCCTGTCTTCATCACTTAGCAGGGGGAAGGCAATAGCGTATTTTTCTGAGAATTTTTTATGGGACTCCAGGCTATCTCTACTAATTCCTATAACCTGGGCTCCCTCCTCCTCCAACTCTTTATGGACCTCCATAAACTCCTTAGCTTGGCTGATTCAGCCAGGAGTATTGTCCTTGGGATAAAAATAGACCACCAGCTTTTTACCCAGATAGTCCGATAGGGAGACCTCCCCACCCTGGCTTTCTTTTAGCGTGAAATTATACCTTTCCAAAACTACCCCCTTCTATTAGGCCAAATCCTTCCCTTCATTTTAGCCAGTGGCTAGGCCCATCCTAAACTATCCTTAGCATCCTTCCATGGCCCGGAGCAATAAAGCTCACATCTAGAGAAGCAAGCTCTTTGATAACTTCCTCTCTTTTTTCATCCCAGGGTATTTGATCCCGGCCTATTTTTCCCAGGGCCTCTTCCAGGCTTGTATCTGAAACCTGACCCGCAAGATCCCCAAAGCTAATCATAAGATCACTACTATAGAGGATGCCCCTGGTCTTTTCAAAGAGTAAAAGACCTTCCCAGAGGTGCATCTCCGAAGGATAGCTTATAAATTCGTAGCTTTTACCTCCTATATCAAGCTCCTCACCCGGCCCTTTGACCTCCAAGGTGGAAATAAGACCAAAGCCCTGAAGCTGCCTAGCGCTCACCTGGGAAGCCAGGACCTGAACCTCAGGATAGGCCTCAACTATAGCTGAAAGACCCCCACATTCATCGGACTCAAAGTGGGAAACGAAGATATATTTAAGTTCCCTGCTACCCAAAACCTCCCTAAGCTGGATAAGAAGTTCAGGAGCTCTTGCCATGCTGCCGGTATGGACCAGTAGAGGCTCCCTACCATCTATTAGATACTGGTGAAAGCTCAGGTTTATAAGGACCATGTAGTTTGATAACTGATAAATATCACTAAAAATTCTATTCATGATTTAATCCTCCTTATTAAAGGATATATACCCCCAAGTTTTTCTTTCTTCGGCTTATAAGTAGACCCTTCTTAGCTGGACCTAGACCTTGCCTTGGAGAGGGTCCCCCAAAGACCCACTAGTCTTCTATCCAGGCTAGCTCCAAGAGGATGGCCCTAACAATCAGCTACTTAAATTAAATCCTTCCTCATACTGACCATACCGGCCTTATAGCCCAGTTTTTTATTTAATTCTAGCATGGCCTGGTTGCTATAGTGCACCGATGCCAGTATGGATTTAATTTTCTTTTCCCTACACCAGGCCTCCAGGTCCTCCTTGAGTCTTCTTGCCAGGCCCTGTCTTCTGTAGCTCTCAGCCACATAGAGGGATATTATGATAGCTAGGTTTTCATAGCCCGGCATCCTAGCCGCCCAGATAAAGCCAGAAAGATTTTTGTCTTCATCCTCAGCTAGCTGCAAATAAAGGTCTTCCCTCTCCGTGTTAATAATCCATTCCATGGTCTTTTCTATGTCTTCATCGCTGAATCCGTGCTCCCGGTTCCACTGGCGAGGTGTTTCATTATGTAGAAGAGCAATTTTTCTTATAAGTAATCCCGTCTTTACATCTAGCTGGTCCTGGCTTATATCAAGTTTTCTAAAGCTTATCATGATGTCTCCCTTAAATCATTAGTATTTGCTTCCAGCATAACATAGGGTAAGCCCATAGATAATGAAATTTTTCCAGCAATAGAAAAAGCAGGGACCCGGTCCCTGCTAAACTAGTTCTAAGCTCTCTCTATCTCATAAAGCCGCTTATTATCTCTCCCTCGGCCTCTTCTTCGGTAAGCCCCAGGGTCATAAGCTTCATAAGCTGCTCTCCTGCAATTTTTCCTATAACCGCCTCATGGATTAGACTGGCATCTATGTGGTTAGAGGTAACCTCGGGTATAGCTGTAACCGTGGACTGGTCCATGGTAATTGCGTCGCACTCGGTATGGCCGTTGCACTTATTGTTGCCATTTACTTCCGATAGGAAGACCTGCTTTGAGCTGTCCCTGGCCACTGATCTTGAGACCAGGTGGGTGCTGGAGTTCTCTCCATTTAGGTCTACCTTAAACTTGGTTTCGGCATACTGGTTGCCATCGGTCATGATCTTTTCGTTTATTATTAGGATAGCTCCATCCCCTAGAACTGCCTGGGTATCCCTTATGGTACTATCTACCCCTTGGATCTGGAAGCTTTCCATCTCCATGTAGGAGCCCTCCTCCATATTTATTATTGTTGTGGGATTGAGGTTTCTCTTGCCGCTGCCCTGGCCCTCGCCGTAGTGCTTTTCTACATATTTGACCCTGGCGTTTTTCTCTAGGAAGAAGCGGTGGATGCCATCGTGTTCACTATCACCATGGTCGGTGTTGTGGATACCACAGCCTGCAATAATGGTCACGTCACTATCTTCACCTATATAAAAATCATTGTAGACCAGATCACTAATGCCAGACCTGCTTATCACAACAGGGATATGGACGCTCTCATTTTTTGTGCCAGCCCTAACCCTTATATCAATTCCTGGGTTATCGGTCTTGGTTACAATCTCAATATTTTCTGTAGAGCGCCTATCAATGCCCTGGCCGTCGGCCCTTATGTTGTAGGCTCCCATGGGCATCTCATAGAGGTCTGCAACCTCCTTTAATAGCTTGCTGTATATCTTATCTTTTACACTATCGAATTTTTTATCTATTTGTATATTCATTTCTACCTACCAGTTTCCAGGGCAAAGTGTTCACAGGTATTGGAAGCCATAAGAAGTTCTGGCATTATTTCTTCCTTCTTGCCAATTTTCTTAACCCTTCCCTCCTCCAGGACAATTATCTCATCTGCAATATCCAGGATCCTCTCCTGGTGGGTGATAATTAGGATGGAGCTCTTTGATACAGTATGCATCTTCTTAAAAACTTGAACCAAGTTCTTAAAGCTCCACAGGTCTATTCCCGCCTCGGGCTCATCTAGGATAATTAGCTCGGTGCCCCTGGCAATCATCATAGCTATTTCAATCCTCTTTAGCTCACCCCCCGATAGGCTGCCATCCACCTCTCTTTTGACGTAGTCAAGGGCACAGAGGCCTACCTCCGATAGGTAGTCACAGGCCTCCTCCACCGACAACTTTCTTCCTGCGGCCAGCTCCATCAGATCAAAGACCTTGATTCCTTTGAATTTCACTGGCTGCTGGAAGGCGTAGCTCAGGCCTATTTTTGCTCTATCGCTTATGGATAGCTCGGTAATATCCCTATCCTTGAAATAGATCCTTCCTGAAGTGGGCTTTTCTAGACCCATGATAAGCTTGGCAAGACTTGACTTGCCACTGCCATTGGGGCCTGTGATAGCTGTAAATTTCTCATCTATATTTAAAGATATATTCTTTACTATTTCCTTTCGAACTCCCTCTTCTTCAACGAAAAAGGATACTCCCTCTAGTCTTAACATAATACTTCCTTTCTATGTAGGCTAGTGACAACTCCCTATATTCCTAGCAATTTACTAGGAATTGCCTCTAGTTATATTTTAACATAGATATAAGCCATGTCCAGCCCCGGCTAGGACTATTTCTATATAGGTCTGGTTGGAAATATCTAGCTCAACTCCAGGTCCTCCTCTTTTATCAGTCAACTATAGCTAGTCCTCAAGCCCCTAGGGCATCTTCACTAGAAAGCTTAAGATATGCCTAAAAAAACCATCAGGTTAATTATTAGCCTGATGGTCAACTTGCCGGTCTTCTACAAAGAAGTTTCAAATCACTTTCTTTTCCAGCCTAATTTTCTAGCTCTTTTTTAGAAGGAATCATGGTAATAAAAAGGGACATTAGGACCAGTAAACCTCCCAGGATCACCCTCGAAGTCAACTTCTCCGAAAGGATAAGAACCGAGGCAAGGACTGTTACCACTGGTTCCAGGGTGGATATCAGGGAAGCTCTGCTTGGACCCGTCTTTTCCATTCCTGTAAAAAAGGACCAGAAGGCCAGGACCGTGGATACCAGGGCAATCAGGACAACTGCAAGGAGGCCCCTGGATCCCGCCGGCGGGGTGAAGCCTACAAATAGGTTTATCCCACCATATACCAGGGCAGCTCCCAGCATAATAAAGGCTGAGGACTGGACTCCCATGCCAGCCTTTACAACCCTTGAGCTTACAAGGATATAGACTGAATAGAAGACAGCTGACATGAGGGCTAGAATCATTCCAAGGGGCTCGCCACTGAGCTCCCCTCCCACTATGGTAAAGGCACCAAAAAGAGCCAGGGTCAGGGAGATGATTTTTTGCAGGTTTATTTGCTCCTTTAAAAATATAGCTGAACCTATCATAACCATGGCTGGATAGGTATAAAGAAGCAGGGAAACCACACTGGGAGAGGTGAGATTTAGTGCAATAAAAAAGGTCAGTGACTGGAGGACATAGCCCAGGCCACCCAGGAGGAGGTAGATTATAATTTCTCTTTTCGAGGGCAGGGGCATTTTTTTAATAAAAAGTAGGGAGAACATAAATACTGCTCCCACTAGAAATCTCAAAAAAAGTAGGCTATAGGTGCTTATCCCCTCCCCATAGGCTATTTTGGTAAAGATAGGCATAAATCCAAAGGAAGCAGCCGATACTGCAACCAGGAAAAAGCCTAGAAGTTCTTCTTTATTTTTCATTTATAGGACCTCAAATTTATTTATTATCTGACAACAAGTTGTAAAGACAGGGTAAGTTAAAAGTAAATACTTGCAAGGCTGATTAAAAGCCTATATAAAAGCTAATAAGTATGGTTTTTTACAAATTCCTCTATGGAGGGGTTTTCCCTCCATAGGCTAACATTGTAGGCGTCCAGGTGGATGAGATTGCTTCCTTCAGTTAGAAGATATTCTCCGTCTTCGGAGCCAGGGCCTCTTATGCCCCCGCAAGTCCCCGAGCCTTCTCAATCACGGATAGACTGTCTCAAATTAAATTATCTATCTCTCCTCCACCAGAAGTAAACATAAATCTTGTAAGGAGAGAGATACTGCCCCTCTATTTGATTTCTTCATAAAGTGCAGGTCCCAAGGGTCTAAGCTGTAGCTTATATGCTCCTCCCCATCAATAACCCCTCTTCTTTTTTACATAGAAAAGAGACTCACTCTATGATGTTTATCTTCTTGCATAGCTCTAGTAGATCCATAGGTCCTCCAGGGAATATTATTTTACTGCTAGTATTTTAGCTAGAGAATATAAAGAAGGTTACCCTCTTTGAGCTTTATGTTTTTAAAAAGCTATTTTGGGTTTGAATTAGTGCTCTATAGCTAAAGTTTATAAAAAGACCACTAATAGAGCCAAGGACTTTCGGTCATTTCTAAGCGTTATCTATTTTTCTAATTCGAGAAATGCAATCTAGCTAAATAAAATTGACCATTAAAACCAGCTAATCTAGTTTCATCCTGTAAATAGTTGATTTATGATCAACTCCTGTATTATGATTTTTAAAGCTACTGCCGGCATTTGCTTTAAGTCCACATTTTTCCATAACACGACAGGAGGCAATATTATCCTTTGCAACAGTGCAATAAAAATCCCTTACTCCTAGGGAGTAGGCCAGTTCAATCATGGCTCTAGCCATTTCACTCGCATATCCCCTGCCCCACATGTCCTTAACAACATCATATCCAAAGCCCCATTCTCCCTCAGGGCCTTCTACTCCCAGACTACAGGTTCCTATAGGTCTATTTGATATCCTGTCGTAGGCAATAAAGGGGTACTCCTCTTGCCAATCTTCTATGTCAAAAATTATCTCTCTTAGCTCATCGCCACTAGTAAAGGGGGGATTATTTAAATATTGTCCAGCTTCTGGATCTCCCCAGAGGCTGGCTGCAAAATCACAGTCATCCAGCGTCATACTTCTAAGTATCATTCTTTCAGTTATTATGTCCTCTGTTTTCATTTTCTCTCCTGGTGTTAATGTAACACGTAAATTTTAACCTAACATCCACACTGTTACATATCTGGTTTTTCCTAATCAATTTTAAAAATGTATGGCTTAGCTTAAAAGGACTAGCTCTGCCTAGAAGTTGTGTGTAGATAGTAGGCTAAATTTTGCCTGATATCTTGCTAAAGTAGTATTTCATATAAACTCAGACGAAATGATAAAATAGCAAATATATATAAAGGCCTAGGCATATATCTCCAATCTCTCAGCAAGCATGGTGTAGAATTTAAGAGATGCTATAAGAATAGATCCTATCAGCTAGTACTCAGCAAGTAGGGCCACAAATAGTTTAAATAATCTAAACCAGCCTACTTATAGCTGGCATCTACATTCCTTCCTAGGTGGAAAAACTAACCCAACTGACTCGCAGCAGGAAGCAAAGTGGCTTTCTCATATTCAGTGAAAGTGAAAGGCCTCCTTCCAGGGCGGAGTAGACCAGAGTACTCAAGCACCTTAGCTGGATACAAATAATTCTTAAAATATAATTGAATTCTTGAATTTTAAGAAATCATTTTATAACATAGGTTGTTCTTGGTCCCTTACCCCTCATTTCTAAAAGATTCTTATCAGTTAAATTTTTTATTACTCGCAAAGCCTTAGTCTTGTTAAAGCCTGTTTTTCCTTCAATCTCAAGTCGGCTCAATTCATCTTCCTCTTTTATCAATCTGTATATTTCTACTTCTTCATGACTCAAACTTGCAAAATCTGTTTCTAGAAGGGGCAAGACTATTTTAATATTGTCTTCATCTATTTTAAAAGAAGGTTTAGATAAACTTTCTGCATATTCGTTAATTATTCTCCCTATACCAGTTCCAAACTGTTCAATATACTTCAGTCGGTAAAAAACCCCTGCAACTATGGGATTTCTTAATATTGATACATTGCCATCTAAATAATTTTCCTTAGAAATCCCCTTAGGTAAGCCTCCAGGTGAATTTATTTCTATTCTATCTTTATACATAGCAATTTGAATATACCTTCTTATATCCATAGCCCTATGGACTATTGCATTTGCTAAAGCCTCTCTAAACGCCTCTCTTGGTATAAGCTCTTTTCTAACTCTTGAGTAACCATCAATTTCCTCATATTGGTAATACCTTTGGAAGACTTCAATGGTCTTATCATAGAGGGTCAACAAAGACATATTATTAAAAGTTTCCCTATCTAATATTTGATTGCTGTCCCTGCCAAATCTAACAATATCTACTCCTGAATAGTCAGTGTTATTTTTATCAGCTAGAAGTTCACCTGCTATGTTATAAAAACCCTCTTTGTCAACCAATTTTAAGGTTTTTAAAATATCCAAGTTAAAATTCTCGATCCCGGCTATTGCCTTTAATTTTGATTCTAAACTACTAAATTCTAGATCCTGACTTGTAGCTTTTACTTCTTCAAAATTAATGTTTATTCCTTCTAAAATCAGTCTATTTAATTCAAGCCTATCAACCTCAATATCAGATGTATCAGACCTTCTATATGCCTTATTTTTATAATAATAGGGAGTATAAGAACCTTTTTTTTACATCTAAAATTATTATTTTCTTACCATCTATGGTATCTTGTTTAATTTTATAGTCAGGCACTGGATCTATTGAATCATTAATCATATTCTCAATCCTAATGCAGTCCTCCTTTGGATCTTTTACACCCACTGCTTTTCCCCTATCATCAATTCCAAACACAACCCTACCATCAATATAATTTGCAAATGCGCTTACAGTTTTTAGAAAGGTCCTAGTTATACTTTCCTCTAGCTCTAGACTTCTATCTTCGCTCATAAAGCTACCCCCTTCTTTATATATATTTTAATCTTATATAACGACAAGTGCAACGATACGCCTTATCGTCGCGCTTATCGTTGCACTAATTAGTCGGTTACTAGCCTATAGTCTCAGTGCACTTGTCTACCTGTCTTCAATAGTAATTGAATTTCTTAGACTCTCATTTTTCTAGTTTCTCGGTATCTTCAATAAAAACAATCTAAGGCAATGCCTACTTGCCTTAGTCTCCATGAATTTTATAATTTAGTTTTTTATATTAAACCTAATTTAAGACAGTTTTTATGATTGGCCTTTTAGACTTCTTTTTCTCTTAGCTTTTTATAAAGAAGGGATATCATTAAATAAGAAACAGTCCATATTGAAAGATCAGCAAGAAAATCCACCAGCTTAAATTCATCAAAAAATGGATTAAAAGAAACCCCTGTAAGTCCACGAACAATGGATGCAAGAAAAAAAGTTGCTATGAAAATAGCAAGGACTCTATTTTTCATAAATCTCATCACCAGAAATATAACTAGTGCTAGCAAAAATATAAAAGCAATAACTCTCATGTAAATAAGACCCCTTTTTAATAATTATTCCACCTTCTAATAAATCAGCACAGTTGTTTTGCTGGTGGCTTGCTCTAGATTCTACTCATCCAATCCTGAAAGTTCTTCACGATAGGGTGTTCTTACAAAGGGGATCAGGCTAGGGTGACAAGCACCATACTTTTTAAAATTCTTCCTCGCCCTATTTAAGCTAACTCTATTGGCGCCGCCTCTATACCTAGGCTTTTTATTTTGAATAGGATCATCCTCCCAAAAGCAGACTTCACATATTTCAAAGCTTCCATCGGGCCTGTTTTCAAAGGTATAGTAGCCACAGCAAGGACATTTGTACTTCATTTCTCACCTCTCAAGCTTAAAAATTTTATCTTGGCTTTAAATTAAAAGTCCCAAATAGATCTATACAAGCTTCTTATCTTGTCTTAAATTACCTAGAGGTCTAGTGCTTTATAGTAGGGGCTTATAGACATGATATTTCATATGTAAAAGTAAATCCCTAGGAAAGTGCGAAATCCCAAATCTCGATTTAGCTCAAAGGTGTTCTACAACACTCGCAGCTAGAGACTGTTCCCTCAGTAACCACGTTGGTGGCTCCACAGCTCTGACACTTGTGTGTTTTCTTTACAATAGATTTATCCTGTAAGATGCTTGTATCGATCTTACCTTCATTTAAATCTTCAGCAAAAACTATCTTTCTGTTACCATGCTGGATCATGACTGTACCAAGCTGGCCACTTTTAATCATTCTATCTAGGTCTTTTGAAGTCTATCCTTCTAATATGAAGACATTTACTTCTGGGATATAGGTTTTAACCTAGCTGCCCTATTATCCTATAAAAACCTTCTAACCTTTTAATAAACTTCCTAGGGTCTATAAAGCTCTCTATCTTCTCAGCCTTCAATTTAACAAGTAAGTTGTCATAGATCTTTTATATTAATTTCTTAACTAGGGGTGACAAACCTTGCAGGGTACGTATCCTGCATCTATTGCCTGATCTCTCGAACTAAGCACCACTCTATTGTGGTCTAAAATTCTTTTTCCATGCTGGCAGCTAGTTGTGTGGAACTTCATGGTATTGGAGTTTCCTGTATATTCTTGAGCAATTGGAAGCGGATTATTGTTAACTAGTGAATCTGACTCTACCGGTTTTTCTTCTTTAACCGGTAGACTTTCAGGCTCTATTTCCTTCTTTTCTTTTTCAGATTCCTTTTTTTCTGGAGCTGGCTCAGATTTTTTTTGCTCTGTCTCAGGCTTTTTCTGATCGGTCTCTTGTTTTACCTGTCCTAAATTGGAGTTTTCAGGTTTTGGTTCCTCTTTAACACTCTCTTTTTTGTTCCCCTTGGAGTCATCTACCTTCTTGAGCTTCTCATCTTCTTTTTTATCTACTTTTTTGGTTTCTTTTTTTACTACCTCTGTATGGTTCTTAGCTTCTTCTTTGACAATAAGCTTTACTTCTTCCTTGTCTTCTTCTTTTTCTGCAACCTTTGCAACTATTTTACTAATATCCACTATTTTATTCTCTATATCTATCTCTTTACTTATATTTTCCTTAAGAGATAAACTGTTTTTATCGCTGGAGCATCCTGTTAATCCGGCAAAAAGGATTAACAAGATAATAATAATTGTAAGGGTTTTCTTCATAATTATCCGCCTAAATTTAATTTAATCTGCTCTTCAACTCTATTTGCTTTAACTATAGATAAAAAGTGACCTTTAAAATAAATCTTTCCTCAAGGTCCCTGATACTACTTTCATATCTCATCCTGCCTTGATCTAGGTAGTTTTAATAGGGCTAGCCCCCAATATTAAATAATGGAGCCACCTCTACCCCTACTCACAAACTTGGTTAAGATAAATATCTATAATAATTATAGTCTAGCCCTCCCTAGGAAACAACCAGACATTATCAGGAGGTCCCTCAACTTACCTTATGGGATCATTTATGCTTTTTCAGGCTAATATTACCTCCTCACTAAATTGCCTTGCTTTCTCCTTAATCTAAGGTTTAACCCTATGGGTTTTTATTTAAAATTTAAGCTATACAAAAATAAAAACACCTAGCTTTTTATACCTAAGTGCCTCTACAGTTTTTATTTAATTTTATTATAATGATCTGTGGCTATAAGTTCGACTTTATTCTTTTATCACATAGCCATTTTTTTCAAGGGTTTTAATTGCCTCCTCAAAATTTTCCTTTTTTGTCAAAATATAATCTGTATTGTAGGTTGATATGGCAAATGTCCCAATTTTATAATCTGCTAGTAGGCTGGATATTCTTGACAGAATACCCACAAGAGAAAAATCTAGCACTTCCTCTATTCTAAAGGCTTTGCATCCACCATCGCATTCAACTGCGTTTTTAGGCACCAAACTTGTACTACATACCAGTGATAACTCCTGGTCTGTCTTGCCTATAAAACAAAACTCGTCTGAATAATCTATCCCAGATAAGTCTCTCACCTTACATATAGAAAAGTCCTACTTTATTATTCTAAGCTCCATTTCAAGCCCCCTTTATCCAAATTTTTAGCCACTTACTTGTTTTATAAGATTGTAAAACCATCCCACTCTTTAAGGAATTTATTACATCCCATTATTCTTACTACCTTTGGGTTTTGCTTAATTTCAATATGCCATGAAGTGCCATCCTAAATACCATCAGCAATATATTTCTTTTTCTAGTTTAATAAACTCACCCTCTTTAAACCTTCTATAAATCTATCCAGCGTTGCCTCTCTTATTGTTTATAAACAATTAAACGACTCTCCTAAACAGTCTGAAAAACTCCAATCTAGCTTCCTTGAAGCAAAATCAATATCTATTCTGTAGCAGGTCTGAGACCACACTTAGGGCCTTCCTATTAATTGGCTAGCTCTTAAGCACCCCTTAAATTAACTTTATTTTCCGATTGCTTCCGGCACCTTGCTCTAGATAAATCTATCCCGGATTTCTTATTTCTGTGTCTAAGACCTGGGCTCTTATGTTTTCACCTTACCATAATAAATAAGAAAATCTTATCCTAAGTAAAATTCCTTCTCAAAATTATCCTATCAAAATTTCTTTATTGTTAATATCTAAAATAGAAATCTGGCATACACCGCCTAAGTTTTCTTCTACTAGCTGCGACAATTCTTTTAAAGCGCTCTTAAATTCCCCAAATCTACTTTCATCAACTAATTCAATGCAGAGAAAAGCATTTTTAGTACTCTCAGTG
>CAYFUM010000008.1:0-47835 GCA_964346475.1 uncultured Peptostreptococcaceae bacterium
ACTTTATAGAGCTTAGGACAAAAAGCGGTAACCATGTCATTTCCTACCAGGAAGAGCTCTTTAAAAACCTATCCCTTAGAGCTGGAAGATAAGGTCAGGCCAGATGGGAGGAGCTATGCAGAAAAGAGAAATTACCTCCAAACAGTTGAAAGAGCTGGTCTCTGACATATATGGCGTCTTAAATCTTATGAGCATACTAAACCTTGTGATTTTCTTTGTAATAGCCCTGGCCCTTATTAAATTTACATCAAGTTATGAGGAAGTAGGAAAAGTCATAGCCCTGGTAATAATAGGGGTTATACTTGGCTGGTTTTGCCTCAAAAGCCAGTTTAAAAAGTTTAGCTACAAGATAAGGCTGGGAAAAAACCTAAGTCTGGAAGACTGGGAGAACTTCAACAGGGAAATGGACAAGACCACTGCTAGAAGCTTTGGTTATACTAAAAGCCTGGATATATGTGTTCTAACTGAAAACTTCCTATTCTTCCCCTCCAGAAAAAGACTGGAGATTATAAAACTTGAAAATCTAAGCCATTTAGAAAAAACTGTCAAGAGAACCAGAGATGAAGATAACCCAAAGAGACTCTTTATGGAAATAAAGACAAAAGCCGGAAAAAATTACCTACTGGACTTTAATGAAGAGCTCTACAAGTTACTAGGCTATAGACTAACTAGTTAAAAAGAAGGAGTAGTGGCTGCTCAGCCTCTACTCCTTCTTTTCTCACTAGAACTGACTCCTATAAGAATTTAACTAAATCTAAATTTTTTGGGTCTAGCCCTGATAGACGACTTCACCATCAACCATGGTAAAGACAACCTTGCTATTTACATCCAGGGGATCTCCATCCCATAGTACCAGGTCAGCATCCTTGCCCTCTTTAATTGAACCCACCCTGTCTTCAATGCCAATAATCTCTGCAGGATTTATAGTAATGGCCTTTAGGGCTTCATAGTGGTCCATTCCCTCTTTAACGCAGAATTGGGCACAGAGGTTGAGGTTTTCCAGGGGTATAACTGGGTGGTCAGTCATGATGGCCACCTTTACTCCAGCCTCTTGGAGCTTAACTGCAGTAATAAAGCTCTTATTAATAAGCTCATACTTGCTTCTTTGACCAAAGCTGGGTCCAACTACGCAGGAGAGTCCTTCTTTGACAAGTTCCTCAACAATTAAATGACCTTCAGTAACGTGCTCCAGGGTAATATCAAGATCAAACTCCCTGGCTATTCTTATAGCTGTGAAGATGTCATCGGCTCTATGGGCATGGGCCTTGAGGGGGATTTCCTTTTTAAGAACTGGCACCAGGGCCTCATATTTAAGCTCAACTCCCACCTTGTCATCCCTCTGTCTTTTCTCCATATAGTTCTTAGCTTCCTGGAGGACCTTTCTTAGTTCAGCTGCCACAGCCATCCTGGTTGTAGGAGCTTTTTTCTGCTCGGCGTAGACCCTCTTGGGGTTTTCACCAAAGGCAATCTTCATGGCTATTGGCTCTCTAATTACCATGTCATCGATCCTTCTACCAGCAGTCTTAATTGCAGCGAAGGTCCCTCCCATGACATTGGCAGAGCCAGGCCCTGTAGCTACAGAGGTTACTCCCCCGCTTCTTGCATCTTCAAAGGTCCTATCCAGGGGATTAATTGAATCAATGGCCCTAAGCTCTGGGGTAATGGGGCTAGTCATCTCATTGCCATCGGCGCCTTCAAAGCCTATGGCGTCCTCCCACATACCTAGATGGCAGTGGGCATCAATAAAACCAGGCAGGAGAAGATTTCCCTTGCCATCGATGATCTCATCACCTGCAAGGTCTCTACCAATCTCCTTGATTTTGCCATTTTCAATGGCTACATCAACTTCTTCATAGACTTCTGCGGGTCCTTCCATGCTCAGGACTCTAACGTTTTTAATTACTTTCACATTTCCTCCTAAAGATTTGATTGTAGGTAAGCCTTTATAAAATCCTCCAAATCACCATCCAGCACTGCTTGGACGTTGCCATTTTCATGGTTTGTCCTATGGTCCTTGACCAGGCTGTAGGGGTGAAGGACATAGCTTCTAATTTGTGAACCCCAGGCTATAGACTTGGAGTCGCCCTTGAGAGCGTCCAGCTTCTCCTTGTCTTCCCTGAGCTTTTTTTCCATGAGCCTGCTATAGAGCATCTTCATGGCAGTCTCCCTATTGGAAATCTGGCTTCTTTCGTTTTGACACTGGACCACAAGACCCGTGGGAAGGTGGGTTATCCTAACTGCCGAGTCAGTGGTGTTTACATGCTGACCCCCAGCCCCTCCAGCCCTATAGGTATCTATTTTTAGGTCTTCATCCCTTATTTCAAGTTCACTCTTCTCATCCACCTCGGGGTAGACCTCCACCGAGGCAAAGGAGGTCTGCCGCTTACCCGCCGTATTATAGGGTGAAATCCTAACCAGTCTATGGACCCCATCCTCACTCTTTAGCTTGCCATAGGCGTAGAGCCCCTCCACTAGAAGGGTGACATGTTTTATCCCAGCCTCCTCATCGGCAAGAAAATCCAGAAGCTTTAAGCTAAAACCAGCCCTCTGGGTATATCTTCTATACATCCTGTAGAGCATCTCAGCCCAGTCCTGGGCGTCCAGGCCCCCTGTACCTGCCTGGATGGAGAGGATAGCATTATTTTCATCATACTCTCCCGAGAGCAGGGTTGAAACCTCCAGCTCCTCTAGTTTATCCTCCAGGTCCGCAAAGTAGCCCTGGGCCTCCTTGCCTGGGTCCTCACCCAGTTCTAGAAGCTCACAGCTGAGAAGGCAAAATTCCAGGAGTTCATCGACCTCTTCTATCTCCCTTAACTGGTTCTCAAGATTCTTGTGCTCTTTTTGCACCTGGGCACTCTTTTCAGGAACCGACCAAAAGTCTTCCTCCATCATAAGAGCTGCTAAATCATCATAGCGCTCCCATTTACCAGCTGGGTCAAAGGGACTCCCGGATTTGCATCCACTTATTATTTAAATTATCTAGTCTAGATCTGCACATTTCTTCTAACATCAGTTCCTCCCACAGCAGTGTTTATACTTCTTACCAGAACCACAGGGACAGGGGGCATTTCTTCCAACCTTTTTAGTCTTGCGCTGGACTGGTTTTTTCTCTCCCGATGACTCCCCTGTGATTACCGCCACATCCCTTCTTTTTTCTGAGCCCTCCTTAAAGCTGGCCTTGAAGAGTACCCTCAGGGTCTCCTCCCTGATGGCATCTATCATCTCCTCATACATGGAAAAACCTTCCATCTGATAGGCCTGGACAGGATCCACCTGGCCAATTGCCCTAAGGCCGATGCCCTGCTTTAGGCTGTCCATGGCATCTATATGCTCAATCCAGTGCTGGTCTACCACTGACAAGATCACAGCCCTCTCAATTTTTCTTAGAGTCTCCTCACCATAGAGGGCTTCTCTTTTCCTATAGGTCCTCTCAATCTCTTCCATTAGAAAATCTGCCAGATCATCAGCTCCCCCTGCCCTATCCAGGTTTTTAAGGAAGCTCACATCATCAAAGAAGACGTTTTTTAGCTGATTTTCCAGGCTTTTAAGGTCCCAGTCCCCCACCACAGGTGAAAGTTCCCTATTTGCGTCGATATAGCCACCAATATAGCCCCTGGCCATATCCATGACGCTGGCCCTCTGGTCCTCACCCTGGAGGACAGCATTCCTATTGGCATAGATATGTTTTCTCTGCTCATTCATAACCTGGTCATACTGGAGGACGTATCTACGAATGCCGTAGTTATTGGATTCCACCTTCTTCTGGGCACTCTCAATACTTCTTGTCAGCATCTTGTGCTGGATAGGCATGTCCGCGTCAAAGCCCAGGCTTCTCATCCTATCGATTACCCCTTCACTCATGAAGATCCTTAGAAGATCATCATCCAGGGAGAGATAGAACTGGCTGGAGCCAGGGTCTCCCTGGCGACCAGACCTACCCCTAAGCTGGAAGTCAATCCTCCTAGCCTCATGGCGCTCGGTGCCCAGGACGTGGAGGCCTCCTGCCTCCCTGACCCTTCTAGCATCCTCTTCTATCTCTTCTACTATGGGGCCAGAAATTTCCTTAATTACTTCTTCTGCCCTTTTTACCTCTTCATCCTCATAATCAAAGGGAGACAGGGCCTGGCCTATTACCTCATCCTCAAAGCCCCTCTTTCTAAGTTCCCTGCGCAGCATAAACTCCAGGTTACCCCCCAGCATAATATCCGTCCCCCTACCCGCCATGTTGGTGGCTATGGTGACAGCATTAAAACGCCCGGCCTGGGCTATAATATCAGCCTCCCTCAGGTGGTGCTTGGCATTTAGGACCTCATGGGCTATGCCTATCTTTTTTAGTTGGCTTGAGAGAAACTCTGAAGTTTCAATGGAGACAGTCCCCACCAGGATGGGCTGGCCGCTCCTGTGGCGCTCCTCTATTTCTTTTATAATAGCTGTAAATTTATCCCTGCTATGGCCATAGACAATATCCCCCAGGTCCTCTCTTATAACAGGCCTGTGGGTGGGGATCTCTACAACATCCATGCCATAGATCTCTCTAAACTCCTCCTCCTCGGTCTTGGCAGTCCCCGTCATCCCTGAGAGCTTTCTATACATCCTAAAGAAATTTTGTAGGGTGATGGTGGCCAGGGTCTGGGACTCCTTTCTTATCTCAATACCTTCCTTGGCTTCTATGGCCTGGTGGAGGCCCGAGGAGTAGCGTCTACCCGGCATGAGCCTGCCGGTAAACTCATCGACAATTACTATCTCACCATCCTTGACCACATAGTCAACGTCTCTTTTCATAAGAAACCTGGCCCTTATGGCCTGGTTTATATGGTGGTAGATCTCCATGTTGTCCATATCAGAAAGATTGTCTACGCTAAAGTAGCCCTCGGCCTTTACCATGCCCCCCTCTTCATTTAGCATGATGGTGTTGGCCTTCTCATCTATCTCAACATCGCTTTCACTGAGGGTCCTGGCAAAGCCCTCGGCCCTAGCATAGAGGTCCGTGGACTTGGAGCCTTGCCCGGAAATAATAAGGGGGGTCCTGGCCTCATCAATTAAAATTGAGTCTACCTCATCCACAATGGCAAAGTTCAGGGGTCTTTGATAGACCGAGTCCTGGTATATTGCCATATTGTCACGAAGATAATCAAAGCCAAACTCATTATTTGTCCCATAGGTAATATCTGCTCCATACTGGTCATGGCGCTCCTGGCCCTTGATATCATTGGTCAGGCAGCCTACGCTAAGGCCCAGGAATCTAAAGAGCCTGCCCATCCACTGGCTCTGGTAGGAAGCCAGGTAGTCGTTGACTGTAACTAGATGGGCCCCCTTACCCTCTAGGGCATTTAGATAGAGGGGCATGGTGGCCACCAGGGTCTTACCTTCCCCTGTCTTCATCTCAGCTATCCTACCCTCATGGAGGACAATTCCTCCCATGATCTGGACCGTATAGGGGGTCATTCCCAGGGTTCTCCTGGAGGCCTCATAGACCACAGCAAAGGCTTCGGGAAGAAGATCATCCAGGCTCTCTCCTCCAGCTAGTCTATTTTTAAATTCCACAGTTTTTTCCTGGAGAGCTGCATCCTCAAGATCAGCTAGATCCAGAGCCAGGGCTTCAATGGCCTCAGCTTCTTTTCGCAGTCGGTCCAGTTCCCCCTGGCCCAACCTTCTTTTAAATACATCGAATATTCCCACAGCTTCTCCTTTTATGATAAGTAAAGTATTTGATAATAAAAAAAGCTCCTAAGAGCTTAAAACCGTGCGCCTTCCTCGAAACCTTGAACCAGACGTTATCTTGGTAGTTCTCTCGGGATCAGCGCCCCCACGGCACATGGAGGGTCCTTCTTACCGCTGCTTCCTTCCGGACCTGACGGGGTTCAAAAGTCTTCATTGCGTAGGACTCATCCTTCATCGGTGCTTGCCAAGAGCAGCTCCACCTCAAGGTCCCTCAAAAAGGTGTTCGACCCTACTATAGCGGATTGTAGGTCACAGGGCACCGCTAAAGCCCCATCTAGCACGGCAATGGAGGAGAGGACGGGAATTGAACCCGCGAGGCTGTTACACCCTACACGCTTTCCAGGCGTGCTCCTTAGCCGCTCGGTCACCTCTCCTTATCTTCTCTGTCTAAAAAAGCCTTGCATAAGCTCCCGGGCCTCATCTTCCAGGACCCCGGACCTATAGTCCAACCGGTGATTATGCCTTGGATCATCAGCTAGCCTATGGAGGCTGACAACCCCTCCAAATTTGGGATCTGCAGCTCCAAAGACTATGGTCTTTACCCTAGCCTGGATCAGGGCACCAACACACATCACACAGGGCTCAATAGTAACATAAATCGTAGCACCAGTCAAGCGCCAGGACCCTAGATTTTCCATGGCCTGCCTAAGAGCTAAAATCTCTGCATGGGCCGTGGCATCCTGTCTAAACTCTTTTTCATTATGTCCTTTACCCAAAATTATCCCATCTCTCACAAGAAGGGCCCCGATGGGTACCTCTTCTTTTTCATAGGCCCTTTTTGCCTCCTCTAGGGCCAGAAGCATGTAGTCTCTATCGGTCATATATGTCTTACCACCCTGACCTCAAGGCGGTCCTCCCTCAGTGTATAACTGGCCTCATCCACCATGGCCCCCAGGAGGTTCATATCATTATCGGCAATCCCTGTACCCAGGAGGTGCTCATAGTACTCCTCCATCTCGGGGACCCTCTTGGCATTCATAAGGCGGATTACATCTTCAAGATCGGGGATTTCCTTGGTTAGCTGGCCCCAAAGGGAGATTTCTATCATGTCATCACTGATATCCAGATAGATACTGAGTTTTTCTATGTTATTTCTAAGAAGATAGCCCGTCAGCTCATCCACCATCTTCCTAGCCTTGTATTTTTCTCTTTTTTTCATTTATTACCTCCTGGAAACGCTCAAAGATTGGAGCCAGAGTGGCAGCAATAAAGCCGCCGGAAAAGCCGTTATTATAAAGGTTAACTCCACCATGGAGATAGGCTATATTTGTCACCATGCCAGCGTGCATAAAGCCAGTTATAATTCCTGCCAGTGGACCATATTTTCCTGCTATAGGGGCCAGAGTGGTGCCAAAAAGGGCTCCTAGGCTGGAGCCAGTGGACCTGGGGTCATAGATATTGAGTAGAAGGGCTATATAGACCCCTATAAAAATTGGAAGGGTATTTCTTGGGTGCTTACCAAAGGCTGAAAAACCTACAATTGTGAAAATCCCTCCTACAATAGGCCCATTGATAGAGCCTCCAGTTAAAAGTACGTAGCCCGTGGCTATAAAGCCCATTACTGCCATGTTTATAAGGGTAAGGCCAAAACCATAGAGCATTGTGAAATCTGTAACAAGCCTTCCTGACTCCTTCATCAGCTTATCATACTCCCTTAGACTCCAGCTTTGCTGGTGGAGGCCAACCAGGAGAAGTGCCATGAAGATACTTACAAGAACCATGAGGAGCTTAATATTATGCTCGGTGGAAACAATATCCACACTTTCTATCTCAAAGCCAAACATCCTGAGAATCCCCAGGGAGAACATACCAATTATACCTGCTGTAAAACCTCCATTATATAGGTTATAACCCTGATGGAAGGTTAGAAACCTGGAAGAAAGCAGGGGAAAAACCAGGCCAATTAAAATTCCCGCCAAATAGGCAAAGATAATACCATTAAGAGGCTTAAAGCCCATGGCGAAGGCTATTTCACTTACAAAGGGAGATAGTCCTGTGCCATAAAAGGCCGATAGGATTACCGTATTAAACCTGGCTCCAATAAGCCTGGAATAAATATAGGCCCCCAGGGTTATAGGAATTGAGTTAAAGATGTTCTTCCCAAAAAAAGCAAAGCCCGTCATGGTAAAAAAAGCTGCCAGGGTAGCCCCTGAAAGGTGGGCGCCACTGCGATATATAAGGGACAGGGAGAGGAGGCTAATAATACCAGCATTAAAAAAGGCTGCGCCTGGATTAGCCAGTGCCATATAGTCGGTTATAAGGTTACTCTTAGAGGTAAAGATGGTAATCATACCCCTATATATCTCACCCGGGCTATTAAAGACCAGGGAAAGGAGGATAAGGCCCAGTGAAAACATTAAAAGAAGTAAAAATTTTTCACCTTCACTGACCAGCTCATTCCTGGAATCTTTGATTTTGTCAATTATCCCCACGATTTATTCCTTCCATGTTTCACGTGAAACATTTTTGTTTTTTAGATTACCATATCTATGGGACATGTCAAGCAAAATCATAAAAATCCTAACCAAAGAAGTAAAGGAAAAAGTTAGACTAAAAGGGCTCATCTTCTCAAAGGTAATGTTTCACGTGAAACATAAACCCAGGAGTTCTAAAAAACAAGCTATGAAATTGCCAAAGATATGCTTCCATTGCCCTCTATCCCTGGACTAGAATAAAAATAGTAGATTGTAGATTAAAACTCCTAGGAAACTTCTACTGATCTTTTGAATTTTATCCTGGTCCAGCACATATAAGGCCCAGCCCATGTTTCACGTGAAACATAGCAGCTTCATATTATTAGTCTATAGAAAACGAGAAGTCCCTTTACCTAATAAAATACTTCATCTTTAGATATATCATCCTCCACCGAGCTCTAGCTAGAGAAGAAATCTATAGGAGGATAGAGAAAAAGATGTTTCACGTGAAACATCTCCTAATCTTCCTAACCTAAGTTTCACGTGAAACATTAGATCAGTTTATCTATAAGTGCCTCCAGATCCTCTCTATTATAGAAGGAAATCTCTAGGCTACTCTTTTTCTTACCTAGGTTAATAGAAACCTTGGTACCAAGACTGCTTGCCAGTCTATTTTCTATATCCTTGACATGGGGATCCTTTTCCCTAGGGATGATTTCCCTTTTTTTTCTTTGCATGGCTTCAAGAGCTCTTACAGACAGGTCTCTTTCAATGACAAGCTCTGCAAGAGCAAGCCTTCTATCCTCTTCAAACATAAGTAGAGCTCTACCATGGCCTGCACTTAGTAGGCCCCCCTTTATCATATCCTGGATCTCCTGGCTAAGGCCCAGAAGCCTCAGGGTATTTGTAATATAAACCCTGCTCTTTCCTACTAGTTGACCCAGTTCTTCTTGGCTAAGGCCATATTCCTCCTGGAGGAGCCTATAACCCAGGGCCTCCTCTATACTATCTAGGTCCTCTCTCTGTAGGTTTTCCACCATGGCTAGCTTAGCCTGGAGGCTATCATCAAGATCCTTTATGATAGCAGGAATCTCCTGGAGTCCAGCCTCCCTAGAAGCTCTATACCTGCGCTCACCAGCGATAATCTCATAACCTCCGCTAACCCTTCTAAGAACAATGGGCTGAAGGACCCCATGGTCTTTAATAGAAGAGCTCAGAGCCTGGAGCCTAGCCTCATCAAAATCCTTCCTGGGTTGGGAGGGATTGGGCCTTATATGGTCCAGGGGAATATTTTCAACTTGTATACCTTCCTTCTCCACTAGGCCAGCAGAGAGTAGGGCATCTAGCCCCTTACCTAAGCCTCCTCTTTTTGCCACACTTCACTCCTTTTTATAAACTCGCCTACCCATCTTTTAAAACTCATTGACCCCTTAGATAGGGGATCATAGTCATAGATGCTCATTCCGTAGCTAGGTGCCTCGGCTAAACGCACATTTCTTGGGATCTCGTTGTTATAGACCTTGTCCTTAAAAAATCTCCTTACCTCCATGGAGACATCCTTGGTAAGATTGTTTCTCTTGTCCACCATGTTTAAAAGGACACCCTCTAGAAAAAGTCCAGGATTCATGCCTTTTTTAATCATCTCCATGGTTTCAGTCAGCTGGGACAGGCCCTCCAGGGCGTAATACTCACACTGGATGGGAATAAGGACACTATTGGCAGCCACCAGAGCAGAGAGGGAAAGAAAGCCCAGGGAAGGGGGGCAGTCTATCAGAATAAAATCATATTTATTTTGATAGGGCTCCAGTAGACTCTTTAGCAGGCCAGGACTCTTATCCTCAACCTCCATGGAAAAGGCTGCCAGATCCTTGGAGGAGGGGAGAAGGTCTAGATTTTTCTCCAGGGGTATCAGAATTTCCTCCAGGGCAAGATCACCATGGAGGAGTTCATAGACAGAGCTCCCCTCTGCCGCCTGGCCAAAGCCAGAGGTAGTGTTGGCCTGGGGATCTAAATCCACCAAAAGCACTGTCTTCTTCCTACGGGCCAGCCCTGAAGCAAGATTTATGGTGACGGTGGTCTTCCCCACACCGCCCTTTTGATTAAAAATTGCGATAGCTTTATGCATAAGTTCACCTCAGGCCTATTGTACCAAATAATAGGGACTTTTTATAATAAAAAAAGACTTTTGCACCAAATTAGGGGATTATCTCCCTGATCAGGGCTAGGTCTTCCTTTAATTAGCCTTAAAAGCAGGCTCTTCTATTTATTTTTGCAATTTATTACTTTAATGTAATTATTACAAGGGTTCCTTGCTAGCCAGGCCCGGCCTTCTAGGATACTTTTTAGGCGTTGCTTTTATCTTTTTAATGGCAAGGATTTTTCTATCTTCCTCTCCAAGCCTGTAATCATAGATCTCTTCAACCCTGGCTCCCAGCTCTTTAAGGGCTCCTCTGGCTTCCACCAGCTCCTCATCAAGTTTTTTGCCCTTATAGGCATAGAGGTAACCACCCTCCTTTAAAAAGGGAATGGTATATTCTAGGAGGACTGGCAGGGGGGCTAGGGCCCTGGTGACTACAAAATCAAAGGCCTCTCTATAGTCCTTTCTGGCAGCCTCCTCGGCCCGGGCATGGAGCAGCTCAAGACCAGTAAGGCCAAGGCTTAGAGAAACTTCTTCTAGGAAATTTATCCTCTTTCTAAGGGAGTCCATAAGGACAAAATCGACCTGGGGTAGGACCAGAGCCAGGGGGATTCCTGGAAAGCCAGCCCCTGTGCCAAGATCCAAAACCCTGCCATGGAGCTGAACAAAATCCAGGAGTCTAAGGCTATCCACAAAGTGCTTTAAATCGAAGTCCTCCTCTGGAATAGCTGTTAAATTCATAACCTTGTTCTTTTCCAGGACCAGGTTTTTAAAGGTCTCAAGTTTTTCTAGCTGCTCTATACTTATAGGGGTCTTAAGTGTCTTCACTGCGTCTCCTCTTTTCAAGATAAATCAGAAGCACTGTAATATCAGCTGGGCTAACCCCACTGATCCTAGAAGCCTGGCCCAGGCTGGCAGGTTTCATATCCTGGAGCTTTTGCCTGGCCTCAATCCTAAGATTGTCTATTTCTAGATAGTTTATATCCCTGGGAAGCTTCTTTTCCTCCAGATTTCTAAACTGGTCAATCTGCCGCAGCTGCTTTTCAATATAGCCCCGGTACTTGACCTCGATTTCCACCATCTTCTTTACGTCTTCTGGGATATCGGTGCCATAGCCTAGCTTTTCTAGATCCTCATAGCTCATATCAGACCTTCTAAGAAGGGTGATGAGCTTTGGCGATGAGTTTAGAGCTCCCAGGCCTCTTTTTTCCAGATAGCTGTTGACAATAGCTAGGGGTGCTGTGGTATTTAGCCTCTCCAGCTCCTCTTCAAAGGCCCTGAGCCTAGCTTCCTTTCTCTTAAAACGGTCCTCCTCCACCAGGCCCAAGCTATAACCAAGATCAGTAAGCCTGATATCGGCATTGTCCTGGCGCAGTATAAGCCTATACTCAGCCCTGGAGGTCATCATTCTAAAGGGTTCATTGGTACCCTTGGTGACTAGATCATCAATTAGTACCCCTATATAGGCCTGGTCTCTTCCCAGGACCAGGGGATCTTTACTGTGGAGCTTTTGATGGGCATTGATCCCTGCCATAAGGCCCTGGGCCGCTGCCTCTTCATAGCCCGAAGAACCGTTGATTTGTCCAGCAAAAAAGAGGTTTTCAATATCCCTACTCTCCAGGGAGAGTTTTAGAACCCTGGGGTCTATGCAGTCATACTCTATGGCATAGCCAGGCCTCATGATCTTCACATTCTCAAAGCCCTCTATAGAGGATAAAAACTCCTCCTGGATCCTCTCTGGCAGAGAAGAACTCATACCCTGGACATAGAGCTCCCTGGTATTTGCCCCCTCGGGCTCTAGAAAGAGCTGGTGGCGCTCCTTGCCAGCAAAGCGGGTAATCTTATCCTCAATTGATGGACAGTAGCGGGCTCCGGTCCCTTCAATGTTGCCACTGTACATGGCTGATAGGTGGATGTTGTCCTGGATAATATCATGGGTTTTTGGGTTTGAGTAGCCCAGATAACAGGGTAGCTCCTCAAAATCCAGTTTATCATTCATAAAGGAGAAGGGGGTAGGCTTCTCATCGCCCCACTGGACTACTAGCTTATCATAGTTTACAAAGCCCCCATGGATCCTAGCTGGAGTTCCCGTCTTAAAGCGCCTAAGCTCAAAGCCAAGCTCCTTCAAGTTGTCGCTGAGCTTCTTACTATTGTAAAGACCCGAAGGCCCAGAATCCAGGACCTCATCTCCTATAAAGCAGAGGCTCTTAAGATAGGTCCCCGTAGCCAGGATGACAGCTCCTGATCTAAACTCCATACCCGAGGCAAGAACTCCAAGAACCCTGCCATCCTCAACAAGAAGCTCAGTCACCTCAGCCTGGCGCAGGTCCAGACCTTTCTGGTTTTCCAGGACCTTTTTCATCTCTTCCTGGTACCTATACTTGTCTGCCTGGATCCTAAGGGAGTGGACAGCTGGTCCCTTGGCAGTGTTGAGCATTTTGGACTGCAGGGTCACCTTGTCTGCCACCAGGGCCATTTCTCCACCCAAAGCGTCCACCTCCCTAACCAGATGGCCCTTGCCCGTACCTCCAATGGAGGGGTTACAGGCCAGTAGAGAGATGGAATCTAGATTCATTGTCAGCAGCAGGACCCTATTTCCCAGCCTGGCTCCTGCCAGGGCTGCTTCTACGCCGGCGTGGCCGGCACCCACAACTATGATGTCATAATTCATTTATTTACCTACACAAAATCTACTAAAGACTTCCCCTATAATATCGGGGTTGTTCTCACCCAGGAGGAGTCCCAGGGCCTCATAGGAACCCCTGATATTAACCTCGGTATAATCATAGGCCTGGCCCTCTTCAATATCCCTTAGGGCGTCTTCACACCAGCTCAGGGCTTCATTTAAAAGGCCAATCTGCCTTTGGTTTTGGATTAGGGGCTCACCAAGACTAAGACCCCTTCCTATGGTCCTTTCCAGGACCATCTCCTCTATCTCTCTTATGCCCTCTTCTCTAAGTAGAGAGGTAAAGACAACTTTTTTCTCATCTACTAGGGAGTAGAGCTTCTCAAGATCAATCTTATTTTCCCTATCCATCTTGTTGATAATAACAAGGTATTCCCTGTTTTTAAGGAGTTTTAGCCTATCCAGGTCTTCCTCCTCCAGCCCCTCCTCGGCACTGAGAAGGTAGAGGATAAAGTCCGCTGCCTCCATGGCCTGATGGCTTCTTTCAACTCCTAAAAACTCTACAGGGTCCTGGGTTTCCCTTAGCCCTGCAGTGTCTATTAAGATCAGGGGTAGGCCCTTTATTTGAATTCTTTCTTCTATAGTATCCCTGGTGGTTCCAGCTATATCAGTTACAATGGCCCTGCTATGGCCCGATAGGGCGTTTAGGAGGGTGGATTTACCTACATTGGGCCTACCAGAGATAACCGTCCTTAGTCCCTCCTCAAGGATCTTGCCCTTTTTAGAGTTTTCCAGGAGCTTTATAAGTTCACCTCTAACCCTCTCCATGCCCTCTCTTAGGCTCTCCGAGGAAACCTCCTCCTCGTCCTCTTCGGGATAGTCAAGGGCCAGGCTGATCCTTGCCAGGAGTTCCAGGATAATCTCCCTTATCTCCCTGATTTTCCTTGAAATGTCCCCCCCAAGGTGGGTCAGGGCCACATCATAGCTAAGCTCGGTCTTGGCTCTGATTAGCTGCATGACTGCCTCGGCCTGGGTCAGGTCCAACCTGCCATTTAAAAAGGCCCTCTGGGTGAATTCACCAGCTTCTGCCAGTCTAGCCCCTTCCTCCAGACAGAGGGCTAGGACCCTTTGCAGGGCCATGGCTCCACCATGACAGTTTATTTCCACCATGTCTTCCCTGGTATAGGTCCTAGGAGCCTTGAAATAGACAGCCAGGACCTCATCTATCATTTCCTTTCCGCGATAAATATGGCCATAGTTTAAATAGCGTGGTTTTTCTTCTAAATTGGCACCTCTAAAGATCTTTGAAGCTATTTTTAGGCTATCAGGTCCTGAGAGCCTGACTATGCCAATAGCAGCTTCGGCTAGAGAGGTGGATATAGCACATATGGTACTCATGATCTTCTCCAAAAAAAAGCCCAGAAGTATCTCTGGGCTAACGGTTCAAAAAGATAATCACTTTTCTATAGGGATCTCTTCCTTCACTTCTTGTGCTCACTTCCTCATCCTTTTGAAGGGCTGAGTGGATGATCCTTCTCTCATAGCTATTCATAGGATTTAGAATGATATCCCGGCGTTGGCGTTTGGCTTTTTCAGCCATTCTATGGGCCAGTTGTTCCAGGGAGTCCCTTCTCTTAGCCCGGTAGTCCTCACTATCCAGGATCAGGTGGGTATAGTCTTCCCTCTTCCTATTAATAACTAAATTTGTGAGATACTGAAGGGCGTCCAGGGTTTTTCCCCTTCTTCCTATAACTACAGACATGTTATCACCAGATACCGTGGCAAAGAGCCCATCTTCAGTGACATCTACATCTACCTTGGCGTAAATATTCATCTTTTCCAGGGTTTCCTCCAGGAATTCCTGGGCCCTGTGATGGATATTTTCCTTCTCGGTGACGCGAATTCTTGCTTCTTTACTTCCAAAAAGTCCAAGAAAGCCCTTACTATCGCTCTCAAGAACCTCTACTTCTACATCTTCTTCAGAAAGGTCCATTTCGATAAGAGCCAGTTCCAGGGCCTCATCCACGGTTCTTCCTGTTTTTTCTACAACCTTCATGATAAATCCTCCGATGCAACTATACGGGTGATCACCAAATCCTGGAGAAACTGGATAATATTGCTAAGGGCCCAGTAGAGTATTAGTCCCGCTGGATAGGATGCTCCAAACATGAGGATCATCAGGGGGAACATAATAGTCATCATGCCCATATCTGGACCCTGGGGTTTTTGATTAGGGTCAGCTGGGGCCTGCTGCATCTGCGCACTTTTGGAGGTCAGATAGGTAAAGAAGGCCGCAATAATGGGCAGGATGCCTGGGAGTTTAGCCAGGCCTCCTGTTAAACCAGGAATAACATTTGTAAGTAGGTCCGGCCCCGCCATGTTGGGAAGCCAAAGAAAGCTCTGCTGGAGAGCTTCGGCCCCAAGATAGGGGACAGGATCTCGTAAAATTTTAAATAGAACAAAAATAATAGGAATCTGGATTAACATGGGAAGACATCCCGATGCTGGATTGAAGTTTTCCTCTTTATAGAGTTCCATCACCTTTTGATTATAGGCGTTTTTATCTTTTCCATATTTTTTTTGTAATTCAGCCATTTTTGGCTGCATTCTCTTATTGGCCTCCATACCTTTTCTCTGGGAAATTGAGAGGGGGAATAGAGCTAGTCTTATAAGTATGGTAAAAACTATGATAGTAACACCATAGTTACCAATAAGATTGTAAAGTTGTTGCAAAATACCTGCAAATAACTTGGTCACGCGGGTTTTTCCTCCTTATTTTAAGGGGTCATAACCACCTGGATGAAAGGGATGACATTTAAGTATCCGTTTTATAGCTAAAAATCCACCCTTTAGCGCTCCATATTTATCTATAGCCTCATAGCTATACTGGGAACAGGTAGGGTAGAAGCGGCAGGTCTTTGGCTTGTGTTTGGTAATCCTGCGCTGATAAAAGCTAATTATAGCTAAAAATACTCTTTTCATCACTTAATTTCTTCTAGTGTTTTTTTCAAAAGCCTACACATATGGTGGAAATCTCCCTCCAGTGACCGGGCTCTAGCCACAATCACCAGATCATAGCAGCCTTTTAGGCCGTCTTCATGGAGACGAAAGCATTCCTTTAGCCTTCTTCTCACACGATTTCTTACGACAGCATTGCCAATCTTCTTACTAACAGTAAATCCAACTCGACTGCTACTTCCGGTACCCGGCCGGTAGTAGAGGACGAAATATTTAGTAACTTTGGAGTTAGACCTACGATAGATATCCTTAAATTCTCGATTACTTGTCAGTGATGCTGTCTTCATTGTCGTCTCCCGGCTAGGTATATCTAGGCGCTAAGCTTTTTTCTTCCCTTAAGTCTACGTCTCTTAAGGACATTACGACCTGATTTGCTCTTCATTCTGCTTAGAAAGCCATGAACTTTTGAGCGTTTACGCTTTTTTGGTTGAAAGGTTCTTTTCACTTTTTTCCACCTCCTTTAAATATAGTCAAGTCTCCTTATTATAGCTATAGGAGGCTCTAAAGTCAAACCCCCAGGAGGACTTTTAAATAAGTCCTCCCGAGGACCTTGATATATGAAAAATATTAGCTATGAAAGAAGAAAAAATTACTAAAAAGTCCCCTCACTCTCAATTTGGCTTAAGATGAAAATTCATCAAGTTAAAGGAAAGTTAGCTTATCCCAGGATTTCAAGTAAAAAAAAGCCTATAGAAAAGCTTCTGATTTTTTAACTATTCTCATTATCCCAGCGCTCAGAACAGATGTTTTGCTTTCTTGTGGTCGCTTTATCCCCTTTATACAAGATATTGTGTGGATAACTTTCACTCTTTTTACATTAGTCACACTTTCACCCTATTTACTAGGCCAAATCTGTGGATAAGTGGCTTTTTTTCCTTGTAAGCTTAATTTTTGCATGATATTATAAATCCACATGTTGATAAGTGGTACTTCCTAACATGACTTATCCCAAGTCTTGCAAAGTTGTGGATAAAGTTGTGGATAACTAGTCTTTTATCCACGGTTTTCCTTATTTATAGCCTATATCAGGTCCCACCGCTTAATCAACAGACTGTTGACAAGAAAAAATTTATACAGACTTATCCAAAAATTAAAAACCACAGGTTGATAAACTGTTAATAAATATACCAGCCCTTAACTGTGGAAAAGGCTGTGGAAAGGAGAATTTATGCAAGCAAATGTCGCTTGGGCCAAAATACAAAACGAACTCATGACCCGCTATGACAAGGTAAGCTATAATACCTGGTTTAAAAATCTAGAAGTACTAAATGAAGATGACCACACTATCTACCTTATGGCCTCCAGTGCCTTCAATGGCAATGTTATTAATCGCAGAAATTATTCCCAGGAGTTCCAGGAAATTTATTCAGATTTGACAGGTAACTATAAAAACTTTGCTGTGGTAAGTGGCAGCGATGTCAGCCATAGTCCCCTGCAACAGGTCCAGGAGAATCCCGGCATGAAGCTAAACCCCCGCTATACATTCGAAGAGTTTGTAGTAGGGGTAAGTAACCGCTTTGCCCAGGCTGCCTGTGTCGCTGTAGCAGAAGAACCCGGAAAATCCTACAACCCCCTCTTTCTCTATGGGGGCAGTGGGCTGGGAAAGACCCATCTTATGCAGGCTATAGGCCATTACATCCTAAAAAAGGATCCCACTAAAAGGGTCATGTATATATCCAGTGAGCGCTTCACCAATGAATTTATCAACTCCATAAAAATGGGTAAGGGTGAAGAATTTAGAAATTATTATAGAAATAATGTAGACGTCCTTCTTATTGATGATATCCAGTTTTTAGCCGATAAAGAGCAGACCCAGATTGAATTTTTCCATACCTTTAATGACCTTCATCAGGCCAACAAACAGATAGTCATAAGCTCGGATTGTCCTCCCAGGGAAATAAAGGCCCTGGAGGAAAGGCTTAGAAGCCGCTTTGAGTGGGGCCTTATTACAGATATCAACGACCCCGACTATGAGACCAGAGTAGCCATCCTTAAAAAGAAGGCAGAAAGAGATAACAAACTCATATCCGAGGAGGTCTATGAATTTATTGCTAAAAATATCAAGAGCAATATCAGGGAGCTGGAAGGGGCCCTCACTAGGGTTGTAGCCTACTCCTCTTTAGTGGATAAACCAATAGATATAGAGCTTTGTGAAGAGGCCTTGGTGGAAATCCTTGACAAAACCATTGTAAGAAAGGTTGATTCTAATTATATTAGAGAGGTAGTATGTAAACACTTTGGAGTCAGCGAACAGGAACTTGACTCCCCAAAGAGAATGAAGTCCATTGCCTATCCTAGACAGATAGCCATGTATTTAATAAGAGAAATGACGGACCTATCCCTACCTAGAATAGGAGAAATCTTTGGTGGAAGAGACCACTCCACTGTGGTCCACTCCTGTGATAAAATAACCAAGGAGATTGACACTAAGGAGTCCACAAGGGAGCTAATTGAAAGTCTAAGGGAGGAGTTTTAATTATCCCCACTTAGCTTGGGATAACTAGTCACTTTTCTGTGGATAAATGGAGCTGTGGATAAGCCAAAACTTATCCCCTATCTATCCCCAGGCCTTTCCCAGGAGCTAAAGCCCTAATTTTAGACCCTTTTTGGCCTTATCAACATATCCACAGCCCCTACTACTACTAAGATATATTATAGATATGGAGGAATAATGAAATTCACCCTTGAACAGAACCAACTGATAGATGCTCTGTCAGTCGTAAGTAAGGCTACTAACTTTAGAACCACTATGGAAATTCTTAAGGGAATACATATAGAGGCTAAAAAGGATCATCTCATTATGAAGAGCCATGATCTAAGTCTTTCTATAATAATGGAGCTACCTGCCTTTGTTGAAGAGGAGGGAAAGGCCCTTCTTGATTCTTCACTTTTTATTGACATTGTAAGAAAACTCCCCAGTGAAACCATCACTATGGAAATTAAAGATGGAGTCATGTCTGTTATATGTGGCCTGGGCTCCTTTAGCCTTAGTCTTATGGATGAGGAAAACTTCCCTCAAATTCCCAGAGTTGATGAGGGTAAAAGGATTAGTATAGAAAAAAATAATTTTTCAAACCTTGTAAGGATGACAAACTTTGCTGTAAGCCAGGATGAAACCAGACCTATCCTGATGGGAAGCCTTCTAGAGGTTAAGGATGGCATCATGAAGATGGTCTCCGTAAATGGCTTTACCATAGCAATAAAAAAGGAAGAAATTATAGAGGGGGAGGACTGCTCCGTCGTTATCCCTGGTAACAATTTAAATGAAATCCAAAAAATCCTAGCTTCTAGCCAGGGTGAAATGGAAATCCTGGTTTCTACAAACCACGTCCTCTTTAGCTTTGATGGAATAAAAATAATTTCCAAAATCCTAGAAGGCAGCTACATTAACTATGAGAGGGTGATAGACACAGGTTTTGAGACCCAGGTAGAAATACCCAGCCAGGAGTTTTATGCAGCCCTGGATAGGGTAGCTCTTTTTGCCAATCGTTCTAAGGTTTATATGGTACATTTTGACTTTAGTAAAAATAGAGTGGAGATATCCTCTAGATCAAACCTTGGCAATGCCAAGGAAAGTGTAGATATAATAAATAGAGGGGAAAATTTAAAAATTAGCTTTAACCCCAACTACCTTCTCAAGGCCATTAGGGTCCTGGATGAAGAAAGTATGATTTTCTCAATGGGGGGACCCCATAAGCCAGGAAGAATTAGTAAAAAAGATAAGGATGACTACGAATATTATGTTGTCCCCATAAGGACCTCCCAATGACAATTGAGCTAGAAAGTGATTTTATAAGGCTGGACCAGCTTTTAAAGCTGGCAGAACTTGTGGATAGCGGGGGCCTAGCCAAGTACTATATCCAGGAAGGCTACGTCAGTGTAAATAGGGAACTTAGAAAACAAAGAGGCAGTAAAATCTATCCAGGAGATTTGGTGGAAGTAAAAATTCCCGAGGATAGTCTGAGAATAAGGATCATGGTAAAGTAGCATCTAGGTGATACTTTTTACTAGAAGGAAGGTCAAGGTGTATTTAAGACATATAGAACTAGATGGAGCCTATAATTTTAGAGATCTGGGTGGTTATTCCAGCCCAGAGGGTCACTCCACCCGCTGGAAGAAGGTTTTTAGAAGTGATAGCCTAGCTAGGCTAAGTGATAGAGACTGGACTAGGCTTGAAAAACTGGGTATTGGAAGCATAATTGATCTTAGGAGCAGCTCTGAAGTAGACCAGGAAGGCCTTAGGTTATCTAGGAACTTTGATTACCACAGGATATCCCTAATGAAGGCCCTGGATGAAATTAATGTCAATAGCAGGGACTTTATGGAGGCCAGTGATCCTAATGGAAATGTGCTTTCCTCCATGGTCCTAGACTATACAAGCTCTCTTTTTGATAATCTGGAGGCAGCCAGCAGGGTCCTATCCCTGGTGGAAGAAAAGATTGAAGATGGAGGCCTGGTCTTTATGTGCTCAGCTGGCAAGGATAGGACTGGAATAATAGCGGCTCTAATTCTCTATCTTTCAGGAGTAAGGGAGGAGAGTATAGTGGCAGACTACATGGTAAGTGCCACCTATAATACCAGGGGAATTAATAAAAAGCTCTCAGGAATACCCAGGGAACTAAGAGAAAACCTTGGCCATCTTAGGGACTATGAAGAGCTTCTAAAATCAAAGCCTCAGACCATGTTAGATTTTTTAAAGGGGCTAAGGGAAAAAAACATAGAAAAAGCCCTGGCCGAATCGGGTTTTTCTCTTTTTAGCCAGGATATGCTCAGGGAGAAATTCACCGAGAAAATTATTTTTTGATAAGAAGTATAGTTTATATTAATAAAAAGCAAATAATTATATATAAATTACAGGAATTTATCCTGCTATTTTACAGGGATAGGTAAAGAAGAAATAAAAATAGGCGATTTAAGCGCCTTTTTTTATTTTAAGGTATACTACCTCTAAATTTGAAAAAACTCCTAAAATGTGCTAAAATAAGCACAGGAGAAAGTATGAGGATAAAAAGAGCAAGATTAATAAATTATCGTAACTATTTAGACGAAGAATTTTTTTTTGACTCTGATATAGAATTTATAATAGGAGACAATGCCCAGGGAAAGACCAACCTCCTGGAGGCCATCTACCTGGCCTGTATGGGAAAGACCTTTCGGGGTAGAAGTACCAGAGAAGCTTTTTATGATAGAAAGCTTCCTTTTAGAGTGGAATTAGACTTTAAGGAGGAGGGTGAAAACTATAGTTTTATCTACACCCATAGGGATAAAAAACCCTATCTTGAGCTTAATAATCTAGCAATAGAAAGAAGAAGCCAGCTCTTTGGAAGCTTTCCCATGGTGCTCTTTTCTCCAGACCACCTAAACATTATAAGGGAGGGTCCCAGTTATAGGAGGAATTTTTTAGATAGAGAAATTTCCCTGGTCAGTCCCCTCTACTTTCAAAACCTTATCCAGTATCAAAGGCTCCTAAAATCAAGAAATATTCTTTTAAAGGAAAACTTTGATCCAGTACAGATGGAGGTCTATGAAGAAAAGCTAGCCCACTATGGAAAAAAACTCTTTGAAACTAGAAGAGACTTTATAGATAGGTTAGATTTAAATAGCAGGAGGCTCCAGGCCTTTATATCTGGAGAAAGGGAAGAACTTTCCCTTAGCTATAGGAGTAATATTGAAGAGCTTGATAATCTAAAAGAGGCCTATAGGGAGACTAGGAAAAAGGACATTTCCCTGGGTTATACCAGCCTTGGCCCCCAGGCCGATGACATGCTGGTCATGATTAATGGAGGGGATGCCCGGCGCTTTGCCAGCCAGGGCCAGGTCAGAATAGCCTCTCTCAGTATTTTTTTTGGCCTACTGGACTTTATAGAGGAGACCCTGGAAAAAAAACCCCTGGTCCTCCTGGACGATGTATTCAGTGAATTAGACAGGTTTAGAAGACACCAGATAGTTAAACTACTGGGGGACCATCAAATAATCCTTACCGGTACTGATCTTGATGGCCTTGATTTATCCCAGATAGAAAATTACAAGATAACCACCATTGGAGAGGGGAGGAAAATATGAAAGAAGCCTATTCAGCGGAAAAGATACAGGTTTTAGAGGGACTAGAACCAGTTAGAACCAGGCCCGGTATGTACATTGGCTCTACTGGCCAAAGGGGCCTCCACCATCTTATCTACGAGATTGTGGACAACAGCATAGATGAGGCCATAAATGGCTACGCCGACAGGATAAATATCACCATAAATAAGGATCTCAGTGTCGAGGTATCTGATAATGGCAGGGGCATGCCTACAGACCTCCATCCAAAGCTTGGAATATCTGCAGTGGAGGTTATCCATACCGTCCTCCACGCAGGAGGAAAGTTTAATAATGAAGAGTATAAGGTCTCTGGGGGCCTCCATGGAGTTGGAGCTTCGGTGGTAAATGCCCTTAGCTCCAGGATGATTGTAGAGGTCTATAGGGAAAATAAGATCCACCAGATTGAATTTTCCAGGGGAAAAAGAGTAAAGGCCCTGGAGGTTGTAGGAAGCACCGATAAAAAAGGCACCAGGACCATCTTCTGGCCCGATGCAGAAATCTTTGATGAGCTGGAGTATGACCACAAGGTCCTAGAAAACCGCTTTAGGGAGATGGCCTTTTTAAATAAGGGAATAAGGATAGACTTTGGCGATAACTATAATGATAAGAGTATCACCTTCTATTATGAGGGTGGAATTGCAGAGTTTGTCCAGTATATAAATAAAAACAAGACCCCCCTGCATAAAAATGTCCTCTATGGTGAGGCCAGCAGGGAGGGAGCCATTGTGGAGCTGGCTATTCAGTATAGCGATAGCTACAATGAAAATATCCATACCTTTGCCAATAACATAAATACCCAGGAGGGGGGGACCCACCTTTCAGGTTTTAGGGCAGCCCTGACCAGGGTTATAAATGAGTATGGAAGAAAAAACAACTTCATCAAGGAAAATGAAGAAAACCTCCTGGGAGAGGATGTCAGAGAAGGTCTTACCGCCATTATTTCCGTCAAGGTCCCCCAGCCCCAGTTTGAGGGCCAGACCAAGACCAAGCTTGGAAATAGCGAGCTCAGGGGGATAACAGACTCTGTCTGTAGTGAAATAGTTGGGAACTTTCTTATGGAAAATCCCCAGGAGGCCAGGGTCATAATGGAGAAGTGTATCAGCTCCTCCAAGGCCAGGATTGCAGCCAGAAAGGCCAGGGATTTAACTAGAAGAAAGGGCCTGCTGGACGGCTTTTCTCTGCCAGGCAAGCTCTTTGACTGTGAGGAAAAGGACCCCAGCCTTTCTGAAATTTTCCTGGTGGAGGGAGACTCTGCCGGAGGAACTGCCAAGCTAGGCAGGGACAGGAAGTACCAGGCCATCCTTCCCCTTAGGGGAAAGATTTTAAATGTGGAGAAGGCCAACTTTTCCAGGGCCCTTAACTCCAGGGAAATAAGGGATATGGTGACGGCCTTTGGTGTTGGTATAGGCGATGAATTTAATTTAGAAAAACTTCGCTACCATAAGATTGTTATAATGACCGACGCCGACGTCGATGGAGCCCATATAAGGACCCTACTTTTGACCTTTTTCTATAGGTACCTAACACCCCTTATAGAACACGGTCACATCTACCTGGCCCAGCCCCCCCTCTATGCTGTAAAAAGCGGCAAGAGGATAGAGTATGCCTACAATGATGATGAGCTCCAAATGCTCCTTGGTGAGATGGATAAAAATAGCCATATCCAGCGCTATAAGGGACTTGGAGAGATGAACGCCGAGCAGCTTTGGACCACCACCATGGACCCAGAAAACAGGGTCTTTATCAGGGTCAGGGTGGAGGATGCTATAGAAGCAGACCAGGTCTTTACCACTCTAATGGGAGACCAGGTGGAACCCCGTCGCCAGTTTATTCAAGAGCATGCCGAGGGCGTTATGAACCTTGATGTTTAGGAGAGAAGATTGAATACAAATATTGTTGAAAGAGATATAAGCAGGGAGATGGAAAAATCCTATATAGATTATTCCATGAGTGTCATTGTTTCCAGGGCCCTGCCCGATGTCAGGGATGGACTAAAACCAGTCCACAGGCGTATTCTCTACTCCATGTATGAGCAGAAGTACAGCCATGACAAGCCCTTTAAAAAATCAGCCAGGATAGTGGGGGATGTTATTGGTAAGTACCACCCCCATGGTGACTCGGCTATCTATAATGCCATGGTAAGACTGGCCCAGGATTTTTCCACCCGCTACCTCCTGGTGGAGGGCCAGGGAAACTTTGGTTCCATCGACGGTGATGGGGCTGCGGCTATGCGTTATACCGAGGCTCGGCTATCAGCTATCAGCGATGAGCTACTGAGGGACCTTGATAAGGAAACCGTGGATTTTTATCCCAACTACGATGAGAGTCTCATGCAGCCCTGGGTCCTGCCCAGCCGCTTTCCAAACCTTCTTGTAAATGGGTCAACGGGTATTGCAGTTGGTATGACAACTTCAATTCCCCCCCATAATCTTGTGGAGATCATAGATGGCACGGTCCATCTAATAGATAATCCTGAGGCTGGCATTGAGGATCTTTTAGAGATAATAAAGGGTCCTGACTTTCCCACCGGGGCCACCATCATGGGCAGGGAGTCCATGAAGAGGGCCTATAGGACAGGCCATGGCAGGGTGAGGATTCGCTCCAAGGCCACAATTGAAGAGTATAAAAAGGGAAGATACAGGATAGTAGTAAGTGAGATTCCCTACATGGTCAATAAGACCAAGCTCCTAGAGGGCATAGCAGACCTGGTAAGGACAAAGAGGATAGATGGCATAACCGAGATGAGGGATGAGTCCAGCCGCCATGGCATCAGGATTATCCTGGAAATTAGAAGGGATGCCAATGCCAATATTATCCTAAACCAGCTCTATAAGAACTCCACCCTAGAGTCTGTTTTTAGTATGATTTTTATTGCTCTGGATGGGGGTATGCCCAGGGTCTTTAACCTCAAGGAAATGATAGTTAAGTATATAGATCATCAAAAAGAGGTTGAGACCAGAAGGGTAGAGTTTGATCTTAGAAAGGCCAGGGACAGGGCCCATATCCTGGAGGGCCTCCTAATTGCCCTACAAAACATTGATGAGATTATTAAGATTATTCGCTCCTCCTATGATAATGCCAGAGAAAGGCTCATGGAGAGGTTTGAGTTTACCGAGATTCAGGCTAATAGTATTCTTAGCATGCAGCTAAGAAGACTCCAGGGTCTAGAGTATGAAAAAATAGATATTGAGTACCAGGCCCTTAAGAAGGACATTGCCTACTATTTGGAGGTTTTAGCTGATGAGGGGCTTTTAATGGGCCTGATAAAGGATAGCCTGGAAGCTATTAAGGAAAAATATGGTGATGAGAGAAGGACCTCCATTGAGCATAGCTATGAGGAGCTGGAGGATGAGGACCTCATAGAGGAAAGGGAGATGGTTATAACCCTGACCCAGAGGGGCTATGTAAAAAGGGTGGCCCAGGATGTCTACCAGTCCCAGCATAGGGGAGGCCGGGGGGTAATTGGCCTTACCACCAGGGATGAGGATATAATCTATGACATCTTCACCACCTCTACCCATAGTGACCTTCTTTATTTTACAAATCTTGGCAAGCTCTTTAGGCTCAAGGCCTACAGGATTCCCGAATCCTCAAGACAAAGTAGAGGAACCCCTATTATTAACCTCCTGCAACTGGAGGAGGGGGAGAAGGTAACCAGTATAATTCCAGTTAATAGCATGGATGAGAGAAGACTGGTACTTGCCACTAAAAAGGGTGTCATAAATAAGATGCTCCTCCAGGATATTGAAAGTAATCGCCAGAGTGGTATCAAGGTAATCCGCCTGGATGAGGGGGATGAAGTCATCCATGTCAGGATCCTTGAAGAAGAAAATGACGTCTTTATAGCCACAAAGCTGGGCAAGGCTATTAGATTCCCCTCCTCGGATATGAGGGTTCTTTCAAGAAATACCCGGGGTGTCAAGAGCATTGAGCTGGCCCAGGAGGACGAGGTGGTAAGTGTAGATGTCCTAGACGATGATAGGGCCGATATACTGACTATAACAACCCAGGGCTATGGTAAGAGGACCACCCTTGATAACTATAGGAGCCAGGGCCGGGGCGGTAAGGGTATTATAAACTACAAGCTGACTGGTAAAACAGGGAGGGTAGTCTCTGCTAGCCTGGTCAGGGAGGATGATGAGATCTTTCTTATCAGCTCCCAGGGCAGCATGATTAGAATAAGGGTAGAGGATATCTCCGTTATGGGTAGAAATACTTCGGGGGTCAGCCTCATGCGTTTTGAAGAGGATGTGGAGGTTGTGGCCTTTGCTAAGGCAGTGGATATAGAGGAGGAAGAAAATGGCAGTGAAAATTAGATATTTATTTTCCGAGAGAAGCGACCGCTGGGAAGTAAAAATCATGGGAGAAGTGGATATAAATACCTCCTCTGAGGTCAGGGAGAAGCTAGAGGCTATTCTAGAGGAGAAGGAAAGAAGTATGATAATCAATGCCGAGGAACTGGACTATATAGATTCAACTGGTCTTGGCATGCTAATAGGTGTAGTAAAGAGGCTCAAGGCCAAGGACCTTGAACTTATCCTAGCTAGGCCCCAGGCCAGTGTCCTTAAACTCTTTCGTCTAACTGGGCTGGATAAGATAATTAGAATTAGGGAAGAATAAATTTTCACCCAAATGGGTATTAGCTCCTTAGGTGAAGGAGGAGAGATGGAGATATTTAAACTGAATATACCCAATAAGAAGGAGTATGTGATTTCAGCTAGGCTGGCAGCCACCTCTGTGGCGGGAATTCATGGGTATGATATTGAAAAGATAGAGGATATTAGGCTGGCCGTGGGCGAAGCCTGTAATAATGTTGTCCTCCATGGCAGGGGCTCTAAGAGTATTGAAATAGTTATTGAAGTCGATGATAGAAGGATGAAAATCACCGTGTCCGATGAGGGCAAGGGTTTTGTACCCAGGGATATAAATGCTCCAATTCCTGAGGACTATGCCGGCAGTGGCCTGGGACTTTATATTATTGATTCAATAATGGATGGCCTGGTGGTGGAGTCGGAGAAGGAAAAGGGAACAACCATTCACATGATAAAAAACAGATAGTGTAGGTGAAAAATGTCATATAAGGATCTAGAAAGCAAGGAATTATTTCGCCTATACAAAGCTGATCCTGAGAATACTGAGATGCGGGATGAACTCTTTAAGAGGCATATGTATATTGTGGATATCCTCAGTAAGAAGTATATCAACAAGGGTATAGAGCAGGATGATATTTATCAGGTGGCATCCCTAGGCCTACTCTATGCAGTCCAGCGCTATGATGTGGACAAGGGTTTTGAGTTTTCTTCCTTTGCAACCCCCACCATTGTCGGGGAAATAAAAAAACACTTCAGGGACAAGGGCTGGACCATTAGAGTGCCCAGGAGGATCCAGGAACTTTCAAAGAAGGTCACCCAGGCCAGGGATAGGCTCTATAAGGACCTGGGAGGTCCCCCCACCATCAGCGATATAGCCAGCTATCTGGCGGTGAGCGATGAGGATGTAATAGAAGCCATGGAGGCATCCAAGGTCTACACACCCAGGAGTCTGGATGTGGAGCTTGATGCCGGAGGCGATGACAAGGACGTCCGCCTTATGGATATTGTAGGTGAAGAGGATAAGAACTTTGAAGCAATTGGTAATAGTGACTTTATAAATTTTATCCTGGACAAACTTAATCCAATGGAAAGAAAAATCATCGAGGACCGCTTCTTTGAGGAGAAGACCCAGATAGTGGTGGCCGAGGAGTTGTCTGTATCCCAGATGACCATCTCCAGGATGGAAAAGAAGATTTTGGCGAAATTTCAAGAGGAATATAAAAAAACTTATGAGTGATAGAGGGTTTAGACCCTCTATTTTTATTGAATACTATCCCTTGGCATAGTTTGATAGTGCCTATGACTTTAAAATTTCCTTACTCCTAGAGATTTTTCCAGAAAAAGAAAGTTTTTGGCATTGCCAGTGAGTTTGTAGCTAGGTTGACAGAAAATCAAAAAGGGGATATAATTGCATTACATGTAATACGAGAGTATGAAGGGGGTAGGAATATGAGCACAATATCCTTACGAGTGAGCGAGGAAGAATCAAAATTAATTAGAGAATATGTCAGTGCAAATCAGCTCAATCTATCCAGTTTTATTAGAGAACTAGTGCTAGATCGAATTGAAGAGGATTTAAGCTTAGATGAAGAGCGAATACTGAGAGCAAAAGAACGAATGGAAACAGAAAAAGCTCTAGATCATGAAGAAGTATGGAAAAAGCTAGGTATCTAATGTACCAGGTGAAAATTCAAGAGAGTGTGGAAAAACAACTCAAAAAAATGGATAGGCAAACACAGCGTGTTATTAAAAATTGGATTATAAAAAATTTAGTTGATACAAAAAATCCTAGACAATATGGAAAGGCATTAAAAGGAAATCTTCAAGGCATATGGAGATATCGTGTGGGTGATTATCGTTTATTTGCCACCATTGAGGATGAAAAGCTAATCATATTTCTTTTTGATGTGGGGCGTCGAAAAGAGATTTATAGAGAGCGATAAAGGCTGTCCTTTCTGATCTCTCTCTAGACAGTCTATCAAGGCTTTATACCCTTAATAGAGATAGACACCCTCACTGCTTTCTCCCTTTTTCATAAACTTGATATAGGCTATAGTAAGGCTTTATTGGGTGTTGCTTTATCAAGTAGTAAGAAGGTCGGGTGGTGGCCCAGGAGCTGTCTGTATCCCAGATGGCCCTCTCCTGGATGGAAAAGAAGATTTTGGCGAAATTTCAAGAGGAATATAAAAAAACTTATGAGTGATAGAGGGTTTAGACCCTCTATTTTTATGGTATAATATAATTAATTGTAATAACTTTATCAATCAAGGAGGGTGATATGGGACTGATTAAAGCCTTAAGCGCAACTGTTGGAAGTGGTTTAGCCGATCAATGGCTAGAAACCATTGAACCTGATGACACCTCAGAGGGTGTTGTTTTTACCCAGGGGATAATGCTAAAAAGAGGAAGACGAGGAAGTAATACCAAGCATACAGTCGATGCAATTTCCAATGGATCTATAATCCATGTACCAGAAAACCAGTGCGCCCTGCTTGTAGATGGGGGAGCTATTGTAGACTTTACCGCTGAGCCCGGCATGTTTGAGGTTAAAAACTCTTCAATGCCCTCCCTAATGAGTGGAGATTTGGGAGCAGCCGTCAAGGAAACCTTTAATCGCTTTAGGTTTGGTGGGGACACCCCTCTCAAACAGCAGGTCTTCTATGTCAACCTTCAGGAGATGAAGGGGATAAAGTTTGGAACAAAAAATCCCATAAACTACTTTGATGATTTTTATAATTCTGAGCTATTTCTAAGGGCCCATGGAACCTATACTATAAAGATTACTGACCCTATTCTATTTTTCAGGGAGGTTCTTCCCAAGGGTGGTGGTACCATTACCATGGACGATATTGCCCAGATGTATATGTCGGAATTCCTAGAAGCTCTACAGACCTCCATCAACCAGATGTCTGCCGATGGCATTAGGATTTCCTATGTAGCTTCAAGAAGCCAGGATCTTAGCAAGTACATGGCAGACGTGTTAGATGATAAGTGGCATAACCTTAGAGGTATGGATATCCAGTCTGTGGGTATTGCCTCTATCTCCTATGACGATGAATCCAAGGAGCTTATCAATATGCGTAACCGTGGTGCTATGCTAAGTGACGCTAGCATCAGAGAAGGCTTTGTACAGGGCTCTGTAGCCAGGGGTATTGAAGCTGCTGGTAGCAATGAAGGTGGAGCTATGGGATCTATGATGGGAGTGGGAGTTGGCATGTCTGCCGGTGGCGCCTTTATGGGAGCATCCTCCCAGACCAACCAGGCCCAGGCTGAAAGGGATGCCCTCCAAGCCCAGATGAAGGCCCAGCAGGAGGAGATGGATAGGCTAAGGGCTGAGATGGCAAATCAGCAGGCTCCAGCTGTAGCACCAAGTGCCGGCGGATGGGCCTGCCCTGAGTGTGGAACTGAAAATGAAGGAAACTTCTGCAAGGAGTGCGGAACTAAGAAACCCGAGAAGCCTGCGGCCAGTTTCTGTACCAACTGTGGCCATAAATTTGAAGGAGATAAGCCAAAATTTTGTCCTGAGTGTGGATCTGCCCAGTAGGAGGTAGTCATGTCTCTACTAAATTATAAGTGTCCCTCCTGTGGGGCATCTATAACCTATGATCCCAATAGCGATATGGGACACTGTGAATACTGTGGCAATAGCTTTACTTTAGGGGAGTTGGAGGATTATGCAAATAAAGAGGCTGCTAAGGAGGCCGGTAAAGAGGCTAAATTAGACCAGTCAGAGGAAGAAATCCTCAGCTATACTTGTGATAACTGTGGAGCAGAGGTGGTCAGTGATACCACCACCTCTGCCACCTTTTGCTACTATTGCCACAGCCCAGTAATTTTAAAACGCCAATTGGCAGGGGATTTTAAGCCTAACTATATAATTCCCTTTGCCATTGATAAGAAAAAGGCCCAGGAGACCTTTTTAAGCTGGGCTAAAAAACAAAAATACGTGCCAGCCTCCTTTACAGAGAGTTCCCACCTGGAGAAAATCACAGGTATCTATCTACCCTACTGGATGGGGGATGCCAAGACCGATGTAAATGTGGCGGGCATTGGCACCAGGACCAATGTCTATACCCGAGGATCCACTGAGTATACAGAGCATGAGGACTACAGTGTGGAGGCCAAGGGGGTTTTTGATATAAAAAATATTCCTGAGCTGGCCTTTACTCAGATAGATGCAGATCTAGTTAAGAGCATTGATGATTTTAGCGGAGCCGAGCTTAGAGACTTCAACATGCTCTATTTATCAGGCTTTTTTTCCGAGCGCTTTGATATAGACAAGGACCAGGCTAGAAAGAGTATTTTAGATAGGGCAAGTGACTATGCCAATAGTTATGTAGAAGGTCAGTTTTCTGGCTATGATAGTGTGAGAAAGACTCAAAACCAAGTAAAGACGGATATAGAGAAGATGAATTATGTCCTTCTTCCTACCTGGGTCTTAACCTACCAGTATCAAGGAAAGAACTATGTCTACATGCTAAATGGTGTTAATGGCCAGGCCTATGGTGAGCTGCCCGTTGACAATGTAAAGCTCGGCATAAGTAGCGGCCTTATCTTTGCAGTTATTTCTGCTCTTGTCATACTAGGAGGGTTACTAATATGGTAAAGAAAAATATAATTTTCCTCCTTATATTACTAGTCTTTCTTTTACCCAGCTTTGCCCTGGAACCAAGAATTATCCAGCAGGGAGAGTTTTTTGAAGAAGAAGAGCTTGAGTTACTCAATGAATACCTGGCTGGCCTAGAAACGGTTTATGATATTGAAACGGCGGCCTTTCTCCTAGAAAATCCCAGTGAGCTTGATTTTACTGACTACCTAGGTGAGGCCTATGAATTTAAAAATCCCAGGTATGTCTACTTTGCCTATGATATAGGTAATAGTACCTACCATGGGGTCAGTGATGGAATAGATGAACTTGGAGGTGAAGAACTTCAAACCATAGTAGATAGCCTAGCTGGAGAAGACCATCCCCAGGCCTTTAGCCTGGTAAGGGGCTTTTTCCTCAGGGCTAGTAACTACCTTGCCCAGGGTCTAGATAAACTTCCTCCTGAAATGGAGGAGACCCCCAGTCAGGGGGAAACCCTCATAGGAGAAAAATACTATTTTGGGGATAGGGGTTTACTCTGGACTGATAAGGAGTTCTACGACCTGGCTAGAAGGGTAGGTGAGATGGCCGAAGGGGAGGATATCTTCCTTGCCATTGAAAGTATAGATGATCCTAGCGTCTTTACTGCCGACTACCTTGGCGAGCTCCTGGATGAGTTTTATGAAGACCGTCCCATTCTAGGCCTGGTTATTAATGTAGCCCAGAAGGTGGTTGAAGTTGGCTCTAGAGGTGGGGAGGATTTAAAACTTGATTCGGAGCTTGAGGATAGTCTTGCAAATACAGTCTTCTCCAAGCTGGAAGAAGGAAGTAGTTTTCTTGCCATAAGCTCCTATCTAGAGGAGTTGGAGGTCCATTTATCCCAGGGACCAGTCAGTGAAGAAGACCTGGCCCCCAGCCCAATTTCCCCTATAGTCCTATCTTCAAGTCTGGTCTATCTAGAAGACCTAGCGGGCCTTTGGGGGGAGGATGGAGCAGAGGTCCTCTTTGAGAAGGCAAAGATCCTGGCAGAGGAGCATGAAATCTTTGTCACCCTGGCAACAACCAGGGATAGCAGGGGTAAGAGCTCGGAGGCCTATATTGATGATCTGGCAGATGAGAAGTTTGGAATCAATACCGATAATGTGGCCTTTTTAATTGATATGCAAAATAGGAGGATCCACATATCTACCTCGGGTAGGGCCATTGATATCCTGACAGATAGCAAAATAGAAACCATGCTTGACCACGCCTTTGATAGGGTGTCCGAGGAGGACTATTTTGGAGCGGCCGAGGTCTTTATGAAGGATGTGGACAAGTACTTTGTCAAGGCAGGTCCCAACAAGGTCACTGGTACCGACGCCCTGGCAGGTCTTGGAGCGGGTAGTGCCGGTGGACTTAGCTTCTTTAATAGGACAAAAAAACGCTACTCTAAGAAGGCAAGGCCCCTGCCCTTCCAGTACACCAACAATCTTATTGGAGGTATCAGGCCAAGCCAGGGTGCTCTAATAAATAGAAGGGTTACTACCAGGACCATCTCCTCTTCATCGGGAGGATCTAGAGGTGGAGGAGGAAGCTCAACCCATACTTCCAGTGGAGGAGGTACCCACGGTGGTGGCGGAAGAAGTTTCTAACTAGGAAAAATTTAAAAAAAAAGACTAGACTAGCTTAGCTAGTCTAGTTTGCTGTAGAGGCTGGCTGCAAAAAAGGCCGTCAGGGGTATGGTGAGGACCAGGGCTATACTGCCAAGAAGGGCCTGGAGCAGGTCAATTATTATAAGTTCTGTATTAAAAAGGATAAGGAGGCTGGAGGAGGCAATAATCCTAATAAGCACCGAACTCAGAGACCCCCCTATATAGGCTAGGACCAGGGTATTACTCATAGTGCCCATAATATCCCTACCAATGGTAAGGCCAGAGGTGAAGAGCTTTTTAAAGCCCACCTTGGAGTGGAGTCTAATCTCATAGAGGGAGGAGGATATATCCATGGCAACATCCATGACTGCCCCTAGAGCCCCTATGGTTATTCCTGCAAAGATCAGGGCCCTTAGGTCGATGGGCATGGTGGCACTTAGGCGGTGGAGGGCCAGGGTAGCGTCATCGTAGCCTCCTGTTAGGTGGAGAAACTTGCCCAGGCCAAAGGAAAGACCGGCGGCTACCAGGGTCCCAAAAACGCAGCCTAGGATGGTCACCAGGCTCTTATCGCTCCAACCTGTAATCATATAGACTGTTAGAAAGATACTATAAAAGGCAGTGACCAGGGTCCAAAAATAGATGTTTTGTCCCTGGAGGATCATGGGGATAAAGACAAAAAATATCATAGCTACAGTAAGGGCCAGGGCTATAAGGGCGTTTAGACCCTTATAGAGACCAAAGAGGATAAGAAGAAGGCCAAAGGCCAGGGCAATAATAATTACACTTCCCATCCTATTGTAGCTGGCCATGACCCACTGGCTTTCCCCCGGCTGGGAGATATTTATAAGGACCACCCTATCGCCTCTTTCGACCTCCTTCTCATCGGGAATGAGGTTTGAAATCTGTTGGAAGGCAGTGACACTTTCATTTTTAATATCCGCCTTAAAGGTAATCTGGGTATTGGTTATCCCTCCCTGGGTGTGGTCGGAGAGGTCGGTGTTTTCCTTTTTATCAATTATCTCAGTGACCCTGGCACTTGAATGGTCAAGCTTTTGCCCCTGGAGCAACATGCTGGGGTCAACTAGAAAAAGGTACAGAGCCAGTATAAATAGGCTGGCCAGAAGGGCGACAAGCCACTTTTTTGAATCTCTTTGCATTTTTTACTCCAATGTTTCCACTATCATGAGGCCATCCTCATCATAGCTTTCAAGTTTAATTTTACTGCCTTCCTTTAGCTTTAGGACCCTAGCTCCCAGGTTTTGGGAGGAGGCAAAGTAAATCCTCTGGTTTTCTCTAACTGTAAAGAAATAGACACTGGTGCCCTCCTGGATGACCTCCTTAAGTTCCTCAATGGTCAGCTCCTCCATTTCTCCTATCTGCTCACCCTTTATTGGGTGGTTTTTTATATAGCTTTTAAAGAGCTCGGCTACCGAGTCTCCCACCAGGACATTGGTAAACTGCTGGGCATCTACCAGGGCATACATTTTAGCAGTCTTGGCCCTGTCCTTGAGGCTCATAAAATACACTGGTCTATCCTGGATATTGAGGATAACTGGGAAGGTAGGGGTGTAGCCCTTTTCCTGGACCTTGCCCTGGGCACTATACATGGAGGCCACCTCCGTGGCCGAGGCCAGGGGATAGAACTTTGCCTCCTTGGTCCTCAGGTTTACATAGTAAAAACCCAGGTTTGAGTCATCACTTCTCACCGAGGTAAGCCCCGTTGTCAGGTAGATATCCTGACCCAAGGAGATGTAGTTGTAGCCTTCGGTGGTGGAGGTTACATTCTTTTGTCCGAAGACCGAGTTTAAAAAGCCTCCGCTATAAAGGCCCCTTTGGTCTAGCTGGTTCATAACAAGATCTGTTGGAAAAACCCTGTCCACCCAGTGGGGGAGCTCCTCTATAGCATATTTAGTAGATTTTCCTGTGTGACCATCGGTTACCAGGGCTGATTTAACATCACTGCCACCAAAAAAACCTATGGTCTTTTTTATTATGGGTGTTATATAATAGGCCCTACCCTCTTCATCTATTTCAAAGTTGGTCTCTCCCAGAATGGAGAAGGGGTATTGGAAGCGAAGCCTCCTGTGGATATTTCTCATTAGATAGTCGCTGGAGGAGTAGTAGATAGGCTCCTGGAGCTTTACTACCCGGCCCTCCTGGGAGGTCATATCCACAGAGATATAGTATTGTATACCATCCCTTCTATTGGTGATATACTTTATAAGATCAAAATATCTGAGGGGGGAGACCCTGTAGGGCTTGTCTCCCAGGGTAATCTGGGAGTACTGGCCATCGATTTCAAACTGGCTGACAAGTTCAGTCAGGGAGCCCAGCTGCTTTTCTCCTATTATTGCAGCGGTTTCCCTATCAACAATGGGGACCTGGGATAGGGAAATCTTTTCAATTTCCTCTTCAAAGACTCCAGTGGAGACATCTATCAGCCTGGCATAGGAGCGGGCCCTCAAGATAGGGCTTGAGACTAGGCTAAAAATAATGGGTAAGATAAGTAGTAGGCCTAAAAGTCCCAGGGTAATTTTTAGAGACCTAAAATTTATACTAGGTCCAAAGACCAGCCTAAGTCCAGTAAAGACCAGGATGGTCAGAAGAAAAAAACTGTAGAAGCTTGGGGATTGGGGGGATAAAGAGGGTAGGCTTATAAAAAAATAAATCCCCATTATTATAAAGGTCAGTAAAAAACTCAGCCAGGCCCTCTTTTTAATATTTCTCTGATATCTGGCTTCAAAGTCCTTTAGTATCTCGTCTATTCTATTCATCTGAACTCCTTTCAAGGGATTTATATCCTAAGGGGACAGGTGTAAACTTTTAAATAAATCTATAAATAAAAGCAGGAGTCTTCATGAAAAAACTAAGCTCTCTATTTTTAATAATCCTGGTCCTAGTCTTTCTCGTCTGTGAGTTTATACCAAGGGAAGTGATAGAACCTATTTATTATAGCAAAGAAATTAGAAAGGCAGCAAAAAATCACAGGCTTGACCCCTTTATTCTAGCAGCTGTGGCTCGAACTGAGAGCAGCTGGATTCCAGATGCCACTAGTTCCGTGGGAGCCCGGGGACTTATGCAGATCATGCCCGAGACCGGGGTCTATCTGGCAGAGATCAGGGGCCTTGAACTGGACCTTGATGACCTTTACCTCCCCGAAGTAAGCCTTGATTATGGGGCCTACTACCTCAGCATGCTCAGGGAGCGCTTTGGAGACTGGGACCTGGTCTTTGCTGCCTATAATGCAGGCCCGGGCCAGGTCCAGGCCTGGCTGGAGGATGAAGACTATTCTGAGGGGGGAAGGCTTGTGGAAATCCCCTTTGAAGAAACCAGGGACTATGTGGTAAAAATAAATTCCTTTCTTGAAAACTTTAAGCGCTCCTATAGGAAATTTCCCAATTAACTTCTTGAGCCTGGATTTTTTCTGCTGTATACTTTAGACAAGGAAAAGGAGATTAATATGGAAAAAAGAAAATACGGTATAGAGGACAAGGTACCAGGTGCCCTCTTACTACCCCTGAGTTTGCAGCATACCTTTGCCATGTTTGGAGCATCGGTGCTGGTGCCGATTATTTTTCAGATTGACCCAGGTATAGTACTTTTTATGAACGGCATCGGAACCCTGCTCTTTATACTCATAACCAAGGGTAAGGCCCCGGCCTACCTGGGTTCTAGCTTTGCCTTTTTAGGGCCAGCTGGTGTAATTATTGCAAGTCTGGGCTTTAGCTATGCCCAGGGGGCCTTTGTCGTAACTGGTTTTCTTGGCTGTATCCTGGCCTATGTCATCTATAGGTATGGTACAGATTGGATAGATGTTGTCCTACCCCCTGCTGCCATGGGAGCCGTGGTGGCCCTTATTGGTTTTGAGCTGACCTCCCTTACTGTCCAGGGGGGAGCCATTGGCGCCAAGATCATGGTGGAGGGTGCAAGCCTAGCTGATGTGGCTGTCTTTTTAATAACCCTGGGAGTTGCTGTCTTTGGCACAGTACTCTTTAAGGGGTTTTTCTCTACCATTCCAATTCTTATTGCCATTGTGGCGGGTTATGTTTCTGCCCTGGCCTTTAACATGGTGGATTTTACACCGGTTCTTGAAGCTGGACTTTTCACCCTGCCCCACTTCCAGCTGCCAAAATTTGATCTAGGTGCCATTATTACCATGCTGCCTGTCCTTCTTGTTATAACCAGTGAGCATATCTCCCACCAGGTGGTGACCTCCAACATTGTAGGAAAGGACCTACTCAAAGATCCAGGTCTTCACAGGTCTATCTTTGCCGATAACTTTTCCACCATGCTCTCAGGCCTTGTGGGGGGTGTACCCACAACAACCTATGGAGAGAACATTGGAGTCATGGCGGTGACTGGTATTTACTCGGTCCAGGTCATAGCTGGCGCTGCAATCATTTCTATTATAATGGCATTTTTTGGCCCCCTGGCCGCCTTTATTGGAACTATTCCCGGCAATGTCATAGGAGGGGTGACCTTTCTACTCTATGGAATGATAGGAGCCTCGGGCATTAGGCTCCTGGTGGATTCCAAGGTGGACTACTCCCAGTCTAGAAATCTTATTTTAACCTCTGTAGTCTTTACCACAGGGTTGTCGGGGCTATCAATAAGCTTTGGCTCCATCCAGCTTTCTGGCATGGTGCTCTCCTCGGTGGTGGCAGTGGTGGTCAGTCTTATCTTCCATCTTTTTGATAGGTTTGGCCTCCTAAATCAATGAGGGGACTAGCGGGAGAGCTAAAAAAGACCTTTGGCTTTCGCCTGGTTAAACTACCCCTGGATGGGGGCTTTAGCTGTCCCCATCTAGCCAGTGGAGCTTGTCTTTTCTGCTCGGAAAGGGGTTCTGGAGACTTTACTAGGCCAGGGTCCATAAAGGACCAGCTGGCCTACCAGAAAAAAAGACTGGGTCCGGCCCAGGGCTATATTGGGTATTTTCAAAACTTCACTGGCACCTTTGCCAGCAGGGACTACCTGGAAAGGGTCTACTATGAGGCACTGGAGGATCCCCAGGTCCTGGCCCTAGCCATAGCCACTAGGGTGGACTGCTTGGAAGAAGAAGTGCTGGAGCTCTTAGAGGAGCTAAATAAAAGGACCTATCTCTGGCTAGAGCTTGGCCTCCAGAGTGCAAATGAGGAGGTCATGGAGCTAGTTAATCTAGGCTATAAAACCAGTGACTATATAGAGGCTATGAAGAGGCTTAGGGAGAGGAAGATCAGGGTGGTGACCCATATGATCCTGGGCCTGCCTGGAGCCACTCAAGAGGATGAGCTTGAAACAGCCGGGCTTATTCTAGATGAGGGGAGCTGGGGTATAAAAATCCACAGCCTCTATGTACAAAGGGGCACTGGCCTAGCCAGGCTCTATGAAGAAGGCCTCTATGAGCCCCTGGGTTTTGATGACTATGTTAAAAGGGCTGTGGCTGTCCTGGACCTACTGGGGGACAGGCTGGTAGTCCACAGGCTGACTGGAGATAGCCCCAGGGAGGAGCTTCTAGCTCCCCTTTGGACTTTGGATAAAAGAAGGGTATTGGGGACCATTCAAAAAGAGCTTGCCAGCCTGAGAAAGAAGAAGAGATGACAAGTAGAAAACTTACCCTCTATGGGCTTATAACGGCCCTCTATGTGATCCTCAGCCTGGCCTTTGCTGAACTTAGCTTTGGCCCCTTTCAGTTTAGGCTGGCAGAGCTTCTGAACCTATCGGTTTTTTATAATCCTGGCTTTATTCTGCCCATTACCCTGGGCTGTGCGATAAGTAATTTTTTTAGTCCCTTTGGTCTGGTGGATGTGGTGGTGGGAAGCCTGCATACCTATATCAGCCTAAAGGCCATGACCTATGTAAAAAAGGACTGGCAGGCAGCCTTTTTTCCTGCAATCTTTTCCTTTATCATAGGAGCTGAAATAGTCCTACTTAGCCAGGTAAAACTGAGCTTTTTTCTAATTACCCTGCAGATAATGGTATCGGAAGCCATCCTGGGTTTTGTCAGTCTTCCTATATATAGGAGGGGACTGGGAGCCTATCTTTCTAGGCTTAGTGACTCCTAGAGTCCTTTTTGGGGTATAAATAGCTAGGAGGTTATAATGAACACACTAAAGGAAGTATATAGAGCCATAGGAGAGATGTGGGCAAGAAGCAGGCTGCTTCTTATTTTCATCCTTCTTCTTGGAGTAAACCAGCTGGTCTATAGCTATGTAGCAGGAGCCCTGGTCCTAAACCTCCTTCTTCTGGCAGCCAGCCTCAGCCTCTATAATCTGTCGGGAAAGGAAAGATTTAATCTCTATGGCCTGCTAACTAGCCTGCTAGTTCTAGGCCTCTATCTGGTGGGTATTTTTACAGACTATGAATTTTTGCAGGAGTCGGTTGTATTTACCGCTAGCTTTATTATTGTAGTAAATTTTATAATCTTTACTTTTAAGAGGGAGGATTTTCTTAATAATTTTTATCTTGCCCTCTTCCAGATGGCAACTGCCCTGCTTTACTTTATCATCCTCTATGGAGTTATCTACCTGATTAGCTTTCTAGTGGACCAGGTCTTTTTTTTAAAGCTTCCCTATGATGGCATAGTCTTTAGGCTGGCCAATAGCCTGGCCAGTATGCTGGGGCTCTTTGTCCTCTTTTCTAAGAGGGAGGAGGAGCTTTCAATGAGCCGGTTTTTTGAGCCCCTCTTTAAGAAGATCCTGCCCAAGCTAAGCCTTGTCTTTGGATCGCTTTCTCTTGTCTACCACTTCCAGATCCTCCTTGGCTTTACCAGGGACTACTACTCGGGAACCTTCTATAGCCTCATGGGACTTTTCTTTTTATTCTATCTTTTATCCTACTGGCAGGAGGAGGCTTCCAAGGAAAAAGGGCTTCTTCTAGGTCTTTTTATCCTCCTAGCCCTGAGCCATCTAATGATTAAGTTTAATCTTCTAGGTAGGGTGGAGGACTATGAAAGAGGCAGGGGAATCTATCATGAGCTCCTGGCAGTCCTCTCCTTTGTGGTCTACGCTCTTGTCTTTTTAAGGGACACAGGGAAGATGGCCCTGGTAAGGTGGCTGGCTATCTTTCTAGCCATGCTTCTACTTATGCCTCCCCTGGGATACGCCCTCTATGATAGGTATGATTTTTCAGATATGACAAAGAAGACCTCCTCCCTCTGGGATGATTTTCATAGAAGAAGAGAGGACCCAGTTGCTGAAGAAGAGGGCTTTTACTTCTACTATAATGCCAAGGGCCAGGACGTTACCTCCATTGAGGGTTATAGGTATCTGGCCCAGGTTAATCTCTTTTACGATATAAAGTTCTTTAGCTATGAGGACCTGGAGGTCCTAGCCACTAGTGATGGAAAATTCCTGGAGATAAAAAGAGCTGGTAAGGAGGAGAGCCTTGATATCTACTCTGCTGCCAAGGCCCTTGGGGATGATAAATATGAGATAGATAGCCCCCTGGTCTTTGAGCTTGAAGAACTGGGGCTTAGGATCTATGTGGACTCCTACTCCTACTATAAAGACCACTTTGATCTTGCCTTTAGAATTCTAATAGATTAGGAAGTTATATGAGGGATTTAAATAAAAAACTAATATTTGCGGGCCTTATTTTCCTTCTGGCCTTTATAGTCCTTATCTGGCCCTCCTCCAAGGACTCCCTACCCAGTGGACCAATTAGCCAGGCTAGGGAAAGGCTGGAGTCGGGTAAAGCTGGGTCTGAGATAATTTTTTTAGAAAGGGAAGAAGAGCCAAAAAGCCTGGCAGGCCACTTTAGGGGCAGGGTGGATATAGACTCCTTTGAGCTGGTGGGTAAGAGTTTTTTATCCAGGGCAGCTGTGGCCCTTATCAAGGCCAATTTGGAGAGGGATCTGGGCCAGGGCTTCTATGTGGATTTTTATTTAGAGGAGGATGGCTCCTGGCTTATGGATCTAGGAGAGAGTTTTTCCTCCTATCAGATTACTACCCTTGTGTCCACCACTGAGGATAGGGTAGATTTTAAGGAGGGGCTACTAGATGCTAGGAGGGAGTTTTATATCCCTGACTTAAAAGACAGCCTCTATCTAAAGCTCAGGGGTCATGTCCTGGATTATGTGGGGGGCACCCTGATTCTAGAGGGAGAAAATGACATTATGAAACTCTCGGTGGTGGGGAGCTTTAAGCTAGATAGGATCCCCTAGTGGTTATTAAGACTTATAAAGGAAGGTGGATGGGATGAAGGAGGTTACCTTTGAGGATTTTGCCAGGCTTGATATCAGGGTTGGTGAGATTATAAGGGTGGAGGACTTTGAGAGGGCAAGAAAGCCTGCCTATAAGATCTGGGTGGATTTTGGGGAGCTGGGAATAAAAAAGAGCTCTGCCCAGATAAAAGAGCATTATACTAGGGAGGATCTCCTAGGACGCCAGATCCTGGCAGTGGTAAATTTTCCTCCCCGGCAGATAGCTGACTTTATGTCGGAGGTTTTAATTTTAGGGACATATTCCAAGGGGGGAGTGGTGCTTATTAGCCCTGAAAGACCAGTGGATAGGGGAGATAGGCTAGGCTAGGATTTTTCTGGTTTGGGAAGAAATTTTTAAGTTTAGGACTGATTGGGAAAAAAATGCAAGAAATGCCCGGCGTCCTTGGCAATATACGGTTTAGCTTGACATTGAAATGGAAAAACTTTACAATAATATCAATAACTCTTAGCTGCTTAGGAGTTATTAACATGTAATGGAAAATCTATTGCTAAAGCTATAGATAATAAAAGGAGGAAGTAGATGAGTAAGAAATTAATTACTTTATTACTAGTTCTTTTACTGGCCTTAAGTGTTGTTGGTTGTGGAGGAAGCCAGGAGCCTGAAGCTCCAGCAGAAGAGCCACAAGCAGAAGCTCCAGCAGAAGAGCCAGCAGAAGAGCCAGCGGAAGAGCCAGCGGAAGAGCCAGCAGAAGAACCAGCAGCTGACTTTAAAATTGGTGTTGTAACAGGAACCTCATCCCAGGGTGAGGAAGAGTACCAGGCAGGAAGAAACATGGTTGCCAAGTACGGAGATATGGTTGAGCATGTTACTTACCCAGATGATTTCTCTAAAGAAGTTGAGACTACTATTGCACAAATCAAGGGTCTAGCAGCTGATCCTGATATGAAGGCAATTGTAATCTGCCAGGCAGTTCCTGGTACTGTAGCAGCTATTGATGCTGTTAGAGAAACTCGCGAAGACATACTATTTGTTGCAGGTGCCCCCCACGAAGACGTTGAGCCAGTTGCAGCTCGTGCTGACATTGCTCTTGACGTTAACCAGTATGAGCGTGGAAATTCAATTATGCAACAAGCCTATGATATGGGCGCCAAGACCTACGTTCACTATTCTTTCCCAAGACATATGCAGATGCAACTTCTAGCTGCCCGTCGTGATATCATGAAGGCCAAAGCAGAAGAGCTGGGAATTGAATTTGTTGAAGTTGATGCTCCAGACCCACTGAGTGATGCTGGTGTAACCGGTGCACAAAACTTTATTCTAGAAGATGTTCCCCGTCAAGTTGAGAAATACGGTGTGGACACAGCCTTCTTTAGTACTAACTGCTCAATGCAAGAGCCTCTAATTACAAGGGCTGTTGAAACAGGAGCAATCTATCCCGAGCAGTGCTGTCCATCTCCCTACCACGCCTATCCAGGAGCTCTTGGAATCACCATTCCTGCTGACAAGGCCGGAGATATTGATTATCTAAACTCTGAAATCAAGCGTGTTCTGGAAGAAAAAGGCGTTTCTGGACGTTTTGCTACTTGGGTAGGTTCAGCTAATGCTAATATTATCTATGCTGGTGTTGAGTATGCTATCGAGTATGCCGAAGGCAAAATCGATCGTGTAGATCCTGCAGCAGCCGAGAGAATTCTAAAAGAAGTTGTTGGTGTAGAAGTTGACAAGATTAAAGTCGAGCCCTTCGAAACCGATGATGGCGAAGTTCTAGATAACTTCCTGTTCTTTGTACTAGGTAGTCAAGTATTCTAGACCTTAAGAAGTGGGGGTCGTGAAAACGGCCCCTCTTTTTTACTTTAAAACAGGAGGAAAGCATGGCACTACTGGAAATGAGGGATATTTCCAAGTCCTATTCGGGAAATCAAGTACTAAAAAATGTTAATTTAAAAATTGAGCCTGGTGAAATCCATGGGCTTATTGGTGAGAATGGCGCAGGGAAATCAACCCTGATGAACATTCTTTTTGGCATGCCTGTAATCCACGCTACCGGTGGTCATGAGGGCCAGATGTTTATTGATGGTGAGGCTTTTGTTCCTACTTCTCCCATGGACGCCATGGCAGCAGGTATAGGCATGGTCCACCAGGAATTTATGCTGATTCCAGGCTTTACAATTACAGAAAATGTAAAGTTAAATCGAGAAAGTACAAAACCCAGCCTGCTGAGCAAGGTCTTTGGCCCCAAGCTGGATAGGCTGGATAGGGAAACCATGTCCAGTGACACGAGGGAAGCTTTAAATAAGCTTCATATGAACATAGATGAATTTGTTAAAATCAAAGGGCTTCCCGTTGGATATATGCAGTTTGTTGAAATTGCCCGGGAGATAGATAAGAGAAATCTCCGTCTTTTAATTCTTGATGAGCCCACTGCAGTACTTACTGAGAGTGAGGCGGAGAAATTTTTAGAAGTTATTAAATCCCTATCGGATATGGGTATTGCGGTTTTATTTATTACCCACAGGCTAGAGGAGATAAAATCCGTTTCCCATGGTATCACCGTTCTACGTGATGGGGAGATGGTCTTAGCTGAGAAAATTGAAAATATCAGTTTAGTTGAAATGGCTAGAGCCATGGTTGGGCGTAAAGTTGAGCTTTCCAAGGAGGATCGGAGAGACTTATCCGATGCCCCTGTTCATTTAGAGCTGATTGATCTCAAGGTTGATATGCCTGGAGAGCAGGTAAAGGGTGTCAGCCTTGAAGTAAAAAAAGGTGAGATCTTTGGCATAGGCGGTCTAGCAGGCCAGGGTAAAATTGGCATCTCCAATGGTATTATGGGCCTCTACCCCACTGAGGGTAGGATTATTAAATCCGGCGAGGAGATGAAGTTAAATAACCCCAGGTTTATGCTGGATAGGAATGTGACCTTCCTCTCCGAGGACAGAAAGGGCATGGGTCTTTTGCTGGACGATTCGATAGAAAACAACATCGCCTTTACTGCCCAGGAAATCAAGGATAAATTCCTAAAAAAGACCCTGGGAGTTAAGTTTCTAGATAAAAAGGCCATCACAGAGAATGCAGATAGGATGATTGAAGAGCTGGATATTCGCTGTACCTCGGGTAAGCAGCATACTAGAAGGCTCAGTGGAGGAAACCAGCAGAAGGTCTGTATCGCTAGAGCTCTAAGCTTTGGCCCCGATATCCTTCTTATAAGTGAGCCCACCCGGGGTATTGATATCGGAGCTAAAAAACTGGTTCTGGACACTATTGTGAAACTTAGCAAGGAAGAAGGCCTTACAGTTATTATGACCTCCAGTGAGCTGGCTGAACTCAGACAGATCTCTGATAGGATAGCAATCATTTCCGATGGTAAGCTCCAGGGTATCTTCAGTCCCGATGAAAAGGATGAGGTACTGGGTCTAGCCATGGCAGGAGATGACTATGAGGAGGTAGTGGGTGAATCTTAAATCCTTATATGAAAAGATAGGCTTTCCAAGGCTTATCATTACATTTTTTCTTATTGTTCTACTGATTGGATCCTTTATGCTGGATATATCCCAGCCCAGTCTTTGGAATGGAATAGCCCTTCGCTTTGGCATGAATGCCCTTTTAGTGCTGGCTATGGTCCCAGGGATTAGAGCTGGTATAGGTATTAACTTTAATCTAGCTATAGGAATAGTCCTGGGACTGCTGGGAGCTGTTCTTAGCTTTGAGCAGGGTTTTCAAGGAGCCAAGGGCTTTTGGGTTGCCAATGCCATTGCCCTTCCCATGGCCCTGGTGGCAGGCTATCTCTATGGCCACCTACTAAATAGAGTCAAGGGCGATGAGATGACGGTATCCAACTATATCGGTCTCTCCATTGTCTCCTTTATGTGTATTATTTGGATTATCCTCCCCCTGACCAATGGTGAGCTTATCTGGCCCATGGGGGGTAAGGGGCTTAGGGTTACCATCTCCATGGAAAATAGCTTTGGCCACTACCTAAATAATCTCTGGGCCTTTCCCAAGGCCAGTGCTGGAGGGACAGGCTTTAGCTTCCCTACGGGCATGATAGTTTACTTTGGGGTTTGGGCTCTACTAGTCTGGCTCTTTAATAGATCAAAGACCGGTAGTGCCATGGCAGCTGCGGGGGCCAATGAGCTCTTTGCAACCTCCAATGGTATAAATGTTAATAAATACAGGATTCTGGGAACTGTTCTTTCTACGGTGATAGCAGCTGCAGGAATTATAGTCTATGCCCAGGGTTTTGGTTTCCTACAATTATACAGAGCTCCCCTCTATATGGCTATGCCGGCTGCGGCGGCTATCCTTATAGGAGGAGCCACCCTTAAGGATGCAAGAATTATTCATGTTATTATTGGTACCTTCCTCTTCCAGTCCCTCCTGGTGGTTTCCCTGCCGGTTATCAATGTTATTTCCGGAGGAGAGATGGCGGAGATTGTGCGAGTAATTGTAAGTAATGGTATTATTCTCTACGCACTGACTAGGGGAGGTGATGAGGCATGATTGTTCCAATTATTTTTGCAATCATATGTATAGCAGGATTTTTAGTCTCGGGACTGAGCTTTAAATTTGTCCTTGAGGAAGTCCTCTTTCGTGTTTCTAGAAATATGATACTGGTCCTCTCCCTGATAATCCCTGTTATTACGGGTCTTGGACTTAACTTTGGTATAGTCCTTGGTGCTATGGCAGGCCAGACAGGGCTCTTCTTTATAGTTAGTAAGAAGATGTCAGGTCTTCCAGGAGTATTTACTGCTATGGCTCTGGCTACTCCTGTGGCGATTTTTCTAGGTTATCTTGTGGGCCTTGTTCTTAATAAGGCCAAGGGCAAGGAGATGATAACCTCCATGATCCTAGGCTTTTTTGCCAACGGGATCTACCAGCTTGTCTATATAGCTATGGTGGGGAGCATCATTCCAGTTAAAAACAAGTCTATTCTCATGCCTTCAGGCGTTGGTCTTAGAAATACCATTGACCTTGTAAACATCCGTAAGGCCCTAGATACTGCTATCTTTGGCAAGTTACTAAACACCAGGCTACCCATAACTACCTATCTCTTTACAGTTTTGATTGCCCTTGGCATGTTCTACTTTATGAAGACCAAGCTGGGCCAGGACATGAGAGCAGTTGGCCAGGATATGGGAGTAGCCAGGGTTGCTGGTATCCATGTTAATAAGACCAGGATTATTGCGGTAATTATTTCCACGGTTTTAGCTGCCTGGGGACAGATAGTCTTTCTTCAGAATATGGGAAATATCAATACCTACTCTAACCACGAGAATGTTGGACTCTTTAGTGTAGCCTCCCTGCTTATTGGAGGTGCTACAGTAAATAAGGCAACCTGGCAACAGGCCCTTATAGGTACCATTCTCTTCCACACCCTCTTTATTATTTCCCCGGTTGCTGGTCAGCAGCTGGTGGGAGACGCCCAGATTGGGGAGTATTTCAGGGTCTTTGTGGCCTATGGTGTAATAGGTCTAGCTCTAGTACTCCACGCCTGGGAGGGTCATAAGGAGAGTAAGAAGGACAGGGAAGAAAAAGAAGAAGAGGCTACTTCTGTAGAGTAGTTATAAAAAATATGAGCTCCAGTTTAGTATCTCTTAGGCTACTAAAATGGGACCCATTTATCAAAATACCCCTCTCTAGCAGAGGGGTATTTTGTATTATCTTGAAAGCTTAGATTACATCCAGAGCTGCGTGGTCAATGTCCCAGTGGATATCTCTAAGAAAGCTTTGGAGCTTCTTTTTATCTTTTTTTCTAAAAAGTCTAAGAATTTCTACATGCTCTTTATTGGTGTCTTCAAAGATTTTAGAGAAGTTGCCATTATTTTTTTCGGTATATCCTTGTCTTAGAAACCTCATCTTAAGCTTCTTAAGAATATTGATAAGTTCTGTGTTCTCTGTCTTATAGAGGTAGACATTATGAAAATCAACCTGAGCCTGATAGTAGTTGTCATATTCATCCTTTTCTATGGCTATTTTCATGACCTCTATTAAATTCTCCATTTTTGATAGGTCCTCTTCATCAAGTTTTTCAATGGACAGGGCAACAGCCAGGGTTTCTAGGTGTCCTATTAAGGTATAAAGCTCCCTGGCCTCTTCTAGAGTCAAGGGTTTTACTCTAAAGCCCTTTCTAGGTTCGTTTATTAGGAGCCCTTCAGCGGAAAGCTGGATTAGCGCCTCTCTAACAGGTGTTCTAGATATATTTAAAGTATCGCAGATTTGTTGCTCACTAATTTTTTCATCGGGTTTCAGAGATCCGTCCCTGATCTTTTCTGAAATAAAATTGTATACATGGCTTTTTAAACTCAAATAATTTATCATATTTCCTCTTCAATTCCATTATCTGCTTATCCTTCTGGATATTCATTATACACTAAATATGCAAGAATTTAGAGATTAGCCAGGCCAGGGTCAAGCCTCTTTGCCAATCCAGGGCCAAGCCTCTAATGAAGATCTTTTTTCTTTTAGCAGGAGTCTACCAGGGGTTATAAATAATGGTTATAAATAATTCGAAATTATTAGTTGGATATCCTTGCTAAGAATGGGGGGATATGTTATTTGTTGGCTCAGCTCTAGTTCCAGCCCTAATTGGTGGCCTGTATTTTGAGGACAAGGTCAGCAGTCTTGCTGCCAATGCCAGTATGATAGTAGGTACACTGGTTCCGGCTACCCTATACTTGACTGTTGGATATGATGTTTTCCTGGGGGACCCAGTTTTTCTAGGAATAATCTCATCTACTGCTACACTCTTCTTGGTATCTATCTTTACAAAGAAAAAACCAGCATAGATAGAAGGGGAAGTAAAAGCGTCAAATATTCAGACTCAAGAAAGACTCAAAGTTTAGCACTTTGGGTCTTTTTTTTGTATAATAGAAAGGGAGGCATCTATGTATGA
>CAYFUM010000009.1:0-41816 GCA_964346475.1 uncultured Peptostreptococcaceae bacterium
TAGTCCGGTTATTTATTTTCAAAGGGGAGGATATCCTCGGCCCTCGCACCTATAAATATTTGTTTTGCATCGAAGTAGTTTACATAGCCGGCTCTGGAGCCCGTGGGCTTACTAACTCTGGAAATTCTGGTGTAATCAACAATCACCTTCTCCCCCTGGGCCTTGGAGTAGTAGCTGGCCAGCATGGCGCCAAAGTTCAGTGCCTCCTGACTAGCTTTTTCAAGGTTTTCATGGAGAATAACATGGCTTCCGGGCAGGTCCTTTGTATGGAACCATACAAAATTAGAGTTTTTAACCCTCCTTCTTATCTCGTCGTTTTGTCTATTGTTTTTACCTACTTCATAGTGGAGGCCCAGATAGTTGAAGCTCCTTGCTTTAGAAGGTGCTAGACTGGGTCTTTTGCTTTTTTGAATGAGCCTTAGCTTTTCCAACTCCTGATAGATTTCCTCCATATCTGAGCTTGTCTCCACCTGGTTAAGATTGTAGAGAACCTGTTCCAAGCTAAATCTTTCACTATTAGCAAGGGTTAACTGTTTTTCCAATGCTGGTCTAGCTCGATTTAATTTCTCGTAGTTTTTGTAAAAATTCTTAGCATTATCCAGAGGACTCTTCTTATCGTCTAGAACCAGGGTTATGGGTTTATCTTCATAATAATTTATTAGCTCAACTTCACTAAGTTTATTTGGTAGGGAGTGGAGGTTGGCTAATAAAAGCTCTCCCCAGAGTTTAAACTTGTCTGCCTTTTCTGTATCAGCTATACCCTTGTTTAGTTTGTCTATCTTATCCTCTATAAGCTCTAGACGATTGTCCAGGATTTTTCTAACCCTTCCTATCCTTTTGTTTTTATTAGGGCTAGAGGAATAAAAAACTTCCAGCATTTCAGAAGGGCTAGGGTAGACTAGGCTTCTATGATTTGAATTGTTAAATTTATGGAAATCTTTAAATTCTCCATTTTTATCCAGAAAAATCCTATAGTCAGTGGATTTTTCTATCCAGCTATCTATTTGGCCAACCCTTTCCTCAAGAATACTCACGGGAAGTAGCTTAATAAGCCCCTTGTAAAAGCCCCTGTAATCCAAGAGTTCAGAGGAGGGTGCCATGGAATTTTTAGGATCCTTCTTATCGCTTTTTAGAGGGGTAAAGGTCCAGTCCTTTCTAACAATATGATCTGTTTTTGCATCAAAGGGAGTAGATTTATAGGCATAGAGAATCTTGTCATCCTCAGTAGTGATAAGGCTATTACTATGACGCCCCATAAACTCAATATAGAGACGATAGACTACACTATCGTAGGTTGGGGTCCTTCCCTGAAATTCTAAATAGATGGTACGTTCCTTTTCAACCTGCCCAAGGCCTAGAAGTTTTGCACCTTCTAAGGTTTTTCTTAAGGCGATTAGAAAAGGTTGGGGTAAATCTTGGGTTTGGGCCTTGCTCTTTAGGATGCGGGTATGGCTTTTTTGAGGGGATAAATCTATTAATAAAAAAGCTGAACTTTTAAATTTCAAAAGGAATGAGCTCTGGTTTACGGACCAAATTTTTTGTACTCTTAAACTTACCAACTTCTCTTCTATTTCTCTAACTAGACTAGAGATCATATAGTGATCAAGCATTTTTACCTCCCAGTGTTAACATTTCAGATTATACCACAGAGGAATATACTGTTTTTTATAAGTAGAAAATTTTGAAGAGGAATAGTTATAACTTAAGGAATTAATACTAAAAATTTGACATTTTAGTCTAATAAGCATAGAATTAATTTGTAGAAATTACTTGATTGGGAGTAGTTATGAGTTTTAATATATATTTAGATCATTTAAAAGAAAAATTACAGAGTAGCTATGACGTTTTTGAAGAAAGCTGTCTTGATAATATAAATTTTCAACTTCATGCCAGATATTTTTTAAGAACTGAAAGATATATAGCCAGTAAAAAGGCGGTTGTTTTTGGGATAGAGAATAATGATTACATTTTCGTCAAGCACCTGCCTCAATTAAATCAAGAGGACTTAAACTTCTATTTGACTTGGATTGATAGAAATCTGGAAGTTATTGTAAAACCCCACAGTGAACACATGTCTTCAACGCTAACCCTGGGTCTTATACTTGATGATGAGGTTAATGAGGAGCTGGTAGAGTCAATTATTAAGGCAAAAATACATAGAAGTTATGCCTGGGGCTTTAAAGGCTGGGCAGATTTGAGATTAGTTGTTTATAGCCTTAGGGATGGAGCAATTTTCACAAATAAAAAGGGAAGGGAGGTTAAAGGGCTGTTTTCCCATTAAGGTTTAAATAAAATTCTAGGAGGAAAAAAATGAATGCGTTTTGGCTCGTAATTGTTAGTATTATTTTATTTATTATAGCCTATGTTAGCTATGGACGCTGGCTTACAGAACAATGGGGTGTTGATATAAATAAAATAACCCCAGCCCATGAGTTGGAAGATGGCATTGACTTTATACCAACTAAGCCAGCAGTACTTCTGGGCCACCACTTTTCATCTATTGCTGGGGCTGGACCCATTAACGGGCCTATTCAGGCTGCAATATTTGGATGGGTACCTGTTTTACTTTGGATAATTGTTGGCAGTATATTTTTTGGTGGTGTCCATGACTATGGCTCCCTTGTGGCCTCCATTAGGCATAAGGGTAGGAGTATTGGTGAAGTAATTGGTATTAATATGGGTCATAATGGAAAGCTTTTATTCTCTGCTTTTGCTTGGTTAACCCTGATCTTGGTAGTTGCTGCCTTTACTAATATCGTGGCTTCTACCTTTGCCACAGTACCAGAAGCAGCCTCAGCATCAATGATGTTTATAGTTTTAGCTGTTGCCTTTGGTTATCTAGTATATCGGAAGGGTGTTTCACTTGGACTAGGTACTGTAGTTGGCGTTGCCCTGCTATTTTTCTGTGTCTATCTGGGTAGAGTATTCCCACTGGTATTATCACTGGAGACCTGGATCGTTATCCTCATGGTTTACATATTTATAGCATCAATTGCACCTGTGTGGATTTTGCTCCAGCCTAGGGATTACCTGAATTCTTTCCTACTGTATGCCATGATGGCAGGATCAGTGGTGGGCATAATTATTTATAGACCCTCCATCCAGCTGCCAGCTATTACTGGTTTTAATGTAGGTGGCTCCTGGATGTTCCCCATGCTCTTTGTCACTGTAGCCTGTGGGGCCATATCGGGCTTCCATTCCTTGGTAGGTTCAGGAACTACATCCAAGCAGCTAGACACTGAACATGACGCAAAACTTATCGGTTATGGTGGTATGCTTATTGAGGGAGTTTTAGCTGTGGTTGCTCTAATAACTGCAGCCTATATAAGTCAGGGAGAACTTACAGAATTACTCAAGGGCAGTCCGGTTAATGTATTCTCTACTGGTGTAGGTGTATTTATGGCCAAATTTGGTGTTCCCTTTGAAGTAGGAAAGTCCTTTGTTGCGCTAGCTGTATCTGCCTTTGCACTTACAAGCCTAGACACAGCAACCAGGCTCAACAGGTTTATCTTCCAGGAGTTCTTCTATAAAGAGGGCGCTGAAAAACAGTCAATTCTCACCAATATGTATGTTTCTACCGGCATTACAGTCTTGATTGGTGGCTACCTGGCTCTAGGTGGATTTGCAAAAATCTGGCCTATCTTCGGTTCAGCCAACCAGCTTCTTGCAGCCCTTTCTCTTTTAGCCATAGCTGTTTGGCTAAAAAACACAGGCAAGAATTACAAAATGCTGGTTATACCCATGGTCTTTATGTTAGTAGTAACCCTTTTTGCCCTGGTCTTCTTGATTAAAGCAAATCTAGCTGCGGGTAATATGATCCTAGTTGTCTTCCCCGCTCTACTCTTTGTCCTGGCTATAGTCCTGGCTATTCAGGGCTATAAGATAGTCTTTGCTAAGGAAGAATAGTGGAATTAATCCTTGATGAAGGGGCAAAGAAATTTTTAGCAAAAAGACAGGGTGTAAAGGAAATTACCATTTCGGTCTTTGAAGCCTGCAACTCCTGAGTTCCCTTAAGAGAATCGGTGATTACTCTTAAGAAACCCAGTGACAAAGGGGATTATGAGACCCTAGTTCTAGATGGAATAAAATACTATATCGATCTAGTAATATGGGAGCGCAATGAAAAGCTCCATATAACAAGTAAGGGTTTTTTAGGTGTAAGGTATTTAGAACTAGATAAGGCAAATATTTAGGGGATCCAGGATCCCCTATTTTTTATGAAGCAGAGTTATATTGTAAAGTTAATAATAATTAGCGATTAATGTTTATAGATTCACGTTAAAACTAAAAATTATTTAGTCTGATAAGTTGTTGCAAAGTAGTGATAAAAATTATAAAAAGGGTATAGGATAAGAAGTAAGATAAAAGGAGGTAGGGATGAGTTTAAAACGTACACCATTGTACAACAAACACAAAGAAGCCGGTGCAGACATAGTTGAGTTTTTTGGTTGGGAGATGCCCATGACCTATACAAAGCTAGTCGAAGAGCACCTGGCTGTACGTAATGCTGCAGGACTTTTTGATGTCTCTCACATGGGGGAAATCTATGTAGAGGGTAAGGACAGCGCCGCTTTTATGAAAAAGATGTTTTCAAACAATTTGGAAAAACTAGCTGATGGGGCAATAGCCTATGGCTTTTTTCTAAATGATAAGGGCGGAGTAGTTGATGACTTACTAGTATATAAGAGAAACGAAGAGTCCTATTTATGTGTAGTAAATGCTTCAAACACTGACAAGGATGACGCCTGGCTGAGAGCCCATGAAGAAGGCTTTGATGTTACCATTGACAATCGCAGTGATGACATAGCCGAGGTCGCTATCCAGGGACCTAAGGCTCAGGAAATTCTCCAAAAGCTGACAGATTTTGATCTTAACACACTACCCTTTTTCCATTTTAAAGAGGACGTTGTGGTTGCAGGAATATCTTGTCTTATTTCAAGAACTGGCTATACTGGAGAGGATGGATTTGAAATTTATTTTGGCAACGATGATGCTGAAAAAATTTGGGATGCTCTATTTGAAGCGGGAGAGGGCGTTTTACTACCAGTAGCGCTGGGTTGTAGAGACACACTAAGATTTGAAGCAGCCTTACCTTTGTATGGCAATGAACTAGGAGACGATGTCTCTCCTCTAGAGGTGGGTTTTGGAATGTTTGTCGACAAGGAAGGCTCCTTTATCGGTAGCGATGTAATGAGGGCCCAAAGAGATGGTGATCTAAATAGAAAACTAGTCGGCATTGAGCTTCTAGACAAGGGTATTGCTCGTCATGGCTATCCAGTTTATGATCTTGAGGATAGAGAGATTGGCTTTGTTACAACGGGTTATAAGTCTCCTAGCTTAAACAAGGTCATAGCCAATGTTCTAATAGAAAAGGATGGCCCATCAATTGGAGATGAGCTTTATGTAGGAATCAGAAACAAAAAGGCAAAAGCCAAGGTAATCAACAAACGTTATTTACAAAAAAATACAAAAAAATAAAGGAATAATGGAGGAAAAAAAGATGTCAAATTTATATTTTACTGAGGATCATGAGTGGGTTCGTGTTGAAGGAGACAAGGCCTATATAGGAATTTCTGACTATGCCCAGGACCAACTAGGGGATATAGTCTATGTTGAGCTTCCCGACCTTGACGAAGAAGTTTCCCAGGGAGACAGCGTTGGGGTAGTAGAATCTGTAAAGAGCGCATCGGATGTTTTCACACCAGTATCTGGTACCATTGTTGAAGTTAATGAGGACCTAGAGGACTCACCTGAGCTAATTAACGAAGATGCCATGGCTAACTGGATTGTAGCCCTAGAGCTCAGTGCTAAGGAAGAACTGGATGCTCTAATGGATGAAGAAGACTATAAGGCATTTTTAGGAGAGGAAGCTTAATGCATCGTTATATACCAAATAATGGTGCCCCCTTGGAGGAAATGCTTAAAGCAGTGGGCATTTCCTCTATGGATGACCTTTTTAAGGACATCCCCCAGGAGCTCCAATTTAAAGGGGACTTAAATATCCCAGGGGCACTTTCCGAGATGGAACTTCTGGAAAAAGCCACGAAACTTTCAAAGATAAATAAGTCTACCAATGACCTCACATGCTTTCTAGGAGCAGGTGTCTATGACCACTTTGTACCACTGGTTATTGATCATATTATATCTAGAAGTGAGTTTTACACCTCCTATACTCCCTACCAGGCAGAGTTATCCCAGGGCACTCTACAGGCAATATTTGAGTATCAAAGCCTTATAACCCAGCTTACAGGTATGGAGGTTAGTAACGCTTCTATGTACGATGGTTCCAACGCTGCCATCGAAGCCGCTTTCTTGTCTCTGGCTTCCAAGAGAAAAAGCGATACCCTTTTTGTAAGTCAAGGTCTCCATCCAGAGGTTATGCAGGTCATAAAGAGTTATTCTCATTTTAGGGATATCAAGATCAAGGAGATTCCCCTAGACAGTAGTGGAAAAACAGACCTTAACAAAGCAAGAGAAATGATGGATGCTGGTGTGGCCAGTATTATGATTCAAAACCCCAACTTCTATGGTGTCATTGAAGATGTCCAGGCAGTGGTGGAATTTTCCAAGGAAAATAAGATAATGAGTATTGACTATGTCGATCCAATTTCTCTAGGCGTTCTTGAAGCGCCAGGAAACCTGGGAGTAGATATAGTTGTTGCCGATGGACAATCCCTAGGAAATGGCCTAAATTACGGTGGCCCCTATCTAGGAATCATGGCCATGCGCAAAAAGGATGTTAGAAAGATGCCGGGTCGTGTAGCTGGTCTTACAAAGGATGCCGATGGTAAAAGGGCCTTTGTTCTAACGCTACAGGCCAGAGAGCAGCATATTAGACGCTTTAAGGCGACATCCAACATTTGTTCTAACCAGTCTTTAAACATGCTGGTTGCTTCAATTTACCTCAATACCATGGGTAAGCAAGGACTTCGTGAAGTAGCTGTTCAAAGTGCCTCCAAGGCGGCCTATCTAAAGAAGAGCCTGCTGGATACAGGACACTTTGAAGAGGTCTATCCTGGTAAGAATTTCAAGGAGTTTGCCCTGAGCTATAAAGGTGATGTTGACGCCCTCCTAAAGGGACTAGAAGAAGAGGGTTTCCTTGGAGGACTAAATTTAGAAAGATTTGGTCGTAAGGGACAACTTCTTATCGCAGTTACAGAAAAACGTAGCAAGGCAGAGATGGACGCCTATGTTGATGCAGTAAGGAGGCTATCATAATGCTATACGACAGCTTAATTTTCGAACGTTCAGTTCCTGGTAAGTTTGCCTATTCTTTACCAGCACTGGATGTACCCGAAATTGATTTAGACTCCTTAGAAACACCGCTTAGAAAAGAGCTGGACTTACCAGAGGTAAGTGAGGGAGATCTAATACGCCACTATGTAAATATTTCAACTAAAAACTTCCATATTGACAAGGAATTTTATCCTCTGGGAAGCTGTACTATGAAGTACAATCCCAAGATAAATGAAAATGTTGCTAGAATTCCCGGGCTTGCCAATATTCATCCCTATCAACCTGAATCAACTGTCCAGGGAAGTTTGGCACTTTTATTTGAACTCCAGCAATATCTTGCCGAAGTATCTGGTATGGATACCATGTCTATACAACCAGCAGCCGGAGCCCATGGAGAGCTGGCAGGACTTATGGTGATTAAGCGTTATCATGAAATGCGCGGAGACCACCACAGGACCAAGATAATTCTGCCTGACTCTGCCCACGGAACTAATCCTGCAACTACAGCTATGGCTGGTTTTGAGCTGGTGGAGATCCCATCGGATGAAGAAGGTAGCGTGGATATAGAGGAACTAAAGGCAGCTATTGATGAGAATCTAGCTGGGCTTATGTTGACAAACCCCAATACTCTGGGACTTTTTGAAGGTCATATTCAGGAAGTTGCTGATATTATCCATGAGGCTGGCGGACTTCTTTACTATGATGGCGCCAACATGAATGCCATTATGGGTAGGGCAAGACCCGGTGATATGGGCTTTGATGTAATGCACTTTAATGTCCATAAGACCTTTTCCACCCCCCACGGTGGTGGCGGACCTGGAGCAGGCCCAATTGGTGTTAAGGACTTCTTAACTGAATATCTACCGGTTCCTCAGATTGAGAAAAAGGGAGAAGACTACGTCCTAAATTATGACTATCCCAATAGCATAGGCAAGGTAAAGGCCTTCTACGGCAACTACGGCATCATGGTTAGGACCTTTAGCTATATTTCATCAATGGGTGGGACAGGCCTGAGAGAAGCCTCGGATATGGCAGTTTTAAATGCCAACTATCTGATGGAAAGACTAAAAAAGACCTACAATCTTCCAATAGACAAGCTATGCAAGCATGAATTTGTACTTTCAGGAATCAAGGATGCTCCTGGAGTATCAACTCTGGACATAGCCAAGAGGCTCATGGACTTTGGTTTCCATCCTCCAACTGTCTACTTCCCTTTAATTATTCCCGAAGCAATGATGATAGAGCCAACGGAAACTGAGAGCAAGGAGACCTTGGATAGATTTGGTGATGCTCTGGAGGCTATCGCTAAGGAAGCTGTGGAAAATCCAGAAATTCTAAAGGGAGCTCCCTATACAACACCAGTTAGTCGTGTGGATGAAGTTTATGCTGCTAAGGCGCTAATTCTAAGTTATAAGGATATGTTAAATGAAGAAAATTGATGGTAGGCTGGTTGCCGAGACTCTACAAGAGGATCTAAAAGCCAAGGTAGAGGCTCTGCAGGCAGAAGGAAAAAATCCTACTCTGGCCGTTATTCTGGTTGGTGAAGACCCAGCTAGCAAGGTCTATGTGGGCGGTAAGGAAAGAACTGCAAAAAAACTGGGAATGGGTAGCCTTCGCTATGACATGCCAGCATCATCAAGCCAAAAAGAAGTTTTAGATATGGTAGAAAAATTAAACCAGGATCCCGATGTGCATGGGATTCTGGTTCAATTACCTCTACCTAAGGGGCTTGATGAGAAGGAGGTTTTAGAGGCTATAGCCAAAGAAAAGGATGTTGACTGCTTCCATCCCTATAACCTTGGAAAGCTCTTTCAAGGAGATGAAAGTGGCTTTTTACCCTGTACCCCCCACGGTGTAATTAAACTATTAGAGCACTATGATATTGATGTGGCTGGTAAGGATGTTGTTATAGTTGGCAGGAGTAACATTGTAGGTAAGCCCATGTTTAGCCTCATGCTAAATAGGTCCGCTACAGTTACTGTAGTTCACTCTAAAACCAAGGATCTGGCTGAAAAGACTAAAAAGGCAGACATTTTAGTAGCTGCAGTTGGAATTCCAGGCTTTATCACCAAGGATATGGTTAAGCCAGGTGTAGTGATTGTGGATGTCGGTATCAACTCTGTTGATGGAAAGCTCTATGGCGATGTGGATAAGGAAGTAGGGGAAGTGGCTTCCTACATGACACCAGTGCCTGGTGGAGTCGGACCAATGACAATTACCATGTTAATGGATAATACAATTAAAGCGTGTAGATAGAGAGGTAAAATGAAAACAGATCTTCAAATTTCAAACGAAGCTAGGATGATTCCTATTAAAGAACTTTCAAATAAGATGGGAATTAAAGAAGAATACGTAGAACTATACGGTGATTATAAGGCTAAGATTTCCCTAGATATCTTTGATGAAGATAGAAAAAGAGGTAAACTAGTCCTGGTCACAGCTATTACTCCTACCCCAGCAGGTGAGGGAAAGACAACAACAAACGTTGGGCTTTCCATGGCTCTAAATAAACTTGGAGTCACTGCAGTAACAGCCCTTAGAGAACCTTCCTTGGGACCTAGTTTTGGTATGAAGGGTGGTGCTGCTGGTGGGGGCTATGCCCAGGTAGTGCCTATGACAGATATAAATCTCCATTTTACCGGTGATGTCCATGCCATTACTGCTGCAAATAACCTTTTAGCAGCTCTGATAGACAATCATATTCACCAGGGCAATCAGCTGGATATTGATGTAAACAAGGTTCTCTGGAAGAGAGCACTGGATATGAACGATAGGAGTCTTAGACATATCGTTATAGGCCTAGGTGCCAAAGCAGATGGTGTTCCCAGAGAAGATGGTTTTAACATCACTGTTGCCAGTGAAATTATGGCTGTCCTGTGTCTAGCCAACAGCATGGAAGACTTGAAAAAACGCCTTGATAGGATGGTAATTGGCTTTAGTAGATCCAGCAAGCCAGTAACCTGTGGTGATCTGGGGGCAACTGGTTCCCTGGCACTTCTCCTAAAGGACGCCTTAAAACCCAACCTGGTACAGACCCTGGAGAATACACCAGCTATAATCCACGGTGGTCCCTTTGCTAATATTGCCCATGGCTGTAATTCTGTTCTGGCGACAGAACTGGGTCTTAGAACTTCAGATATTACAGTTACTGAAGCTGGATTTGGAGCTGACCTTGGAGCAGAGAAGTTCTTTGATATTAAATGCCGCGCAGCTGACCTGCATCCCGATGCAGTAGTGCTGGTGGCAACTATAAGAGCTCTAAAAATGCACGGTGGGAAGGCTAAAAATGACCTGGTGACAGAGGACCTAGAGGCCCTAAAGAAGGGCGTTGGTAACCTTGATAAACACATGGAGAACCTAAAGCTATTTGGTGTTCCCTTTATGGTAGCTATCAATACCTTCCCAACTGACACCGAGGCTGAACTGTCCTGGCTCTTTGATTATGTCAAGGAAAAGGGTGTTCCAATAGCTAGAAGCGAAGTCTTTGCCCATGGTGGTGAAGGTGGACTAGAGATGGGTAGAGTCCTTCTTGATCTTATGGAAAGAGAAGAAAGTAATTATTCACCTCTATATGACCTAGACCTACCCATCAAAGAGAAAATTGAGACCATTGCTAAAAAAGTCTATGGGGCTGACTCTGTCTATTTTGATAAGGCTGCTCAGAGGCAACTCAAGGATATTGAAGAAATTGGACTAGGCAAGTTACCAGTTTGTATGGCCAAGACCCAGTATTCCTTTAGTGATGATGCAACACTTTTGGGTAGACCCGAGGGCTTTGAAATCACCGTTAGAGAACTGAGAATAAGCGCTGGTGCAGGCTTTATAGTAGCTCTAGCTGGAGCTGTTATGACAATGCCTGGCCTACCCAAGGTTCCAGCCGCTATGAATATGGATGTTCTTGAGGATGGCGAAATAGTAGGTCTATTCTAATGAAGCTGCTATATTGCAGTCCTACAAGTCCAGAAGTTGAAGAGAAGATTAAGAAGCTTGGCTTTGATGTTGTCTTTAAAAAGGAAAAGGACCTGGTTGAAGGGGACTTTGAAGGGGTCGAGGTCTTAGTAGGCATGAATCCCTTTGCAAAGCTTGGCGAAAGTAGCTCAAGCCTCAAGTTTGTTCAACTTCAGACCCAGGGTTTTGATCATCTACCGGTGGGTAAGCTTGAGGGAGTTCTTGTCTCCAACAACCAGGGGGGCTATGCTATTCCTATTGGGGAGTGGATAGTGGGCAAGATTCTAGAGAGCTATAAGAGGACAGCCAATATATATGCTTTACAGGAAGCCCACCAGTGGAAAAAAGATTTCTCTATCCAGGAGCTAACTGGAAAAAAGGTGCTTTTTGTAGGAACTGGCACGATAGCTAGAGAAGCAGCGAAAAGACTAAAGGCCTTTGATGTTGAAATCTATGGTGTAAATAGTTCTGGTAGAGCAGTGGAGCATATTGAAAATGTCCGTAGTTTTGATAGGGTAGGAGAGCTAATAGAAGAAATTGATGTCCTAGTGCCTGTTCTTCCCTACACTAAAAAGACAGAGGATCTAATTGACGCTGGCCTAATTTCAGCTATGAAGGAAGGCAGCGTACTGGTCAATATCTCCAGAGGCAATGTCATTGACCAAGAGGCTCTTCTCAAAGAAGCTGATAAATTCCTAGCAATTCATTTAGATGTTCTAAAGACAGAACCTCTGGATGAAAATAGTCCTATATGGGATCTAGAGAATGTATTTATTTCAGCCCATACATCCTGGGTCAGCCAGTTTGTAGATAAAAGAAGGGACGACTTTATCTATGAAAATCTTCGTCGCTATAAAAGCGGAGAAGACCTGCTCAATATTGTAGATATTAAAAGAGGTTACTAATGAATGTTTTAGGGCTAGCCTATGAAGACTTTCTAAACTTAGATTTTGGCCTTGCCAAATATAGAAATAAACAGATTTTTGAGGGACTTCATAAAAAAGGGCTGGACTATGAAGATATCACTAGTCTACCTCAAGCTCTAAGAAAACAACTGGCAGAGGATTATCCTCTGCCGGTTGTGCTTATTAAAGAGGTCTACGAGAGCAAAAGGGATGATACGAAAAAACTCATTCTGGCTTTGGCTGATGGCAATCTAATCGAAGTAGTTCTAATGAAGTATCATTACGGCTGGACCCTTTGTACCCCTAGTCAGGTGGGCTGTGCTATGGGTTGCAGTTTTTGTGCTTCTACTCTAAACGGTTTAGTTAGAAACCTGACCAGGGCTGAATTACTTAGGATTTTTTATGTAGCTAGCAGCTATATAGGTGAGATAAATCGCTTGGTACTTATGGGGAGTGGTGAGCCTCTACATAACTACGATGAAGTTTTAGCTTATATTAAACTTTTAACCCACGAAAAAGGAAGAAACCTATCGGCAAGGGCAATATCTCTTTCTAGCTGTGGTTTAGTTGAAGAGATTGATAGGCTGGCTGAGGAAAATATACCTCTTACCTTGACTATAAGCCTCCATGCACCTAATGATAGGATTAGAAAAAGCATTATGCCGATTGCAAATTCTATTTCTATTGATAAACTGATTGCAAGTGCCGAGGCCTATCAGAAAAAAACTGGTAGGAGGGTCAGCATGGAGTATACTCTAATCCAGGGTGTCAATGATTCCCTAGAAAATGCTAAAGAACTCACTCAGAGACTTAGAGGAAAGGGCTTTCACGTAAATTTAATTTCAGTTAATCCCTTGGAAGAAAGAGACTTTCAAGCACCCAGACCAAGAGCTTTAGAGGATTTTAAAAAAGTACTTGAAGCTGGGCGAATAAATGTTACAATCAGAAGAGAATTGGGAAGCGATATTAGTGGTTCCTGTGGACAACTTCGAAACCGCTATGTGAAGCTTGAAAAGGAGTTAAAATGGTAAAAGTAATTGCAGGTGGAAAAGGTTCAGGAAAAACAAAAAGAATGATTGCAATGGCCAATGAAGTGGCCAAGGATCCCCATGGAAGTTTGTTTTTTATTGACGATGATAATCGCAATATCTTTGAATTAAACCGTAATATTCGCTTTATTAATAAAGAAGAATTTCTTATAAAGGATAAGGAGTGGCTATATGGATTTCTCTGTGGCATCTTGGCCGGTGACTATGACACAGAAAAAGTTTATATTGATGGAATAGACTATATAGGCGATCTATCCTCCCAGGAGCTGGAAGACTTCCTAAAAAAATTGGATAAACTAGGCAGAGAAAATGATGCTGAGTTTTATCTATGTTTTACCCTCAATGAAGATGATCTTACAGATTTTGGAAAAGAAAGACTTGTGTAAAGAAAAGGGGCCCTCAGGCCCCTTTATTAATAGGTGTGATGTAGTGCAATTCCCACAGCCAGACCTAGATTAAGTGAGTCCACCTTAGGACTCATTTTAATTTTTACTGGCTGATATTTAAGGGCAAAATCTTCTGGCAGTCCAGATGATTCTGAGCCAAAGAGGAGGGAATAGGGCTTTTCCAATTCCAATTCTTTTAAGAGAGGGTGTTGACCTGTCATAAAGGCATAAACCTTGTTCCCAAAGTTTTTTTCATAATCCTCCATTGAGGAAAAGTGTTGAACCCTTAATGAGAAGATGGCCCCCATGGAGGCTCTAATGCTGGCCGGGTTAAAGCTATCACAGCTGGGTTCTATAATAGCAAGATCCTCCTTACCAAAGGCCAGGGCAGACCTGAAGATGGTACCTAGATTTCCAATTTGCTCAGGTCTGTGGAGGATAAGGTGGTTACCAGGCCTAATTTTCTCCTTGTATTTATTAAATTTTGCAGCCAGGTAGATGTTGTCCTTTTCTAGCCCCTTAAAAAAATTGGGAGATTTTATAAGTTCTAGGTGGTTTTTGTCAGCTAAAAGGCTAATTTTTTCTTCTAATTCCTGGCTTATCTGGGGATCTACATAGATTACCCTGACTAGCTCGGGCCTTTTTAGACAGATTTCCAAGGTAGGATAGGCTCCCAGGGTATAGGAATAACCTAGTTTTTTGTTGTAGTTCATATATCCTCCATACAAATTGCTCTAATTATTGTATAATGAAGAGTGAGGAAGAACAAGATGTCTTATTATAAATTATCTAAAAGCCTAATAGATAAATATGGTGAAAAAACCTATAAGCTGCCCTTGAACCTTCCAGGTAGCTGCCCCAACAGGGATGGAAGGGTCTCCTGGGGAGGCTGTAGTTTTTGTGCAGAGGGTGCTATGGACTTTGAACTACTTGATAGTAGTTTATCCCTTGCTGAGCAGCTAGAGAAAAATAAAGCCTATATGGGAAAAGTCTATGGTGCAAAAAAGTTTATAGCATATTTTCAAAACTACAGTGCTACCTATAGGCCAACTGAAGAGCTTCTAGCTTTTATGGAGCAGTGTCTAATCCCAGATGTAGTTGAAATAAGCCTATCCACAAGGCCCGACTGTCTGGACCAGTCCATGCTGGATCAGTTAAGGGAGTTTTCTCAGAGAAATTCAGTGGAGGTAAATCTAGAGCTGGGAGTTCAATGCCTTAATGATAGAGTTCTTGAAGCTATGAACAGAGGGCATGATAGTAAAGCCTCTTTGGAGGCTATGAAAAAGATTAAAGAAGCAGGCCTAGGCCTAGGAATACATGCTATTTTAAACTATCCCGGTATGGATAGGGGAGATGTCCAAGGCTTAGCAGAGGTGGCCTCAGACATTGGTGTTGATAGGGTAAAGCTTCATTCCCTCTATATAGAGAAGGGAACCCTGCTGGGTAGACAGTATTTGGAGGGAGACTTTGAAATTTGCTCTATAGAAGAGTACTTTGAGAGGGTTCTAATTTTTCTTGGCTATCTCAAGGAGGGGATCGCAATAGAGAGGTTCTTTGCTCGGGCTCCCCAGGAAACAACACTATTTTGCAACTGGTCTAGGAGCTGGCGTTTTCTCATGGGTGAACTAGAAAAACTTATGGAGAAAAGAGACTTCTATCAGTCTATGTATAGGAGGTAGGAATGTACAATGTAAGAGAATGGAATCGATTTCTGATTCCCTATGAACAGGCTGTTGAAGAGCTTAAAATAAAATTTAAAGCCCTGAGAAATGGTTATAGAGAGGTGGGGGAGTACTCCCCGATAGAATTTGTAACTGGCAGGGTAAAGAAGGTATCTAGCATTTTGGAAAAAAGTAAGAAGCTAGATATAGCCTATGAGGATATCCAGGAGAAAATGGAAGATATAGCTGGCATAAGGATTATGTGTCAGCTACTGGATGACATCTATGACGTTGTAGATTTCATTAAGGATAGGGATGGCAAGGACTTCAGCCTGCTCTACTCCAAGGACTATATTAAGAACCCCAAGGAGAGTGGTTACAGGTCCTACCACATGGTTATTAAGTATCCTGTTCACACAGCCTTTGGCTACACAGAAATTCTTGCAGAAATTCAAATTCGAACCCTGGCTATGAATTTCTGGGCAATAATCGAGCACTCTTTGAATTATAAATACCAACAGCAAATTCCCGAAAAGGTTAGGCATCGCCTTGAAAGGGCTGCAGAATCTGTTTGGAATTTAGATGCAGAAATGCTGGCAATAAAGGATGATATAACCTCGGCCCAGGTGCTTTTTGAAGTAAATAGTGATGCTGTGCAGTCTATTACAACCCAGATCCAACTTATGAATGCCTGGGGACAGACAGATCTAGCCACTATGTATCAGGAGAAGCTGGACAACATCCTAGACCTGAAATCCAGTGAAGTTCTTGAGGAATTATTAGCTGAAATGAATACTAGCCTGGAGGAAATTTCATGAAAATCTTTGCTCTTGGAGACCTCCATCTAGGTTTTTCAGTAAATAAACCCATGGATCTCTTTGATCCCCTTTGGGATAATCACCATAAAAAAATCAAGGATAATTGGTTAGCCAGGGTAGCAAAGGAGGATATTGTTCTCCTGGCAGGAGACATATCCTGGGCAATGTACTATGAGGATGCCAAGGTGGACCTAGAGTGGATCGACGCCCTTCCCGGAACCAAGATTATTATAAAGGGAAACCATGACTATTGGTGGCAATCCCTAACAAAAATGCAGAGCTATGAGACTATCTTTTTTCTCTACAATAATTACTTTAAGGCAGGAGATCTTGCCATATGCGGTAGTAGAGGATGGATCCTTCCAGGCAGTGAAGAATTTAGTCTAGATGATGAGAGAATATATAGAAGAGAAAAACTTCGCCTAGAAAGATCAATTTTGATGGCTAAAAAAGACCCGGAGATCAAGGAGATAATAGTAGTAATGCATTTTCCACCCCTTCTTGATTATTTGAAGGAGAGCTATTTTACAGAGCTATTTGAAGATCCTATGATAAGGCATGTTATATACGGTCATCTCCATGATAAAAAATCCTGGGATAGGGCACCCCAGGGTGTCCTGGAGGGGATAAACTATCACCTGGTGTCGGCCGACTATAAAAATTTTGAATTAGAGGAAATAATTTTAGATGATTTTGAAGAATAAAATTCAGGGCTTTATATTTGATTTTGATGGTACCTTGCTTGATTCCCTGGGAATGTGGAATAATTTAGATAATGTATATTTGGATGAGAGAAATATTTCAATACCTGAGGACCTAGCCAAGTCCATCGAGGGCATGAGTTTTACTGAGACGGCCCAGTACTTTAAAGACCGCTTTAAACTAAAGGAAAGTGTCCAAGACATAGTTGGCCACTGGCATGAGCATATAAAGGAGGTCTATCCCTTTTTGCCCTTTAAAGATGGGGCCTTGCCCTTTGTAGAGAGAATCTTTAGGGAGGGCTACAAACTTGCCCTGGCTACATCAAATTCCAGGTCACTGGTTGTAAAAGCCTTGGATCAACAGGAATTTTTAAAGTTTTTTCCTGTGATAGTGACCTCGGATGATGTGGGTCGTGGTAAGCCCTCACCTGACGTCTTCCTAGAGGCAGCAGCTAGAATAAAACTCCATGCTAAAAACTGCCTGGTGATTGAGGACACTTTAATGGGTGTCTTGGGTGCAAAAAGGGCAGGAATGGTTACCGTGGCAATCTATGATTATCACAATCGCCATAATTGGCAGGAAATCACAGACCTTGCTGACTTTACTATCAGGAGCTACTCTGAACTAGATAGACTTTTAATTTAGGTGTGGGGAGGTGGCATTTGTTAAATAGAATATATAGTATGACGGGTTATGGTCTGGGACAGGTTGAAAAAGAGGGCGATGAAGTAAAGGTTGAAATTAAATCTGTTAATTCTAGATTTCTTGATGTAAATATAAGGATGCCTAGGATTTTTCTTGCCCTGGAACTGGACCTAAAGAAAAGACTCCAGGAAAGAGTAAATAGGGGTAAGATTGATATTTTTATCAATATTAGAGCTTCTAAATTCTTGGAAAGAGAGCTGGTTATTGATTACTCCATGATAGAGCAGTTTACCAGCCTACTGGAGGATGACAGACTAGCTCTAAATACAAGCCTGAGCCTAAAAGACCTCCTAGATATAGAGGGGGCTCTGGTCTTTAGAGAAGAAAAGAGCCCTGTCCTTCAAGAAATGCTGCTTGAAGCCTTTGATCAGGCCCTGGAGGCTCTGCTTGCTTCAAGGGTCAGAGAGGGACAGGGTATTAAGGGAGACCTTATAGAGCTTTTATTTAATCTGGAGCAGGTGGTGGATGATATTGCGAGTAAGAGTTCCCAGTGGAAGGAAATATACAGGCAGTCCTTTAAAAGACGCTTGGAAGAGCTTCTTGAGGATAAGAGTGTAATTGATCAGAATAGACTAGAGTTTGAGCTGGCTCTTTTTTCTGAAAAAAAGGATATCGAGGAGGAAATTAGCCGAAGCCTTACCCACATAAAAGCCTTTAAAGAGGATATTGACCAGGAGGGTCCCCACGGTAGAAAGTTAGATTTTCTAGTCCAGGAGCTTGGTAGAGAGATAAATACCATGGGTTCCAAGGCAGCAGAATACGAGCTAACTAAACATGTTATCGAAGCCAAGACTATTTTAGAGCAAATTAGAGAGCAGCTGCAGAATTTGGAGTAGTTATGTTTAAAAGAAGAGGAAAAGTTTTTGTTGTCAGTGGTCCTTCTGGAGTTGGCAAGGGAAGCTTGGTGAAGGAAGTGATGAAGCTTAGACAGATGCACCTAAGTATTTCCTACACCTCCAGAGAGCCCAGACATAATGAAGAAAAAAGTAAGAATTATCACTTTATAAGCAAGGATGAATTTAAAAGGATGCTTAGTGAGAATGCCTTTGCAGAGCATGCCAAGGTCTATGGGAACTATTACGGTACTCCCAAAGCTGAGCTTGAGGAAATACTTAGCAGTGGTAGGGATGTGCTTCTAGAAATAGAAATGAAGGGAGCAGGTCAAATTAAAAAAATGGGTCAGGATGCTGTCCTGATATTTATCCTGCCTCCAAATCTTGAAGTCTTGGCTCAAAGGCTGAGGAGTAGGGCCACAGAGACAGAAGAAGCTGTGGCGCAGAGGTTAGGTGCCACCATGGCTGAATTGAAGCATCTTTGTGACTATGATTACTTTCTTGTTAATAGAGATCTTAAAAAGACCGCAGAAGAACTTAATGCCATAATTGAAGCCCAGCGTCATAGGATAAGTCCAGAACTTATTGATTATTTAGAGAGGCTAGAAAGGAATTTCTCCCTGTAGTGTATTATAAAGTCGTTCTTTTAGATGCCATTAGAGATTATGATAGGGCCTATATTTATTTTAGTAGGGAAAATCTTTTAGAAGGCCAAGTGGTTTTGGTACCCTTTGGCCAGGGAAATAAGCCTCGTGAAGGCCTGGTTCTTGGGCTAGGCGAGGCTTTTTCCCATGCGAAAACCATAGTAGCAGCAACGGACATCTTCCTAGATAGTGTAGCCCTTGAGGCTGTGAAATACCTTTCATCCTACTACGCCCTACCCATGGCTTCCTATATAAGACTCTTTTTACCAAAGAGCATGAGAGTTGAGCCTAAGCGCTATCTTCTACCAAGGCCAGACCTAACTGGTGAGGAATTAGAGCTCTATTTAAGCCTTGAGAGTGATGAGGAAATCCTGGGAAGTGGCCTAGCAGAATACCACTATAGCTATGATGATAGAGTCAGTCTTGCCAAAAAGGAAATGTTATTTTCTTTATATGGAAAAAAGCAGCTGGAGGATTATTTGGCTGGTCTTCCTAAAAGCTATCTTAGACAAAGAGAGATTATTGAGGCTCTTTTAGAGGCCTATCCAGATATGGTAGCCCGGGAGGACAGGAAACTTGCCAGTATAAAAACATTAGAATCTAAGGGAGTCCTTGGAAGGATTTATCTAGTTCAGGAAGAAGAAAGTGGTGAGGAAAGTCTTGAAGATATCCCACCATTAAGTAGAGATGAAAAACAGATCTTTATGGAAGTCGATAGAAAAGCGGCCAGTCTTAGCCATTTGAAGAAAAATCCTTCCCAGGATATGAAGCTCTATCTACACCTGGCTAAATCTGCTCTGGACAAGGGTCGGCGATTTCTACTGATATTTCCTGATAACTCAATGATACCAGGAGCAGAGGAGATTTTTAGAAGATACTTTGGAAAGAAGCTCGGTGTAATTCATTCTAGGATGTCAAAAAAAGAGGAGAAGCAGGAGCTCCTGGCCTATAAAGAAGGGCGTCTTTCTATAATGATAACCAATAGGATGGGATTATTCCTCCCCCTTGAACAAGGTGATACCCTTGTCATTGAAAACTGTCAAGATGATGGTTATATATCAAGAAACCCCTACTACCACAGCCTGGAACTGGCCTCTTTTTACGCTAGCTTCCAGGGACTTAAAGTTCTATTTGCTTCTACGATTATGCCCTTGGAATTTTATTTAAGAGATGAAATTGTTAAATATTCTCTTTACAGAAAAAGGGACTTGAATACAAAACTTGTTGATATGCGAAGGGAACTAGCAAGTGGAAACACTAGTCCAATAAGTAGGGAATTGAGGGAGAAGATTAGCAGCCTACTTAGTGAAAAAAAGATGGGCCTTCTGCTCATGAATAAGCTCAACTATGCTAGCTATATTTTTTGTAGGAGCTGCGGCCATGTTCTTTCTTGTCCAAATTGTGGATCTAGCCTGCATCTTGACAAAAAGAAGGGGGAGCTTTTTTGCCCTAACTGCGATTATAGAGGAGAGAATCTTGAGTCCTGCCCCCAGTGCAATAGCAGGTCCTTTAAGTTCTATGGTGGGGGCATTGATATGATTAAAGAGGAGCTTGAAAATTTATTTCCCCAGGCAAGGATACAAACTGTTGATGCTAGGACTATGGAGACCAAAGATGGGTATATAAGATTACATGAGCTATTAAAAGAAAAAAAAGTGGACCTTGTTTTAGGAACCTCTATAATTGCCAGAGGCCTAGATTATGAAATAGATTTTCTTGCAGTAATAAACGCAGACTTTTATCTTCATCTACCTAGCTACAGAGCCTCTGAAAAGGGCTACCAGCTTCTGAGAGGCTTTCTAGAAAGAGCCAAAGCTGGAGGGGAGAGTCTAATCCAGACCTACCAGCCAAAGAATTATGTTCTCCAAGGCGTACTCTTGGCCCAGGATCAAGATTTTTATAAAAGAGAACTAAAAATAAGAAGAGAGAGAGAGCTTCCTCCCTTTATAGACTATATCCTCATTAGAGTTCTAGGTGAAGGCCCAGAGTTGGAGTCTAATGCTGAAAAATTAAGAGAGAGTTTATCTGGTCTGGGCGCCCATGTATCAGAAGTCTATGGTCACTGGCTGCCCAGGGAGAGAAGAATCCTGATCAAGGGCCAGGACCTAGAGGAAATAAAGAGAAGAATTGGGGATTTACACACTGGAAATATTCAATTCAGTGTGGAGGTAGACCCCAGGGATTCAGTATAGGAGTTAGAGATGGCATTATTAGAAATAAGAAAAGATGAAGATCCTATTCTTAGAAAGATATCTAAACCTGTCAAGATTTTTGATGAAAAGCTTAGAGTTTTGGCGGAAGATATGATAGAGACTATGCACCAAGCTGAGGGCATCGGCCTTGCAGCTGTTCAAGTAGGCAGACTTAAAAGAATGATTGTTGTTGATCTTTACGATGATGAGGGTCCTAAAGTATTTGTAAATCCTGAAATCTATGACGAAGAGGGCGAGGAATTAGCCTATGAAGCTTGCCTAAGTGTCAGTGATACCCAGGCTCCAGTGCCAAGACCAGAGAGGCTCAGACTTAGAGCCCAGGACCTTGATGGAGAGTCTATTGAACTGGAGGCCCAGGATATTTTTGCTAGAGTCCTTTGCCATGAAGTAGATCACTTAAATGGGATTCTATTTACAGATAGGGCGGTAGAAGAAGAACTTATGGAAGAAGAAGAGCTATGAAATTAGTCTTTATGGGAACTTCGGATTTTTCTCTGGGGATTTTAAAGGCCCTTTATAAAAATCATACAGTCGCTGCTGTAGTTACTCAGGAAGATAGGCCCAGGGGCAGGGGCAAAAAATTTAAATCCCCCGAGGTTAAGCTCTTTTGCGATGAGAAGAATATAAAGTGCTTTCAGTATCTACCTAGTAGGCAGGAGCTTGAGAGCCTGGAGGCCCAAGCTTTGGTTGTTGCGGCCTATGGTAGAATTTTACCCGAGGAGCTCCTGGAACTTTATAAATATGGGGCAATCAATGTCCACACCAGCCTACTTCCTAGCTATAGGGGCGCTAGCCCCATTCAGACCGCCCTTATGAGGGGGGATAGAGTAACTGGTGTTAGCATTATGAAGATGGTTCCTGGCATGGACAAGGGGGCAATCTATACCCAGAGGGAAATGGAAATAGGCAGGCTTCGCTATGGGGAACTGGAGGAAGAATTAATGGACTTATCTATAGAGCCCCTGCTTACCACCCTAGAGGATCTAGAGGCAGGCAGGGCCCAGCTAACTGATCAGGATGAGGCCAGGGCAAGCTACTGCAGAAAAATCCTTAAATCCGATAGCATAATCGACTGGACCAAGGATGCCTGGGAGATTGAAGGCCTGGTTAGAGCCCTCTGGCCAAACCCAATGGCCTATACATTAAGAAAGGGAGAAAGGCTTCTTCTTCATAGGGTAAGTGCCCTGGAGTTGGATAATAAGAAAGCTCCTGGACATGTTGAAAAGGTCGATAAAAAGGGTATATATGTAGCGGCTGGAAGGGGTCAAGTCCTTATAGAAGAGTTACAAAGACCTGGCAAAAGGCCTATGAAAGCAGAAGATTATATTAGAGGAAACCCACTGGAAGTGGGTGAAAGGTTGGGTTAATTATGTATGATGGTCTTTATTTACTTATAATAATTATTTTTTTTGTATCAATGTGGGCAAGTAATAATGTTCAAAAATCCTTTACAAAGTACTCTAAAGTCCCCAATGATAGAGGGATTTCTGGGGCAGAGGCAGCAAGAATTTTGGCCCAGAGAAATAATTTAAATATCAGTGTGGATCGCTCTCCGGGAGGCAGTTTAAGTGATCACTATGATCCAAGAAGTAGAGCTGTTCGTTTATCACCTGAAGTCTACGATGGTAGGAGTGTTGCGGCTCTTAGCGTAGCCAGCCATGAGGTTGGTCATGCCATCCAACATGCCTATGGCTATAAGCCTTTGGATTTTAGGACAAGTCTTTTTCCCCTGGCCTCCTTCGCTTCCCAGAGCTGGACCATCTTCTTTTTTATGGGTCTGCTTTTTGCTGGAAACACTAATTTTTTTATAAACATAGCTATAACCCTCTTCTCCTTGGGCCTGCTCTTTCAAATTGTCACCCTTCCCGTTGAGTTTGATGCTTCAAGAAGAGCACTGGCTCAGATGACTGACCATGGGCTTCTAGGTAGTAGTGAGATGGGTGGGGCAAGGGCGGTACTTAAATCTGCTGCTCTGACCTACGTTATGGCTGCTCTGATGGGTGTTGCTAACCTACTAAGGTTACTCAGCATGAGGGGGAGAAGAGATTGAGAGATATATACAGACAGGTTATTGAAGCTCTGATAAAAAGAAAAGACTCTACTACAGAGGATGTAATAAAGGAATTTAGAAAGAAGGTCTCTACTGATCAGTGGGGACTTTTTCAAATTCTATTTTTTGGTGTCCTTGACTGGCAGTCTCATCTTTTAGCAGTGCTTTCATCCTACTCAACAATGAAGGTGAAAAAGTTCAAGGAAGAGGATCTCTATCTTCTTCTTACAGCTATTTATGCAATTCTCTACCTGGATAAGCCCCAGCATGCCACGGTTAATGAGGCTGTGGAGTCAATGAAAATTCAGAATCCTAGACTGGTTGCTATGACCAATGCCATACTGAGAAGCATTTTGAGGGAGGAAGATTTAGATGGCCGAGTCTACGGCAAAATGAAGCTCTTGCCTGCCTTGGAAAAAAAATATGGCTATCCACTAGAGACTATAAAACTATTTTTAAAAGAGCTAGGGGAAGAAGGGACAAAGACTCTCCTGGAGTCCTCTAAGGAGGCGCCTAGACTAGACTTTTTAGTCCTGGGTGACCAGGGTGAAGCTTTGGCACTCCTAGATAAAGAGGGCCATGAATACAAGGCTTTGGAACTAGATAGAGCTTATAGTATGATTAAAAATCTAAAACCCTTAAATAAAATCCAAGCCTATGTAGAGGGTAGGATCTATTATCAATCGGAAAATTCCCAAAGGATTGCCAGCTTTATTCCAACTGGGAAAAATCTACTGGACCTTTGTGGTGCGCCTGGTGGTAAATCCTTTTCTTTACTAGCAAGGGAGGCAGAAAGGGAAGTCACAATATGTGATATAAGCCAAGTCAAGCTGGATTTGATTAGGGAAAATGCTAATAGACTCAAGCTAGAAGTTAGTCTAGAAAGGTGGGATGCTCTGGAACTTAATGAGAAGTGGAAAGATGCTTACTCAGCGGTTTTGGTTGATGCTCCCTGCAGTGGAACAGGTGTCCTCCATCGTCATAGGGGAGAGAGTTTTTCTAAGGATTTAAGTGATATTATCGAGCTTATCAGAATGCAAAGGACTATCCTGGACAAGGCAGCAACTTATGTTGAAAATGGTGGCTTTCTGATTTATAGTACTTGTAGTATACTTAGAGGTGAAAACGAAAATCAAATAGAGAAGTTTTTATCTAACCACCCTGAATTTACCTTGGTAGATTTAGAAAGCAATGGAAGTAAATATTATAAATCCTTCCCTGGTAGGGGTGAGGATGGTTTTTTTGCATGTCTTATGGAGAAAAGGATCGTATGAAGTCGTATGGAATAACCAATATAGGAAAACTTAGATTAAAAAATGATGATTCCTTTTATTGTTCCGATGGTAACAAGGGTCTTTACATTGTGGCCGACGGTATGGGAGGCTATAAGGGTGGAGAACTTGCCAGTCGTATAGCTGTTGCTACAGCTGTGGAGGAACTAAAGGGCATTGATGTTATTGATAGCGAGGTTGCCAGGGCCCTGGTCGACAAAATTCGTCTGCGTCTGGAGGTGGAAATCGACAATAATCCCGAACTCAGCGATATGGGTACGACCCTGATTTGTGCCCTGAGTAAGGGTCGCAGCTTTTCCTTTCTACATATTGGAGATTCCAGGGCCTATCATATTATGAACAGGACTATTGTTCAGCTTACAGAAGACCATACTCTGGTTAATATTCTCTATAAAAGTGGTGTTATAAATAAGGATGAGCTTTCAAATCATCCTAAGAGAAGTGTGCTTATGAAGGCTATATCCCTCTATGGTGATAATGAAGCTGATGTTTTCAGAGCAGATTTATCTGAGGGAGATTATCTTTTGCTTTGTTCCGATGGTTTGACAGATCAATTGACCAATAGAGAGATACAGGAAGTTTTTAAGAAAGAAGGAGATCCAGAGATGATTGGTAAAGAGCTTGTTGCTAGGGCTCTGGAGTCCGGTGGCAGAGACAATATAGCTGTTGTAGTGGTGAAGGCATAATTATGATTGGAAATATATTAAAGGGAAGATATGAAATTATAGATGAGCTAGGTGCAGGTGGAATGGGCATAGTCTACCTTGCCTACTGTTCCTATTTAAAAAGACGTGTGGCAATCAAGGTACTTCTGCAGGACAATGAGGGTATGGAAGAGAGCCTGCTCCAGGAGGCCAAGGCTGCAGCCCGCCTATCCCACGGCAACATAGTTCAGATCTATGACATTTTTGAAGAGGATAATAAAACCTATATTGTAATGGAGTATGTAAAGGGTAAAAGTCTCAGGCAGCTCATAAGCAATCAGGAAGGCACCCCCTTCACTGAGCAGAGAGCCCTGCAGCTGGGATTAAAACTTGCTTCAGCCCTCCATCATGCCCATCTAAATGGTGTTATTCACAGGGATATAAAGCCTGATAACATTATAATCGACCAGGACGGTGAGCCCAAGATTACAGATTTTGGGATTGCAAGAATTTCCAATGATGCAACAATAGTGCATACCGATGAAATTCTTGGTTCCCTGCGTTATTCTTCTCCCGAGCAATTAAAGGGCAGTATTGTTGATGAGAGAGCAGATATTTTTTCTTTGGGAATAGTTATCTTTGAGATGCTAACAGGCACCATGCCCTTTCCCGATGATTCACCAGTTACTGCTGCCTTTAAGAAATTAAAGGAGTCTATTCCCAGCGTAACCAGCATAAATTCAGAGGTTAGCATTCAAGCTGAGAAGCTTGTAAGCAGGGCTACAGCCCTGGATCCCAAGGAGCGCTACCGGGATATGAATGATTTTTATTACGCTATTTCTGACAGCCTGGAGTCTCCCAAGACCTACTATAAAAAACCCTTGGTAGCCAGGGCTAATAGGGCTAAAAGAGCAAGTGAACAACTTGAGGTGAACTATAAGGAAGAAGGACCTATTGGAAGGGGTCCAGGCAATGTGATGATTGTCCTTGGTCTTTTTATGGCTTTAATCACAGTGGTCCTATTAGGTGTTCCTATGCTAAAGGGAGCTAACACCAGTAGGGAAGTAGAGGTTCCAAATTTTCTAAATTTAGATTTAAAAGAAGCTCAAAAACTTCTTGATAGAAGTAAGTTAATAGGGGTTGTAAGTGAAGCTATTTCATCTGAATCTGAAAGAGGAATAATCCTAGAGCAGAGTGTTAAAGAGGGTGAGCTAGTTGAACTGGGAAGTAAAATCTACTTTACTGTCAGTAAAGGATTAGACCTAGTCAAGGTACCCAGGCTTTTAGGGCTAAGCCTGGAGGATGCAGCCAGTCTTTTAAAGGCTAATGATCTCCAAATAGGAACTGTTAATAAAGCACACCATGATAGCCTTGCCAAGGGCCTGGTAATTAGTCAGGAATTTGATGAAGATAGTGAACTAGCTCCAGGTTCTTCGGTGGGAATTACTTTAAGTGAAGGCCCTGAAGAAGAAGAGGTCACAGTACCCAACCTATTAGGTTATCAGTTGTCCACAGCTATACAAAGGGCTCAAAATGCTGATCTCAAAGTCTTAATCGAAGAGGTTTACAGTTATGATGACTATGGCATAATTATTGCCCAGTCCCTTGAAGAGGGGGAGAAGGTAAAAAAAGGCACTACTATTACTATTACTGCTTCCCTTGGTCCCCTAGCTGAGGAGGAAGAGGATGATGAAGTCGAGGAGGTTAACTATACCTTCGTGGTAGATCCCTCTACCTTTAGTGCTGGTGTTGAAGGTTCAGCCATAGATGATTATATCCTCAGAGCAGTATTAGAGGATGAGGAAGGAAGCTGGGAGCTTTTTAGTGAATATCATACTGTAACAGAGGGTATGGTTATTACTAGCTATTACGCCCCAAGGGGGGCAAGCTATGAACTCTATGTTGACGCACTTGGTCATAGTTTCCATGTGGGTGCAGGGGTTATTCAATGACGGGTAGGATAACAAAATCCATTGCAGGAGACTTCTGGGTTGAAAGTCAGGGAGAGACTCTAGTAACAAAACCACGGGGGATTTTTCGTCATGTAGGAAATAGTCCTGTGGTGGGCGATTATGTTGATGTCAAGGATCTGACTATAATAAAAATACATGGTAGAAAAAACAAGCTAATTAGGCCTAATATAGCAAATGTGGATGGGGCACTTCTAATTTTTAGCCTCCTTGAACCAAGACCCGACTTTATGATTTTGGATACCCTTCTTGTCAATATATTAAGTCAAGATATAGAACCTCTACTGGTCTTTAATAAAGCTGATCTAGTTGATCAAAAGCATATCGATGGAATAAAAAGTATTTATAGCTCTTTTAACTGTCTTTTCCTATCAACCCTGGAAAAGGATGATATGGAGCTCTTATTAGAGAATTTAAAGCCTGGACTATATGTACTGGCTGGTCCCTCGGGAGCTGGAAAAAGTTCCATGATAAATAGCCTCATGGGAAAAGAAGTTTTTAAGGTGGGAGAGCTCAGTGAGAGAATTAAAAGAGGCAAGCATACCACCAGACACCATGAACTAATAGAGCTTAAAAAAGATGTTTATCTGGCCGATACCCCAGGTTTTCAAACCTTGGAATTGTCTCCAATGGAGGCCAGCGAATTAGGGGACTATTATCCGGAATTTGATGGGATAGATAGATGTCGTTTTGATGATTGCCTTCATGATAAGGAACCTGGTTGCAGCGTCAAGCATGCCTTTTATGAGGAAGAGATTGCTAAGAGCAGATATTTAAATTATCTAGCTTTACTCGCGGAATTGCGTAGTAGAAAGGATTACTGATGATAATTGCACCATCAATTTTGTCGGCTGATTTTGCTCAACTTGGTTGTGAAATTAAGGCTTTAGAAGAAGCTGGGGCAGACTGGATTCATTTTGATGTTATGGATGGCCAGTTTGTTCCTAATATATCCTTTGGACTTAAGGTGCTTGAGGATATAAAGGACCTGACCAAGTTACCCTTTGATGTTCATCTTATGATGGTGGAGCCCTATAGGTACCTTGAGGAGTTTGCAAAGCAAGGGGCAGATATTATTACCTTCCATATTGAAGCTGTGGAGGATGCTGCCAAGTACATTAAAAAAATCCATGATCTAGGTATTAAAGCTGGACTTTCTCTAAGCCCGGACACTAGCCTGGAGGCTGTGCTACCCTATCTTAAGGACATTGACCTAGTTCTTGTTATGAGTGTTTATCCTGGATTTGGTGGCCAGAAGTTTATAGAATCGTCTTTAAATAAGGTTGAAGAACTGAGGCTTTTAAAGGAAAAAAACAATTACTCCTTTATTATAGAAGTGGATGGAGGAGTAGGTAGCTCCAACGCCGGTATTTTGAAAAAGGCAGGGGCCGACGCCCTAGTAGCGGGCAGCGCTATTTTAGGTAGTGAGGACTACCAAAAAAGTATTGAGGCGCTAAGATGAATCTCATTGTAGCTAGTGCCCAGGTGGACAGGGCACTTCTACTTTCCTATGTAGAGAAGGCGGATAGGATAATAGCAGTTGATGGAGGCCTTAATCACTTAAATAAAGTGGACATTGAAGCAGATATAGTTCTGGGTGACTTTGATTCCTATATAGGAGATTTGCCTAAGGGGGCAGTGGTCTTTCCTAGGGAAAAGGATTTCTCCGATATAGAGGCAGCTCTAGATCTTTATAGGGGTGAAGAGACTGTTATTCTGGGTGCTACAGGAGGAAGGCTTGACCATTTTCTGTCTGTTCTTTCTCTTATGAGGGGTAGGGAGGAGCTTTTGCTTGTAGATGAGCAAAATGAGTTATTTTATCGAAGGGATGAGTTTATCCTAGAAAAAAGAAATGGCTATTTCTCCTTGTTTCCTGATGAAGATACAAGAATAACTATTGGTGGAGCTAGATACGAATTAGATAATCATTTGGTAGAAAAAAAAAGCAGCCTGCTTCTTAGTAATAGCTGGGTGGACAGAGTCAGGGTAAGGGTTGAATCAGGTTGGGTCCTGGTTGTTCTCTCAAAGGACAAATAAAAAAATCCCAAAAGGGATTTCCTTAAACAGCCCTGCGGACCTTATTTGATCTTAAGCAACGAGAACAAACCATTACGCGTCTTACTGCATTATTATCGTCTAGAATACGCACTCTTCTAAGGTTTGGTTTCCAGACTCTTTTTGTATGATTAAGGGCATGAGAGATTTTGTGTCCACTTATGTTGCTCTTGCCACAGACAAAGCATTGTCTTGCCATGTTTACACCTCCTTTTATGGGATTTTCAATGGTAGCAGAGATAGTATATCAAATTGAGGATTAACAGGCAAGGAGATTTTAGATAAAATAAGTTTCAGTTAGGAGATTATTTATGAATTTGAAACAGCAAACAAAATACGGTATCATTGATATTGACAAAAAAGTTGTCGAAGATTTTGCAAGGATGGCTGCCAGCCAGTGCTATGGAGTAACAGCTATTCAGACCTCGAAAGAGGGTGTTCTCCAGCGTTTTAAAAAGGATTCTCCAGGAGGTATCCAGGCTCGAGAAGGAGAAAAGGGACTTATACTTGATGTTTATGTCACTTTGCAGTATGGTGTACGTACTGCAGCCGTTGCACAAAATATAATGGAAAATGTTAAGTATCAAATAGAAAGCACTCTAGAACTTCCTGTAGAAGAGGTCAATGTATTTATAGAGAGTATTAATGTGGGTGAATAATGAAAATGGATCGATTAGATGATAGGACCCTTAGAAGGGTATTGGAGACCGGATATCGTAAGCTAAATTCCGATAAGGAGCTGGTAAATAGTCTAAATGTCTTTCCCGTTCCCGATGGAGATACAGGCACCAACATGTCTTTGACCCTAAAGACAGCAGTAGAGATGGTTGAAAAGGACGCTAGCACAAGTTCTGGAGAAATTCTTAAGAGTTTTTCCAAAGGTTCTCTCATGGGAGCCAGGGGAAATAGCGGTGTTATACTTTCTCAAATTTTTGGTGGACTGGCTAGGGGAGCTGGGGGCAAGGAAAGTCTCAGCGTGGCTGATTTTATAGAGGCCCTAGAGGAGTCAGTTGAGGTTGCCTATAAGGCTGTTATGAAGCCTGTCGAGGGTACAATACTGACTGTTATTCGCCAGACCACTGAATGGGTCAAGGGCCATGATGGAGTTAAAGCTTTAAATTTCGAGGAGTTTTTTAAGCTCTTGATTGAAAAAGCCAGCCTTTCTTTAAAAGGCACACCAGATCTTCTACCTATTCTAAAGCAGAGTGGGGTAGTGGATGCAGGTGGTCAGGGACTTGTTTCTATTTTTGAAGGTTTTCTTGCTGGCCTAAAGGGTGAGGAAATTTATTTTTCAGAAGAGGAAAGCAGTGAAGAGGTTCATTATCATCAGGAGTCTAGTGATATTCATTTTGCCTATTGCACGGAGTTTATCATAAGTGCCAATAAGCCCTCCAATGAGGAGTTAAAAGAGAGAATCCTTAAGCTAGGCGACAGTGTGGTATTTGTTCAAGATGATGACATAGTTAAGGTCCACCTCCATACCAACAATCCTGGTGTAGCCTTAGAAGCTGCCCTGGAATACGGTAGCCTGGTCAATGTGAAAATAGATAATATGAGAATGCAGCATGAGACCATCATGGGCGTCCATCATGATACTAGAGATGAAATTATTTTGGAGGATGAAGAGGATGATAGAAATATAGCCGTATTGGCAGTCTGTGCGGGTTCAGGCTTTGAGAAGATCTTCAAGGACCTGGGGGTGTCTGCTATAATTGAGGGTGGACAAACAATGAATCCATCTACGGAGGATATTCTAGCGAAAATAGAAAAACTATCTGCCCAGCACATTATTATTTTACCAAATAACACTAATATTATCCTTGCGGCCAAACAGGCCCAGGCTATGAGTGATAAAAACATCCATGTTTTAGAGACTAAAACCGTTCCTCAGGGTATAGCTGCAATGATGGGATATGATCCCTATGGAGAAGTAGAGGATAACCTAGAAGCCATGGAAGAGGGCTTTGATGTCTCTACAATTCAAATCACCTATTCTGTAAGGAATACCAAGATTCAAGGCTTTGTTATAAAGGAGAAGGATATCCTCTGTATTAAAGACGATGAGATTGTAGCAGTGGAGAAGACGCCAGAAAAGGCTCTTAAAAAGGTCCTGGATCTTTACGGCGAAGAGTATGATCTTATAACAGTATATAAGGGCCAGGACAGTGATCTTAATAAGGCTCAAAAGATAATAGATGAGGTAAGTAAAAGGAATGAGGATGTGGAAATAGAGCTCTATCCGGGTGAACAGCCCGTCTACTACTATATCCTCTCACTGGAATAGAGCCTAAGGGCTCTATTTTTGGAGGTATTTTTGAAACTGCAAGATATAAAGGGCATAGGAAAGAGAAAGGAGACAATATTAAATACCCTGGGTATTTATACTGTAAATGATCTTCTCTATCACTTTCCCACCAGGTTTGAGGACAGGAGAAAGGCTCTAGAGGCTAAAAATGGAAGTGTTGGCAGTTTTTGTGGAAGATTAATCAGCAAGGAGCATTGGCGCTCTAGACAGGGTACCCAGAGCCTAAGACTTCATATAGCCTGGGAAGGTTATGTGGTAGAGGTGCTTTTTTTCAATGCTCTTTATTTAGATAGGGCCTTTGTCCTCGATAGAGACTACTGCTTCTATGGAAAACTGGAACAAAGGGGCATATTCTTTAACATGGTTCATCCAGCCTTCTCCCAGGCTGATCAGGATGATTTTTTTGAAATCACCCCCCTTTACACTTATAGAAAGGGATTGGGTCAAAAGGACTTGGCTAATTTTGTTTCCTATGCCCTGGATGAAGAAGCTATAGAAGATTATCTTGATATAGAGGACCGCCTGGAATGGAAGCTGATGGAGCTTGGAGAAGCTATAAGACAGATGCATTTTCCTTCCTCAAGGGAAAGCTATGCCCAGGCTAAATATAGATTAATATTTGATGAGTTTTTCAACTTCCTACTAGAGAATCAGGCCAAGCCTAGACCCAAAACAAGAGAATTTCCAAGAAAGGACAGGGAGTCTTTCCTGGAGCTTGTGGATTTTAGCCTAACCCAGGACCAGCTTAAAGTTCTAGAGGAGCTGGATAGGGACCTGGCTTCGGGCCTGCAAATGCAAAGGTTAATCCAGGGAGATGTAGGTAGTGGGAAGAGCCTTCTTGCCTACTATAGCCTGTGGAAACTCCTAGATACAGGGGCCCAGGGGGTCTATTTAGCGCCAACCGAGCTTTTAGCCAGACAGCAAGAGGAGATAATTGCAAAAATGTTTCCTGGTAAATCTCTTCTTCTTGTGGGCTCCAGCAAAAACAAGGAGAAAATTTACCAGGATATAGCAGAAAACAAGTACCCAATAATAGTTGGAACCCATGCTCTTTTTGAAGAGGATGTGAATTTTGCTGATCTTAGGCTGGTTGTTGCCGATGAGCAGCAGCGTTTTGGGGTAGCGCAAAGGAGTGCCCTTTATGATAAGGGACAAAATCCACATATACTGATGATGTCTGCAACCCCCATACCCAGGACCTTGTCAATGATACTACATAGGAACCTAGATATAAGTTACCTAAGGGAGAAACCCCCGGGACGAAGGAATATTAAGACCAAGGTCATTGGTCCTGGTGATCTAGGGGCTGTCTATGAACATATAGAAGGTGAAATTGCCAAGGGCAGGAGTGCCTTTGTAGTATTTCCACTTATTGAAGAGAGTGAGCACCTGGATATTATATCCCTGGATGAAGGAATAGAGGAGCTGACTAAGATTTTTGGTGATAGGCTTGGATATGTCCACGGTAGGATGAACGACAGGGAAAAGGAAGAGGCTCTCCATGATTTTCGACAGGGAAAAAAGAGCGTTTTGGCATCCACAACCGTTATAGAGGTAGGCATTGATATTCCCCAGGCTTCGATATTGCTTTTAAGGGGTGCTGAGAGATTTGGTCTTTCCCAGATTCATCAAATTAGGGGTAGGATTGGCAGGAATAAATATGATAGCTATTGTTACCTCTGTGCTGAAAAGTCTATTCCGGAAAGACTTTACATCCTAGAAAAATATGACGATGGTTTTGCTATTGCAGATGAGGACCTTAGGCTAAGAGGCCCCGGGGAATTAAGGGGTATCAAGCAGAGTGGAGACCTCAATTTTAGGCTTGCTGATCCTAGCCGCCATCAGAAGATTCTCCAGCGAGTCTCCAAACTCTTAGAGGGAGATATCCTTATAAAGTATAGTAGGGCAAGGGAGGCCCTTGAGTTATGAGAGTGATTGCAGGTTCTGCCAGGGGTATTCCTCTGGAGACCATCGAAGAAAATACCACCAGGCCCACTGTAGACAGGGTTAAAGAAAATCTCTTTAATATCCTTATGCCCTTTATAGGAGGGGCCATAGTCTGTGATTTTTTTAGTGGCTCAGGTTCCCTGTGTATAGAAGCCCTGAGTAGGGGTGCCGCTAGGGCATATTTTGTAGAAAAAAACCCCCGGGCTATGGACTATATTAAAAGAAACCTAAATAGAACCAAACTAGAGGATAGGGCGGAGCTATATCTTGGCAGTTACCAAGATGCTATGAAAAACTTTGATAAAGAGGGTCTCTCCTTTGATATTATATTTGTAGACCCTCCCCATAAGTCCGATTATGCAAAAGATCTTCTTTTTTTACTAAAAGATTTAGACATTTTAGCCAGGGATGGTATAATTGTAATCGAACATCATACAAAGCAAATTTTTGATAAAGAAATAGAAGTCTTTTCCCTTTTTAAAAGGAAAAAGTATGGCAATACAACGCTGAGTTTCTATACTAAGGAGAAATGATGAATTTAGTTTATCCTGGCAGTTTTGATCCTGTGACCTGTGGCCATCTAGATATAATTCAAAGGTCTAGTAAACTGGCAAATAAGCTTTATGTTGCAGTTCTATGTAATCTCAATAAAAAGGTCCTATTTAACCTTGAGGAAAGGATTGATTTTTTAGAAAAAGCAACAAGGACTATTCCAAACATTGAGATCATAAGCTTCCAAGGCTTGCTAGTGGATTTGTTTGATCGCTACGAAATTGATGCTGTTGTAAGGGGCCTTAGAGCCGTTTCGGACTTTGACATAGAATTTCAAATGGCTCAAATCAATAGAGAAATGAATAAGGAAGTAGAAACACTTTTTATGATGACCAGGCTAGAGTACTCCTACCTGAGCAGCAGCATAGTCAAGGAGCTGGCTAGTCACGGTGCCGATATTAGCAAGTTTGTGCCCATTGATGTTCTCCATGCGCTTAAGAAAGAGGAAATGAGATGAAAGTATTAGAGTTATTAGAAGATTTTCAAACCAAAGTCGATGCTACCGCGAATTTTCCAATGAGTAAAAAAATTCTCTTAGAGAGAGATGAAGTAGAATCCCTACTTTCCAACATACAAACCTTTCTTCCTGATGAAATGAAACATGCCAAATGGATCAAGGAAGAAAGAGAGAAGATTCTTGAGGAAGCACATTTAGAGGCAGAGGATATAGTACAAAGAGCCAAAAAGGAAGAAAGGGAAATCATAGCCGAGGCAAAAAGACAATTTGAAGCCATGGTCAATGAATCTGAAGTACTTAAGGAAGCCAGCGACAGGGCCCAGGACCTCCTTGCTCAGGCAAGAGCTGAGGCCAGGGATGTTAGAATGAATAGTTATCAATACTCAGAGGATATGATGCTTTCTTTGAAGGAGGGCCTCGAGACCAAGCTAGATGTTGTAGAGAGGGATTTGCATAGTCTTCAAGAGTTTTTGCAAAAATAAAAAAACATCCAAGGGGCCTGTTAATCAGGCCCTTTTTGGATGTGGTATTATATTAGAATTCAAATCCACTGATAATTGTGGAACTAAGTCTAATGTTATCTAGCCAGATCAGTCCACTATCACTGCTGGGAGAAATAAAGATTTCATCAATTTCATCACTATTAAGTTCCAGAGTGTGGGTTATCCAGGTATCCTTCTGAGCTGGAAACTCCCAGGAATTGTTAAAGATCTTGCTTCCTCTATTGTATCCTTCTAAAGTAAAATCTATATCTGTATCCTCGGAGCTTCTTAGAGCAAAGGATATTATTATTGAATCTTTAAGATAGATTTCCCTTATGCCTAGCTTGGTGTTATTGGTGAATACCAGGGACTTACCACCGGTATAATATATCTCCTCATCAAATTTTGCCCCACTAAAATTGAAGTAATTTAGTTCATCGTAGTCTTCAAAGTGGTATTTTTTTGTGTAGCTTTCCTCGTAGGAAGGTGACCATACACCCTTGGAATCCTTTAGCTCCAGCCTGATTAGGTAGTTGCCTTCTTCAGGTAGGAGTAGATTTATAAGGTCTGTATTTTGTTCTTTAATGAGCTCACCGTTTTTAAAAATACTCCATTTTTTTTCACTGACATGAATTCCAGGGGGGACATAGCTCTGATCAATAATTAGAATGTTTTCATTCCTATCGAGAATGGTGAAAAGAGGCTGTATGTCAGTGTTTCTACCGATATTTATTCCTCCAAAGAGGGATAGGGCCCCGGCAATAAGAAAGACCATTAGAAATGATGCAATAATAAAAAACTTTATGTTCACATGTTTTAGCCTTTGTAAAAAGGCTTTTTGCATTTTGTCTACCTTCTCCATATAGGGGGGATCCTCTAGGAAAAGGTCTTTAATGTAGATTTTTTTTACATCGTCCTCTATGCTCTCGTAGCTGGTATCTTCCTGGGAAGGCAGGTCCCTAAAGTAGCTTTTAAAGTTGTATAGGGAGATATCATTATCGATGAAGTCGATAATTACATTACTTATCCCTTGAAGGAGGTGCCGCATTTTAAGGGGTCTATCATAGATGATATCTTCAACAATAAGTACTCCTCGATGTTTTAGCTCACCTGAAACAATGTAGAAGTTTTCAGGCCTTATTAGATTTACCTGTAAAAAAATGGGCAACTCATCAAATTCCTTAATAATCTTTAAATAAGTACCTATGATTTCGACCTTTTCAGTAGGAGAGAGGTCTTTACTTTCCAGCATGGGTTCTCCTACCAAGACTGGAGTAATAAAAATTGCCCTATCTTCTAAGAGCTCAAAGTCAGTAAGATTGGGTAGATGAAGTCTAATTTTCCTCAATAGACTTGCATTTATTTTGGAGCTAATAAAAATTTCGTTTTTTATATAATGGCGGTTTAGCATAGAAATTTTTTGTCTGCTTCCGCTTAAACTCATTTTGGCTCGGGCCATGGATGTCTCCTTAGTATTCCTAAACTTCTATAATTATATAGAGGGCCTGTTTTTCTACATAGTTTGTTATAATGTATTATAGGCTTTAATCAATGTTTAACTAGTATTATAACCCAGCCTCCTACTAAAGTGAAGAGTATGGGTCTGAGAGGTGGAAATGATTTCTTTTTTACATGGGGCAGATCTACATTTAGGGGCAAGCTTTAGTAGCTTCCCAGGATTCCTTAGAGAAACACTAATAAACTACCAGTTAAGATGTCTGGAAAAACTTGTAGAATGTGCATTGGTAGAAAGAGTAGATGCAATTCTTTTTGCCGGGGACCTTTTTGATAATCCCAAGCCGGAGGATAGCTTAGTTGAAGCTGTAAGGACAATCCTAGCTCCCCTAGGGCCTGCATCTATTCCCTTTATATTGGCACTGGGTAATCACGATGCTGGCCTTGATGAAGGTCTTTTTACAGACAGTCCAATCAAGATACTTTCAGCTAACAGGGTAGAAACCCTTAATTTTGGTAACTGGAAGCTGCATGGGCTGAGTTTTAGAGAACAGTGGGATATGAGAAGGCCTTTGGATTTGTTTCCAGAGAAAGAGAATATCTTTACGGTGGGAATTTTCCACAGTGGCCTTGAGGATAAACTTTACATGCCGGTAAGTCAAAGTCAGCTGGAGGGATTAAATTACGACTACTATGCCCTAGGTCATAGGCATAATTTTTCTAAAATTGCTAGCAGGGCTTTTTACAGTGGTAATCTCTCCCAGTACGGAGGGGGCCCTGGTGGTTTCTTATACTATAGTTTGGAAAATAGTCCGCCCCTTTGGCTTGCTTCAGAGGCCTATCCTTTGGAGGATATTTCTCTTAAAATACCTAATGAGCTAGACAGAATAAAGGACTATAGGGGAAGGGCAGTAAGGCTTATTTTAGAGGGTAGTTTAACCAGAGCTGAAAAGGCTCAGCTAAATTCTTGGCTGGGGGGCCTTGATGAAGTTTTTTATCATGATAAAACCCTTGTCAAGACTGATCTTTCAGATAGTCCAATTTACATGGCTAGCCGCAGGATTCTAGAGAATGATCCTGCTAGAGTGCTGGACTTTCTTGATCCTTTGGAGATGAGTCGGGAGGAAGCTCTGCTTTATATGAATAATAAGCGAGAATTTTTATTAGGAGAACTGGAGGACCTGTTTAGGGGAAGAAATGATTAGGTCTATTACACTGGAGCCCTTTGGCCACTTTACTAAGAAAAAAATATACTTCACATCGGGTATCAACCTCATCTATGCTGGAAATGAAGAAGGGAAAACCACCCTCTACTCTGCACTCCAGGCAGGTTTATTAGGTTTTTTGCCTGCTGGTAGAGCCTATCCCTATTTTCCTTGGGATAAAGATGAGTTATATCTTAGGGTAGATCTTTTCGATGGCAGGACTATTAGTAGGAAGATCACCTCAGGGGTAAGTGGTTTTTTGGAGGAAGGTACAAAGGTTAGTGCCCTTGCCAACAGGCCTTTAGATGGAATATCCCGCTCCTATGTTGAAAACTTCCATCTTCTGGAGGCAGAAAACCTCTACAAGCTAAAATCCTCCACCTTAGATGAGATAATTGAAAACCATCTGGAAAAATTATACCAGGAAGATGGGCCCTCTTATTCCAGTCTCCTGGCTGATTTGGATGAAAGAAAAAAAGAGATCTATAAAAAAAGAGGTAGTAATTACAGGCTCTATGATCTAGATAAAAAACTAGGGGAGCTTACAAGGGCTGAACTCCTTAGAAAAGAGGCTCTTATAGAGTACAAGAAAAAAGAAGAAGAGCTTGCCATAGCCAGTCACAGGAGGGATAGTGGTGGGGAGCTGGAAGAAAAGACAGGAGTCTTGCAGGATATAATTAAAAATATAGATCAGCAAATCCAAGCCAGGAGTGAAGAGGCTTGGGAGTTAAAAAGACTTGAAAACCTCAAGGCTGCTCATGAAAACAGTCCTGCCTACTGGGTGTCGTTGATCCTATTTATTGTTGCTTTTATTTTAGGCTTAGCTGGTAGGAAATATTTCTCTACTCCATGGCCAGGCTTGATAATGGTTTTTTTCGCTTCTATGGTTTTCTACCTTGTCTATAGCAGGACTAGAGAAAGACAGAGGGCTCTGATAAGGGAGGGCTTCTATAGCTGGAATGAGTTTTTAGAGAGCTATAGGATACAAAGCCAACTGGATCTATCCCTGGAAGAACTCCTGTCTGAAAAAAGAAGGTCCCTTGTAGAATTAGAACTCTTAGCCAGTGAGAGGAAAAATATTAATGAGGATGAGGTTTTAAAAATAAAGGTTGATATGGCCAGGCTAGAAGAGCTAATAGACTCTCCTCTTGAGGATAGAGAAGAACTCTTAACTATTAGACAGGAATTAATTGACAAATATAATCATTATGATATTTTGAAGGGACTAGTGGAAGCCAGTTATGAGGAGTACAAGACTGAACTTCTTCCTCATATTTTAGAAAAAACCTCACTATACCTCAGTGACTTTACTGGAGGTGAGTATATAAGGGTCTTAAAAAGCAGTCAGGGTAACTTTGTATTGGAAAAGCCTCGCCAGCATCTAGAGATGACCAGTTCCATGAGCAAGGGACTTAGAAGCCAATTTTATCTTGCCCTTAGGCTGGCAATAATAGAGATTCTAGATAACAGGTTGCCGATATTTTATGATGAGGCCTTTAGCAACTGGGATGATAGTCGTTTGACTTCAACTTTAGAGAGCCTCTCCCTACTAGGCAGACAACAGTTTATTTTTACCTGTAAGAAAAATGATCTAGAACTTTATGAGGATATTCTAGGTATAAAAAGAGTAGACTTTTAGGAGTGAAGTATGGAAAAAAGATTAGATTATGCAAAGAGACTTAGTATTGTCAGCGTTAGTACCAACCTCTTTTTAAGCATCTTAAAAATTACAGCTGGTCTTGTAGGGCACTCGTCTCTTATCATTGCCGATGGAGTGGATTCTCTTAGTGACACCCTGACTACCCTTTTAGCCTATTTAGGGGTTAGAATTGCATCAAAATCACCCGATGAGAACCATCCCTATGGACACGAAAGATATGAGGCTATACTTGCAAAGCTTTTGTCTCTGTTTTTATTTTTGGTAGCTCTGGGCATACTTAACCAGGCTCGTTTAGAATTTATAGATCCTCAGAAAAACCTTCCAACACTCTTTCCTTTGATTGCAGCTCTGGTATCAATTGCTGGCAAGATTGCCCTTTCTGCTTATACTCTTCACTACGCTAAAATTATGAAGTCAAATATATATGCTGCCGATGGAAATAATTATTTCAATGACGCCCTGGCTTCATGTTTTTCGCTTTTAGGCGTATTTTTGGCTAGGCAGGGTTATCCTGTTTTTCAACCAATTTTTACAGTTGTAATTGCCCTCTTTCTTTTTAAGATTTCCTTTAAATTATATGTGGACTCTGTGGGGGATTTAACTGATTTAGCAGCTCCGCCGGAGCTCCTAGATGAGATTGAGCTAATAACCTTTGGGTGTAGCAATAATATCAGGAGTATAGACCTGCTAAGAAGTAGGCGACATGGAAGTCGCTACTATATTGATATGGAGATCAGCATGGATGGAGAAATGAGCCTTTCTGAGGCTCATGCCATTGCTCATAGGGTCCATGATGAGATAGAAGGCAGGCTTACTGATGTTAAGCATTGCATGATTCATGTCAACTCCTGCTAGTTGACACGAACGTTTGTTCGTGATAAACTGGCCCCAGAGGTGGAGATATGAAAGTCGTGGCTAAGCCTGTAGATATGCTGGCACTTTTTGATGTAGCTGGCCGGATTCATCCCATACGCTTTCGCTTGGAGGAGGATGAAAACATAGTTATAAAGGTAGACGAGGTTTTCTCAAGAAGCTTTGAGAAAAAAGCCGGTATACCCGTTTATATTTTTGACTGCATAAGTAATATTCAAGGAGAGTCCAAGGCCTACCAACTAAAGTATGAAATTGAAGAAAGTAAGTGGATGCTTTTCAAAATCTAAATTTTTTAAAGGAGGAAGCTCATGTTAATAAGCTATATTGGTCACAGCACTTTTCAGATAAAGAGCCAGGATAAAAACATTATTATAGACCCCTTTATCAGGGGCAATCCTTGGACACAAACCAGTCCTGAGGACTATAGTGATGTCACTCATATCCTGGTAACCCACGGCCATGCAGATCATCTTGGTGATACAGTAGAACTAGCTAAACTCTCAGGAGCTTTGGTTTATGCTAACCATGAGATTGCCGCCTATTTGACTAGTCAGGGAGTAGAAAATGTCCATGGTATGCACATTGGAGGAGCCCAGGGCTGGGTGAAAATGACCCCTGCTCTACACGGCAGTGGGATAGAGACTCCAGAAGGCATCATCTATGGTGGACTTGCTGGTGGCTTTTTACTAGAACTGGAGGGCAAAAGGCTTTATCATAGTGGTGACACTGGACTTAGTATGGAAATGAAGCTCCTGGAAGGCCAGGTGGATCTTGCTATGCTACCTGTGGGAGGCAATTACACCATGGATATAGAGGATGCCAAAATAGCCCTGGATTTCATAAAGCCAAAGAGCTTTATACCCATGCATTTTAAGACTTTTCCTGTGATTGATGTAAACCCTAGAGATTTGGTATTTGAAGGCTCTAAAGGACTTTATATGGAGCCTGGGGAGAGCCTAGAGTGGTAGCTCAGAGGGTTTTAGAGGATTATATTGATACGTGGATAGCAATTAATAGGCAGAAGAGACAGCTTCCAGACTATTGGAGAGAGAGTCAGGTGGCCTTTTTATCCTGTGATAATCCTGGAATTCCCAGGCTCAGGGAGTTGGTCAGGGAGGACCATCTTCTGCCTGAGGACTTGATGGAGGGTGCCAAGAGCATTATTTGTTTTTTTCTTCCCTTTAAAAAGTGGTTGGGAAAGACTAATCTTGCTGGTGACTATGCTTCTGCTGACTGGGCTGGGGCTTATACCTGGACTAATAAACTGGCCATTGAGCTAGGGGAGGCCCTTATAGAATTCCTTAAAAAAGAGGGAATAAAGGCTGTTTATCCCTATGAAGCAGTGGTCTTCAGTGAAGAAAACCCTAGAAGTCGGTGGTCCCAGCGTCATCTGGCCTATTTTGCAGGTCTAGGAAGCTTTGGAATTAATAACCTTCTTATCAGTAAAAAAGGTTCTATGGGTCGCTATTTTTCAATAGTTACTGACATGGAAGTGGATGAAGAGGCGGAGGTTGCTCCTGAATACTGTCTCTACAAGGTGAATAAGTCTTGCCGGGTTTGTATAGATAGGTGTAGCTTTGACGCTCTGAGTTTGGATGGTTTTGATAGGTTTAAGTGTCTAGAGCAGCTTAATATCAACAAGAAAATACTTGGGGCCAGCGTCTGTGGCAAGTGTGCTGTGGCTCTACCCTGTTCCTTTAGAGTCCCAGGGGATCTCTCTCATACTTAGGCCTCCTAGACCCTATAACTTTTTACCTAGTCAGTGGGAC
>CAYFUM010000009.1:41916-45508 GCA_964346475.1 uncultured Peptostreptococcaceae bacterium
AGTGGGACCTCATTATCTAGATATGGAAAAACTCTTCATTGAAAGGCAAAAATTTTCTTGACAAACTAGTAGTAGTCGTGTATCATACCCCTGTAAAGCAAAAAACCTTTACAGGGGATTTTTATGGAACAGCTAAAAGAAATTTTTTATATGGATATTTATGGTGGTTTGCTGACAAAACATCAGCAGGATATATTGCGCATGGTTTTGATGGAGGATTACTCCCTGGCTGAAATAGCTGAAGAGCTAAATATAACAAGGCAGGGTGTCCATGACAGTGTGCAAAGGGGCCTGACAAAGCTCCAGTGGTATGAAGACCATCTGGGACTTTATAGAAAATATCTTCTTAGGATAGAAAAACTTAATGACATAATTGAGTTTCTGGGTGAAGATAGCATTTCCTCAGAGCTTATGGATTTACTCAAGGAAGTCATAGACATATAAGGAGTTAAATGTGTTTGGTGGATTAAGTAATAAACTCCAGACCGCCCTGCATAAACTCAGCGGCAAGGGTAAGGTTAGTGAAAAAGATATAAAAGAAGTTATGCGGGAAGTCAGACTCTCCCTTCTAGAGGCCGATGTCAACTATCGCGTTGTAAAGGATTTTGTAAAGAAGATTCAAGAAAGAGCACTGGGAGCAGAGGTAATGGAGAGCCTTACTCCAGGCAACCAGGTCATAAAAATAGTAAGGGACGAGCTAACCCAGCTTATGGGTAGTACCAGCAGTAAGCTGACCTTTAACACCAATGGCCCCAGTATCTACATGATAGTGGGTCTCCAAGGCTCTGGTAAGACCACCAGTGGTGCCAAGCTGGCTGCCAAGCTAAGAGAAAGGGGCAAAAGGCCACTGCTCGTAGCCCTGGATATTTATAGGCCGGCGGCTATAGACCAGCTGCAAGTGCTGGGTCGACAGCTGGATATTCCAGTCTTTTCCCTGGGAGACCAGAAATCTCCGGTGGATATAGCTAGGGAGGCTTTAGAAGAGGCCTATAGCACCAGCAGGGATGTGTTAATACTAGATACCGCAGGTAGACTTCATATTGATGAAGAACTTATGCAGGAATTAAAAGAGATAAAGACTGCCCTAAGACCCACGGAGATTATTCTAGTGGTAGATGCCATGGTGGGCCAGGACGCTGTCACGGTTGCTGATAGTTTTCATAAGCAACTTGGAGTTGACGGTATTATCATGACCAAGCTTGATGGAGACACCAGAGGTGGTTCAGCTCTTAGCATGAAGGAAGTTACTGGGGCACCTATTAAATTTATAGGAACAGGTGAGAAGATAACAGGGGATACCCTGGAAGAATTCCATCCCGACAGGATGGCTTCTAGGATTCTTGGAATGGGCGATGTCCTTAGCCTTATTGAAAGGGCAGAAAAGAGCTATGATGCTCAAAAAGCCAAGGAACTTGAGCATAAAATGCGAGGAGAAGGACTGGATTTCAATGATTTCCTAGACCAGCTCCAGCAAATGCGGGAGATGGGAGGCATAGGGGAGCTTTTAGCTATGCTGCCAGGCGTGGGCGGAAATATGAAGGCCATGAAGAACCTGGAAATGGATGATAGAGAGATAAAAAAGGTCGAGGCTATTATCCAGTCTATGACCCAGAAGGAAAGAAAAAATCCTGATTTACTAAATGCTAAAAGAAAACAGCGCATTGCCCAGGGCAGTGGAACTACAGTTCAGGATGTAAATAAACTAGTAAAACAATTTTCTCAAACAAGAAAAATGATGAAGCAGTTTACCAATATGGCAAAAAAGGGGAAGAATCCCTTCGGTGGATTTGGACTACCTTTTTAATAAAATCCCGGGGCCCGGGATATAGTATGACTATAAAGCCATTAGGCGGGCCACATATATGAAGGAGGTATGCATGGCAGTTAAAATTAGACTTAGAAGAATGGGAAATAAGAAACGACCCTTTTATCGTGTTATTGTTGCTGACTCTAGAAGTCCTAGAGATGGCCGTTTCATCGAAGAACTCGGATACTTTGACCCACTTAGTGATCCTGTTAAACTGAAAATCGACAATGAAAAAGCGATTAAATGGTTAAAGGATGGCGCCCAGCCAACTGATAGAGCCAAGCTTCTGCTTAAGAAGAGCGGCGTTTACGAGGAGCTATAGGAGGGTTAGATGTCTGAACTAGTACGCTCAGTCGTCCTGAAGATTGTTGAATATCCTGAGATGGTTAATGTTACTGAAGTTGAAAAAGATGGTGCAATTACAGTAGAAATCAGGGTGGCACCCGACGATATGGGCAGGGTAATAGGCAAGGGTGGCAGGGTAATCAATGCCATTAGAACTATTGCAAAAGCCAGTGCTTATCAGGATGATACCAAGGTATTTGTTGAAGTTTTATAATGATACTCCTTGGAAAAACCACTAAGACAGTTGGGCTTAAGGGCGAAATCAAGCTCTTTGTCCTAGAAGCAGATTTGCTAGAAGTTGGTAAAGACTATGAGCTTAAAGGTGAGAGTCATAGGATAGAGAAAATCCGCTTTAGTAAAAATGCAGCAATTATTAAATTCTCTGATATTAACAGTATTGAAGAAGCAAGGCCCTATTTAAATCAGGATCTTTTCAGGAAAAAAGAGGATATTGACCTGGGGGAGGATGAGTTTTTCTATTCAGAGCTCCTAGGCCTCAGTGTCTATGATAGTAGTGGCGCCTTTCTTGGTGAAGTAGTGGATATCCTCCAACCTTCCCAGCAAAATCTTTACCTTATCAGAGGAGAAAAAGAATTTCTTTTACCGGCAGTGGAGGAGTTTGTCCTTTCCATAGACCTGGTAAAAAGAGAAATGATTGTGTCTTTAATAGAAGGTCTTCTATGAAGTTTACAATAATAACCCTTTTTCCAGAGTTCTTTGAATCCTATTTGTCCATGGGGATTTTAAAAAGGGCTAGGCAGGAGGGCAATTTAGAAGTGGACCTTGTAAATCTCAGGGACTATAGCCTAGACAAGCATAAAAAAGCTGATGACTATCCCTTTGGTGAAGGGCCTGGTATGGTGCTTATGGCCCAGCCAGCTCTAGACGCCTTAGAGGGGAGGAGTCATCCCAGGATTCATCTAAGTCCTAGGGGAAAGCTTTTAAACCAGGACATGGTAAAAAATCTGGCAAAGGAAGAAGAGATTACTATTTTGTGCAGTCATTACGAAGGAATCGACCAGAGGGTTATAGATAGCGCTATTGACGAAGAAATTTCCATAGGAGATTATGTACTCTCAGGTGGAGAAATGGGTGCAATGATTCTCATGGATGCAATTATTAGGCTTGTGCCTGGTGTTATTGCCGATGCTTCGGTGGAAGAGGAGTCCCACGAGGATGGACTACTGGAATACCATCAGTATACTAGACCAAGGGTCTTTAGAGGTATGGAGGTTCCTGAAATACTTTTAAGTGGACACCATAAAAATATCCGCAGCTACCGCCTGGAAGAATCTATCAGGCTTACAATGTTAAGACGCCCTGATATGATTGAAAAGGGTCTAGCCAGTGGAAAGTATAATAAAGAAATAATAAAAATTATAGAGAAAATACGAGAGGAGGAAAGGAATGAATTATAATATCATCCGTGATCTCGAAAGA
>CAYFUM010000010.1:0-41923 GCA_964346475.1 uncultured Peptostreptococcaceae bacterium
TATAAAAGTCTATAGAGGGGGAGAGGATTTTGAGGGTAGTAGAGCTCTACAGCGACGGGGCTGTCAAGGATAATCAGAGTGATATAAACATAGGTGGCTATGGTGGAGTCCTCCACTATAGAGGTCATGAAAAAGAGTTTAGTGGTAGTAGGATTAATACCACCAATAACATAATGGAGCTTACAGCAGTAATCGAGGGCTTGAAGCTGCTTAAAGAAAGGGACCTCAGGGTAGAAGTCTACACGGACTCAGCCTATGTATCCAACTGTTTTAAGCAGGGCTGGTATAGGGATTGGATTAGAAGAGGCTGGATGACCTCCAAGAAAACCCCTGTTGAGAATAAGGAGCTCTGGCAGGAATTAATAGGACTGGTAGAGAGCTTTGATGAAGTGGTTTTTTATAAGATCAAAGGTCATATATCAAAGGAATCACAAAGCTTAGATAAGTGGTATAAGAAGTTTTTTGAAGAAGAAAAGAAAGTCTCAAAAGAGAAGTTTGTTGAATATATCTCCTATAATAATAGGGCAGACCAGCTAGCCAGTGGGGCAGCTTTAGAAGAAGGAAGTCATGATAAGTAATAATATAAAAACCTTTATTTACCTAGGACTCTGGTACTTTGTCCTGGTAACCAGTGTAATTTTTATGAATTTTAGAGGACTTGTAGCCGGCCTTATTCCCCAGGCTCTGGGACCCGTTCTTTTCTTTGGTATTTTAACCCTAATATATAGCCTGGTTTTTGCCCTGCTCTTTCTAAGACCCCTGGGGAATATGGTGGATAACTTTTCTTCCATAGGGACCCTTGTGGCTCTGGATATAGGAGTTATCCTGGCTGTGGCCCTGGGGACGCTTTTCATGCAGTTTAGCTACCAGGACCTTATCATCAGCATAGCCTTCTGCTTTACTCAAATTGGCCTTGTACTGGCAGTGCTGGCTGGTAAAAAATAAAGAAACTGATGTGACCCCCTAAATCCGGACACGGAATTAGGGGATTTTATTATGTCTAAGCATTCATTTGAGTTTAAATTAAAAGTTGTTGAAGATTATTTTAGAAGGAAAAACGGGTGGCTACAAATCAGTGGCCCAAAAGTATAATGTGAAAAATCATAGTCAAGTTGCTAACTGGGTTAAAAGTTATGAGCAATATGGAGAGGAAGGATTAGAAAGAAAGTCTACAAAAACCTTTTATTCTGGAGAATTTAAACTTCATGTATTAGAATATAGACAACACCATAATTGCTCTTACAGGGAAGCTGCAGATCACTTTGGCATTAGCCAGCTATCTACGATTGCTAATTGGCAAAGAATATATTTGCTTGAAGGTTTCCAAGGGCTTAATAAGTCTATTGGGGGGCCTAGTAGTATGTCTGAGAACAAGAAGGATAAAAATGCTTTAAATCTCACAAGAAGTGAGAAAGAAGAACTAATTAGGTTGAGAGAAGAAAATGAATTTTTAAAAGCGAGCTTAGAATATGAAAAAAAGCTCAAAGCCTTAGTCCAAGAAAGAGAGCGAAAAACAAGGAAAAGACAAAAGTAATAGTTGAGCTAAGGCAGAAGTTTCCTTTAATCAAGTTGCAAGTTTGGCTCAAGATAGCTAACTTACCAAAAAGTTCATTCTATGAGTGGGTAAAGAAACTAGAAATAGTTAGCAGCCAAGAGTTAGAACTGATAAATCTTATCAAAGATACATTTGAAAAGTCTAATAGAAGCTATGGGTATAGAAGAATGACCATTGCCCTGAAAAATAAGGGTTTTAAAGTTAACCATAAAAGAGTATACAGAATTATGAAAGAGAATAATTTGAGGTGAATAAAATTCTCAAGAAGATCTAGAGGCTATAGTTCTTTTAAGGGTGAAGTTGGAAAAATAGCAGAGAATAAGCTAAATAGGCAGTTCCAGGTAAGAGCTCTTAATAGGGTATGGGTTACTGATGTAACTGAGTTTAAAATTCAGGGGAGCACTCAAAAACTCTATCTATCACCTATTATGGATCTTTATAACAGCGAAATAATCTCTTTTAATCTGTCTACATCTCCTACAGTGAAATTTACCACTGACGCCTTAGATGATGCTCTTAAAAAGCTTCCTAAGAAACACGAGTTAATGATTCACACTGACCAAGGATTCCATTATCAGCATGTTAAGTGGCTAGAGAGATTAAAAAAACAGAAGTATTCAGCAAAGCATGTCAAGGAGGGGAAATTGTTTAGATAACTCTCCAATGGAAAAATTCTTTGGACTATTAAAACAAGAAATGTACTATGGAGAAAGGTTTACATCAATCAAGCAGTTGGAGAAAAAAGTTATTGAATATATCCACTGGTATAATAACAAGAGGATAAGGGAGAAATTAAACGGCCTGTCACCTATTGAGTATAGGAAACAAGTCGCGTAATTAATATCATCCGAAAGTCCGGATTATTGGGTTCACATCAGACCTGGAGGTTTCTTTTTTTAAGACCCCTCCAGTCTGGCCAGGAGAAATATAAATAGAATCTTTATGTAATTCAAATAAATCTAAAGGGAGTTATTATGACAAGAGACTTTGATAAGAAGCTGGAAGCCTATGCCAGGCTGCTCTTAGAAGTTGGCCTAGACCTAAAAGAGGGCGACGGCCTAATTCTAAATTTTGATATTTGGAGCCTGGAGCTAGCTAGAAAGATCGTAAAACTAGCCTATAGAGCTGGTGCCAAGGATCTTATTTTGAATTTTAGCGATGATGAAATGGAGCTTTCTAGGTATGTAGAGGCCGGTGATGAGGTTTTTAAAAACTATCCTAAATTTAAGGTGGACTTCACCGAGGAGGCCTTTAAGGATAACTACCACAGCCTCTATCTAGGAGGCCCTAATCCGGAGCTTCTCAGCCAGGTGGATAGAAAGAGGGTGGCCAGGTGGCAGAGGACAGCTTCCCTGGCTAGAAAACAGGTCCAGCACTATCAGATGGATAACCTGGTAAAGTGGTGTCTTGCCCTGGTACCAAGCCAGGCCTGGGCAGGCCTTGTATTTCCAGAGCTCAGCGAAGAGGAGGCTCTAAAGGAGCTCTGGGAGCTGGTTTTTAGGATAAATAGGCTGGATAAGCAGGATCCCGTCAAGGCCTGGAGGGACCAGGATAGAAGCCTTAAAGAAAGGCAGGACTTTTTAAATAGGAGTAATTTTGAAAAACTTCTTTTCCAAGGCCCAGGTACCCAGCTGGAGGTCTATCTGGTAGAAAATCACAGGTGGATAGGTGGCTCCAGCCAGCTTGAAAGGGGAGATTGCTTCATGGCCAACATCCCAACAGAAGAGATTTTTACCATGCCTGATAGAAGTAGGGTGGAGGGCTTTGTAAGTTCCACCAAGCCTCTAAGCCTCCAGGGGGAGCTGGTTGAGGATTTTTCCTTTACCTTTAAAGAGGGAAGGGTAGTGGATTTCTCCGCAGCCAGAGGCCAAGAGGTCCTTGAAAAGCTCCTGGAGATGGACGAGGGGGCCAGCTATTTGGGCGAAGTTGCTCTGGTGGCCCAGGATTCACCAATTTCCAAGACAGGTCTACTTTTTTATAATACCCTCTATGATGAAAATGCCTCCTGCCATCTGGCCCTGGGTTCTGCCTATGGAGAAAACTTGGCGGATGGCCAGAGCCTGAGCCAGGAGGAAAAAAGTGCTCGGGGCATGAATGATTCTATAATCCATGTGGACTTTATGGTGGGTAGTGATGAGATGGATGTCTATGGAGTAAAAAAAGATGGGACTAGGGTGGCCCTTCTAGAAAAGGGAAATTGGCTCTAGGCAGATAAATGATTCCAATGAAAAAGGACCCTCTTGGGTCCTTTTACTTAGCGTCTCCTGCAGTGGCCTGGGCCTCTTTCTTCTCCCCTAGCATGTTTGTAGCCATGTCTGTGCTCCTGGGGTGATAAGGGACAGCTTTCCCAGTGCTCTTTAATTCTATTTATTTCTTCTTCCGAGAGATCCTTGTCCGCTAACCTTTCTTCAAGGTCCTGACCTCTAGGGAATTCATCGCCTTCTACCAGGCAGAAACGATGGTGGATCCTTCTTGGAGAAGTATAGTTTTCGCTGGCAAAACTGGGTAGTAGGGTGAGAAATAATAGTAAAACTAAAGCTAGTAGCAATATTTTTTTCATTTTAACCTCCTCTAGCCTATACTATAGAGGAGGCCTGTGGCAAAAGTGTGTTTTTTAAAAAGAAAATAATCTACTTAAAAAGGGGTAGAAAAACACAGACATAAAAAAGCCATAAAAATGTGGTTTCATATGTGGAGGAGGCGCCATGACAAGGATCCTTATAGCCGATGACCACCGGCAGATATCTGATGTTTTAAGTGAATATGCAAAAAAAGAAGGCTATGCCACAGCCATAGCCCAGGATGGCTTCAGGGCTCTAGAGCTCTTTGAGAGTTTTTCGCCGGACCTGGTACTTCTTGATCTTATGATGCCGGGGATTGATGGCTATGAGGTGTGTAGGAGGATTAGAGAAACCTCCATGGTTCCAATAATAATGATTACAGCCAAGGGGGAGGATTATGACAAGATAATGGGGCTGGATATAGGGGCTGATGACTACATAGTTAAACCCTTTTCCCCCAGTGAAGTCATGGCCAGAATCCGGGCTCTCTTAAGGAGGGTGGAAAAACCATCAAAGAGAAACACTCTTAGCCTTTATAATCTTCATATTGATCTGGATAGCTACAGTGTGAAAATTGATGAGGATGAACTTGCTCTGACTAAAAAGGAAGTTGATCTGCTCTGGACCCTGGCTCAAAGTCCAGGCAGGGTCTATTCCAGGGAAATCCTACTGGACCTTCTCTGGGGCTACGACTACTATGGTGACCAGAGAACCGTGGACTCTCATATTAAGAGGCTTAGGGCAAAGCTTGACAAATATCCCCACCCTTCCTGGTCAGTGGCCACAGTCTGGGGGGTGGGTTATAAGCTAGAGGTGGACTATGACTAGGATATCCAGGCGGCTTCTAACCTATTTTCTATTTTCCCTCTTGACCCTATCCCTGCTACTGGGAGGGATTTTTAGCCTGGTCTTTAGTAATTATACCAGGGGCCTTCATAAAGAGGAGCTCCTTAGCAGGGCAGAGAATATCTCTTCTAGTCTCTCGGAACTTATGCAGGGCTCTGCCAGGGGTAGAAACTCCATGGGGGGCCATATGGGCCTGGGATCCTATCTAAACTTTATTGATGACATAGCCATGGCGGATATATGGCTCATCGGTAGTGGAGAGGCTCTTATAACCAGGTCCCACCACAGGACTGAGCTTAACCTCAAGGAGCTTCCTAGTGAGGTAGAGGAGATAATAGGTGAGGTCCTAGAGGGGAAGACCCTGGTCAGCGAGAGCTTTTCTAGCTACCTTAAAAAGCCCATGATCAGTGTCGGTGTTCCTATAAGAACTAGCAGGGGAGAAATAATAGGTGGGGTCTTTCTCCACGGCCCTGTTCAGGGGCTAAGGGAAGCTCGTCTGGTGCAGATAAGGATCATGTCCCTGAGTATTGGACTTGCCTTTTTAATTTCCCTCCCCCTGGCAAGCAGCCTGTCAAGGCGCTTTACAAGACCCCTGGAAAGGCTCAAGGCCACGGCCCAGGGTCTGGCAGAGGGGGACTATGACCTAAGGACTGGCATTGACCAGAAGGATGAAATAGGAGATCTGGCCAGGGATATGGATTTTCTGGCCCTAGCCCTTGGGGAGGCCAGTAAGGAAAAAAACCGCCAGGAGGAGGATAGGGAGATCTTCCTCTCAAATATATCCCATGAATTAAGAACTCCAGTTACAGTGATCAGGAGCTCCCTAGAAGCCCTGAGGGATGGGGTCATTGAAGGTGAGGAGAAAAAAGACCTCTACTACCAGCAGATGCTGGCGGAGTCAATTCAGCTTGAAAGGCTGATAAGTGACCTGCTTGAGCTCTCCCTCCTAAGGAGTACGGAGTTTTCCTTAAACAAGGAAAGGGTCTACATGGCTGAGCTTCTAGCTGACATCCTCAGGGGTATGGAAAGCCTTGCCCTTAAAAAAAACCTCAAGCTTTTATATGAAGCTGGCAGTGGTTTTAGCCTTTTGGGTGACTATGGCAGGCTCCGGCAAATGGTTGCCATAGTTGTGGACAATGCTATTAAATTTTCACCTGAGGATGCAGTCATTAGGATAGAAGAAAATCTAGAGGCTGGCAGCTACAGGCTAACAATAGAAGACCAGGGTCCAGGCTTTAGTGCAGACCACAGTGATTATGTCTTTTCCAGGGCCTTTAACAGGAGCCCAAAGGCTGAGAATTCCGGTGCAGGGCTAGGGCTAAGCATAGCCAAGGAGATTGCCCGGGTTCACGGCTTTGAGATCGAGATTAAAAGCCGTCCAGGACAAAGCAGGGTCTCTTTTATTTATAATCAGAGCGCTGGTGATGGGGATAGGTCACTTTAGTTTAGTTCTTGCTATTTAAAGACTCCTAAAAAAACAAGGAGTCTTTTTTGTTAACTAGTTTCTAGTAGTTAAAAAGACAGAATATTATAAGTTTTGGGATATCTATATCTAGAAAAAAAGCAGCTAATTTAACTGCTTTTTCTTGGTGCGGATGAAGGGATTTGAACCCCCACGTCCCAAGGGACACTAGGACCTGAACCTAGCGCGTCTGCCGTTCCGCCACATCCGCCTACAGTAGCATTATATAATTAATTTTCTTATCTTGCAATAACCTGGGGGAATTTTCTGTTATTATATATTTATATAATTGATAGGAGGTATGTATGTTCACTATAAGAGAAGCAAGGCCTGAGGATATTCCACTTTTTATTGAATTTACCCAGGGTTTGGCAGACTTTGAGAATATGAGTGATATGGTGGTGGCAACCCCTGAGAGACTCCACTACTGGCTCTTTGAAAGAAGGACTGCCTATCTACTCATAGGTGAAGAGGATGGTAAGCCTGTGGCTACTGCTATTTATTTTTATAACTTCTCTACCTTTGAAGGACGTTCGGGAATTTATCTTGAGGACCTCTACGTCCTACCAGAATATCGTTCTAAGGGCTATGGCACTAGGATGCTAAAACATATAGCAAGTATTGCTGTAGCTGAGGGATGTGGCCGTTTTGAGTGGATTTGTCTCGACTGGAATGAAGATGCCATTGCCATTTATGAAAAGCTAGGAGCAGTGGGCCAGCCCGAATGGATTCTTTTTAGGATGGAAGAGGAAAGGATGAAGGAGTTTGCTACAGAAAGTTAACATACCGACCTGCCACCAGGCTACTTGTTAACTTGTTGAACTGGTGCTGGAGCTCTTAAAGTGATATAATTATTCGAGGAAGTAGGTTTTTAGTGAAAGAGATAATAGAACTCCGCCAGGAGATTGACCTGCTTGATAGTAGGCTATTAGAGCTTCTATCCAGAAGGTTTGAACTAAGTAAAAAAATTATTGAAAAGAAAAGTAAACTTGGCCTGTCTAGCCTGGATGAAAAAAGAGAGGAAGTTATCCTTGAAAAAGCCAGGAGCCAGGGTCCCAAGCTAGAAAAACTCTATATAGAACTCCTTCGTATATCAAAGGAGAAGTGATGAATACAATACTTATGATAGTAGGACAGATAGGTCTTACTGATCTGCTGGATATTTTAATTGTAACCTACATCTACTATAAAGTTTATAACATCATTAGCAATACCCGTGCAATCCAGCTCTTTAAAGGTATGGTAGTCTTCTTTATCCTCTTAAGACTCTCCAGCGCCGCCGAGCTGCGCATGGTTAGTTTTGTTTTAGAAAACTTTTTAACCTATGGTATTTTGGCCCTGGTTATCCTCTTTCAGCCCGAGCTAAGAAGGGCCCTGGAATACCTGGGCAGGAGCAAGGTCTTTGACAATGTTCTTTTTAAATCAAAGACCAAGAAGGATGTTGGTGTCGTCAGTGAGATGGTGGCCACGGTAAGTCAGCTAAGCCAGGAGAAAATCGGAGCCCTTATAGTCTTTGAGGGAGAAATAGGCCTTAAGGACGTTACGGAAACGGGCACTGAACTCAATGCAGAAATTTCCCAGGCCCTAATTAAAAATATCTTTACGCCCAATACCCCCCTCCATGATGGAGCTCTTATCATAAGGGGAAGGCGTATTGTAGCTGCGGGCTGTCTTCTACCCCTGAGTAATGATAGAAATGTGAATAGAGAACTGGGTACCCGCCACCGGGCTGCCCTGGGCATGAGCGCTGTATCTGATGCCCTTATTTTAGTTGTCAGTGAAGAAACTGGGATAATCAGCCTAGCCCAGAACAATGTCCTGACCAGATTTTTAGATGAAGAGGGGCTCCTGGAGCGGCTTAATGAATTCTACCAGCCCGCAAGAGTTAACTTTTTTGACCTGAAAGGAGCGGAGAATGAAGTATTTAAAGAGCAGTAAGATTATCCAGTCTCTTGCCCATAATACCCTGCCCAAGCTCATCTGCCTGCTCCTGGCAATAATAACCTGGTTTATAGTAATGGAGAATAAAAACCCCCTTCTTGAAACGGTCTACCGGGATATCCCTGTGGAACTCCTGGGGATAGAGCAGGTAGAAAATAGGGGTCTTATAATTGAAGAGAGCAGTGGTGATAGGGTGGATGTCACAGTCAGTGGCAGGTGGAGAGACATTATAAAAATGAAGGAAAGTTCCCTTCGACTCACTGCATCCCTGGACTCCATAGTGGGTAAGGGCACAACTAAACTAATGATAGATAGAAGGATAAGTTCTGCAGGCATAAGTATTCTCTCCCTTTCAAGGGATAGCCTAGAGATAACTGTAGATGCCATAGAGACAGTAAAAAAACCTATCAACCTCCTTGTCCGTGGGGAATTACCAGAGGATCTTGAGATGGGTAGCTTGGTATACAAGGACGAAGAAATCAGCGTTACCGGTCCCTCCAGGCAGCTAAAGGAAATTGCCTACCTCCAGGGAGAACTAGATCTTGGCCCTATAACCTCAACAACCACCGGGCATATAGGGCTAGAGGCTGTGGATGTAAATGGCAGGTCGGTGGAGGGGGTGGAGCTTGAATCCTCATCCCTTTCTGTAAGTATCCCTATTATCGGAACCAAGCTAATCCCCCTTGAGATAAGCACTGAGGGAGATATAAGGACCAACTACCGACTCATTGAAAAAGTAGCCTCCCAGAGCCAGGTGACTGTTAGGGGTGATACCAACCTCCTATCAGCAATCAATGAAGTTAGGACAAAGCCAGTTAGCATAAAAAATGCTGATAAGAGCTTTGAGGCCATGCTGGAGCTGGATCTTCCCAAGGATGTGAGCCTGGTGGACACCCAGGCCATTATAGGGAAATTTACAATTGCCCCCCTTGATAATAAGAGGTTTAGCTTCAGTGCCAGTGATGTGAAGCTCTTAGGTAAGGATGATAAATATGAATACGTGATTGATAGCAATTTAAATATAAATCTCGAGGTCAAGGATGTCAGGGATATCATTAGGGATATCGATGAGAAAAAGATAAGTCTAGAGACCGATGTAAATGGATTAAGCGAGGGTAACTATTCCCTTCAAATATCAGTCAAGGGAATACCCGAAAGCAGCCACTATAGTATTTCTGAGTTATCACTAATTATTATAGAGAAAGGTGAGTAAATATGAATATTTTGATGGGAAGCGTATTTATTGCTGGCCTCTTGTCCTTTTTTTCTCCCTGTACAGTGCCCATGATACCAGTTTATATAGGTATCCTGGCCGACGGTCAAGGAGAGGTCAAAAGAATTGGTCCAATAAAAATATCGCCAAGGTCCATGACCAGGACCGTGCTCTTTGTCCTGGGCATATCTGTAAGCTTTGTTATTATGGGCTTTGGTGCAGGAGCCCTGGGCTCACTACTCTATAGTCCCTGGTTTTTAAGGGTTCTAGGTTTTATTGTTGTCCTTCTAGGCCTAAAGCAGATGGGTTTTTTAAATATTGCCTTTCTTGATAAGGAAAGAAAGGTCCAGGCCAAGACTGATATCTCCGCCTACTGGGGAGCCTTTGTACTGGGCCTGACCTTTAGCTTTGGCTGGACCCCCTGCGTGGGTCCTGTTTTAGGAGCGGTTCTTGGTATATCCAGCAGTGGAGGAGCCCTGGTGGGTGGCTTTTATATGCTGATTTATTCCCTTGGAATGATGATTCCCTTTTTATTTATCACCCTCTTTTCTGGCTACGCCATAGGTAAGGTGGAGTTCCTAGAGCGCCACGTCTTTACTATTCAAAAGGTGGGTGGAGTTCTTATTATAATCATGGGAATCCTTCTTATGATGGACAAGCTCAGCCTTTTAGCAGGAGGATTATAGTATGAAGGAAATTGTTCTTGCCGGGGGCTGCTTCTGGGGTGTAGAGGGCTATTTTAAAAGGGTCTATGGGGTGGTGTCCACCGAGAGTGGCTATGCCAATGGCAGTGGCGTTCCAAATTACCAGGGGCTCTGTGCAGGATATTTTGATCACGCCGAGGCAGTTAGGCTGGTCTATGATGAAAATAAGGTGGATGTACTTTATTTAATTGCCCACTTTTTTAGGGTGGTGGATCCCACCAGTCTAAACAGGCAGGGTGCCGATATAGGAAAGCAGTATAGAAGTGGTATCTACTATCAAGACCCCAGTGAGGGGGAGAAGATAAAAAGCATGGTGGAGCTCTACAGGGGGGACTATAAAGAGGCTCTGGTGGTGGAGGTCCTGCCCCTGGAGAACTTTTACAGGGCAGAGGAATACCACCAGGACTATTTGGAGAAGAACCCCGCTGGATACTGCCATATACCCCTGTGGCTAGGTGATGAGCTCTTTATTCCAAGAAAGCTCTATGAACTATTAGAGCCTGGTGATTTTAGGGACTTTCCAAGGGAAAACCCTCCAGGCTTATATGTGGATCCAAGAGGCCTGCCCCAGTACTTGTCAAAACAAAGAGAAGGGGATAACTTTACTGGTGAGGCCCTGGCTAGGACCGAGGAAGATAAGCTGTATTTTATCGCTATGGAGGATATGCAGGCCCTGGGCTATGGATATCTTCTAGAATACATGTAAGAGAATAAGAGGTGAAAGATGAGATCCTTTGAAGAAGTGCTGGACAAGGCTAGAAGCCTGGAAAAGAAGATTGTCGCAGTTGCCAAGGCAGAAAATGAAGAAGTACTGGAAGCTGTAGAAGCCGCTAGGAAGCAGGGAATTTGTGAAGCTATCCTGGTGGGTGAAAAGGACAAGATCCTAGAGCTGATGGAAAAGGAAGGCCTTAGGCAGGAGGACTATGAGATAGTCCATGTAGAGGGCATGCAGGAGGCTGCCAGGGAGGCTGTAAAGCTAGTCTCCTCAGGAAAGGCAGATATGCTGATGAAGGGGCTGGTGGATACTGGAACCCTGCTCAAGGAGGTTTTGAACAAGGACTATGGCCTGAGAAAATCTCCACTACTGAGCCATGTAGCCGCCTTTGAGGTGGACAGCTACCACAAGCTTCTAGTTGTAACCGACGCAGCCATGAATATTGCGCCTACCCTAGAGCAAAAGATTGCCATAATAGAAAATGCCCTGGTGGTGGATAGAGCCCTTGGTAAAAAAGAATCCAAGGTGGCCCTTCTTGCAGCCAGCGAGGCTGTCAATGACAAAATGCCAGCCACTGTGGAGGCAGCAGAGATTGCTTCTAGAAATATTCCTGGAGCTATTTTGGCGGGTCCCTTTGCCCTGGATAATGCTATCAGTAAGGATTCAGCCAGGATTAAAAAATTGACTAGTCCTGTGGCAGGGGATGCTGATATCCTTCTAGCCCCGGATATTGAGGCAGGCAACATCCTCTATAAGGCCCTGGGTTTTCTCAGCCACTCCAGGGGAGCTGGTACCATAGTGGGTGCTAGAAGGCCAATAATTCTCACTTCCAGAGCAGACAGCGAAGATTCAAAGATGAATTCCATTGCCCTGGCTGCACTAATTGCGGAGGAGATGAAGGAGGCTTAAGTGCAAATACTTGCTATTAACCCAGGTAGTACCTCAACAAAGATTGCTATTTTTAATGATGACAGGCTCTTTTATGAAAAGACCCTGCGTCATGATTCTAAGGAGCTAGCTCCCTTTGAGAAAATCAGTGACCAGTGTGATTTTCGTCTAGAGATAATAAATGACACCCTGGAGGAAGCTGGCTGTAGAGTAGAGAAGCTCCGGGCTGTTGTGGGTAGGGGTGGACTTGTAAAGCCCATAGCAGGTGGAACCTATCTAATAAATGATAGGCTGCTGGAGGACTCGGAGAAGGGAGTACTAGGAGAGCACGCCTCCAACCTGGGAGCTGTTCTTGCCAGAAGGGTAGCTGATAGGCTAGGTATACCTGCCTATATAGTTGATCCTGTGGTGGTGGATGAGATGCAGGACCTAGCTAGGATTTCAGGCCATCCCCTTCTTAAAAGGGCCAGCATTTTTCACGCTCTAAACCAGAAGGCGGTAGCCTATAGATATGCCAGGGAAGAGGGCAGAGACTACGGAGAGCTCAACCTAATAGTTGCCCATCTTGGGGGAGGCATCTCCGTAGGAGCCCATAGAAAGGGCAGGGTGGTGGATGTAAATAATGCCCTGGATGGTGATGGCCCCTTTTCTCCCGAGAGAAGTGGCAGTCTACCTGCCGGGGGGCTTGCTAGTCTCTGCTTTAGCGGTGATTACACTCTAGCTGAAGTCAAAAAAATGCTGACAGGTAGGGGGGGCTACGTTGCCTATCTTGGAACCCAGGATGGAATAGAGGTAGCCAGGCGAATTGAGGAGGGCGACAAAGAGGCCCAGCTTATTCAAGACGCCATGTGCTACCAGGTGGCCAAGGAGATCGGCGCCTGCAGCGCAGTTTTAAAGGGCCAGGTGGACGCTGTAATTCTTACAGGTGGCCTTGCCTATAATGAAAATATTTCAAAGACCCTAATGGATTACATATCCTTTATTGCCCCAGTGGTGGTCTATCCTGGGGAGGACGAGATGGAGGCTCTGGCAGCCGGAGCTCTCAGGGTTCTAAGAAAAGAGGAGGAAGCTAGGGTCTATGAGGGTTAAGATTGTAACGGGTCACTATGGAACAGGAAAGACCGAGTTTTCTGTAAGCCTGGCTATGAAGCTGGCTGCCCAGGGAAAAAGGGTTGCCCTGGCAGACCTGGATATAGTAAATGTCTATTTTAGGAGCCGGGAGAAGAGCGACATGTTAGAGGAGGCAGGCATTAGAATCATATCCTCCTCCCTGGGCCATGGGAGTAGCCTGGATCTTCCCGCCATCTCAGCTGAAATTAGAGGACCAATCCAGGATGGAAAAACTGAGGTCATCCTAGATGTAGGCGGAGACAAGGCAGGAACCAACGCCCTGGTTAACTTCAAGGAGGACATCCTAGCCAGTGGCTATGAGATGCTCTATGTGATTAATAGTAAAAGAAGTGAAACCCAGGACCTGCAGGGCGCCTTAAAACATCTAGATGGCATTGAGATGGTCAGCGGCCTAAAGGTCACGGGCCTTGTGGTCAATAGCCACTTTCTTAGGGAGACAAGGGCTGAGGATATCCTGGAGGGCTATGAGCTAGCCAGGCAGGTGGGGGCCAAAAGAGGCCTTCCCATAGTCTATGTCAGTGGTATAAAAAAAGCACTAGACCAGCTTCCCCCTGGCCTTGATGGGGAAAAACTGGAAGTTGGTATGTACATGCGCGAAGCATGGATGTAAAGGAGGATAGTGTGGCAAAAGGTAGAGTTACTTTTGAAAGTGAGCTTTGCAAGGGTTGTGGACTCTGCGTCCTGGTTTGTCCAACCCAGTGCCTGGCTCTAAACAGGAGTGAGATTAATTCCAAGGGATATAATCCAGCCTATTTAAAGGAAGCCGAAAAGTGTATAGGTTGTGCAAACTGCGGAGTTATGTGCCCGGATTATGTTATAACTGTGGAAAGATTTTAGGAGGTAAATGTGGCAAAGGTGTTGATGAAGGGCAACGAAGCTATTGGGGCTGCAGCTATAGCTGCGGGATGTAAGTATTTTTTTGGCTATCCCATAACCCCCCAAAGTGAACTGCCAGAATATATGTCTAGAGAACTGCCTAAAATTGGAGGAGTCTTCCTCCAGGCTGAGAGTGAAGTAGCTGCTATAAATATGGTCTATGGAGCTGCTGGTAGCGGGGCCAGAGTAATGACCTCCTCCTCATCTCCGGGTATTGCTCTCAAGCAGGAGGGAATAACCTACATAGCAGGAGCAGAACTTCCCTGTGTCATTGTAAACGTTGTCAGAGGTGGTCCTGGCCTTGGTAGTATCCAGCCAGCACAAAGTGACTATTTCCAGGCTACTAGAGGTGGCGGAAATGGTGACTACAGGCTCCTGGTCTATGCCCCAAGTAATCTACAAGAACTGGTTGATATGATGCAGCTGGCCTTCCACAAGTCAGACTACTACAGAACTCCAGTTATGGTTATGGCCGATGGTATGATAGGCCAGATGATGGAGCCCGTGGAAGTAAGCAGCATAGATTTTGAAGAGGAGCTTCCTGAAAAGGATTGGGCTACAAATGGAACCGGGGGAAAGAGAAAACCCAACATAATTAACTCCCTCTACCTAGCTGCCGAGGAACTGGAAAAACATAACATTAAACTACAGGAAAAATTTAAAGCAATACATGACAATGAGCAGCGCTGGGAGAACCAGGACCTGGAGGATGCTGAGCTAGTAATAGTTGCCTATGGAACCACGGCCAGGATTGCCAAGACTGCCATAGAAAACCTAAAGGAAAGGGGAGTCAAGGTGGGCCTTATCCGTCCAATTACCCTCTGGCCTTTCCCTGAAGAAGGTTTTAAGGAGCTGGCTGATACTACCAAGGACCTCCTGGTAGCTGAGATGAGCATGGGTCAGATGACCGATGATGTTAAAATTGTAAATGAAGGTAAAAGAGGGGTGCATTTTGTTGGTAGGTCCGGTGGAATGATCCCAACACCTAAACTTATAGAGGACAAGGTTCTTGAAATAATTGAAGGGAGGAAATAATGGCTATAGTTTTTAAGAAGACCCAGGGTCTAACCGATGTTCCAACCCATTATTGTCCTGGCTGTACCCATGGTATTATCCACCGTCTGGTGGGAGAAGTTCTTGAGGAACTTGGAGTACTTGACCAGGCCATAGGAGTTGCCCCAGTGGGCTGCTCAGTTCTTGCCTATAATTATTTTAATTGCGATATGCACGAGGCCTCCCATGGTAGGGCGCCAGCTGTGGCTACAGGGATAAAAAGAGTGCACCCTGATAAGACAGTCTTTACCTATCAGGGGGACGGAGACCTAGCCTCCATAGGAACAGCAGAGATTGTCCATGCTGCCCATAGAAGTGAGGGTATCACAACTATCTTTGTAAATAATGCCATTTATGGTATGACCGGTGGCCAAATGGCTCCTACTTCCCTGGTAGGCCAAAGGACCACTACCTCCCCCTATGGTAGGGATCCAAATCTTGTTGGTTATCCCATAAAAATATCCGAGATGCTGGCAACTATTCCAGGGGCTAGCTATGTGGAGAGGGTGGCAGTCAACACACCTGGTAATGTAAGAAAGGCTAAAATGGCAATAAAAAGAGCCTTTGAAACTCAGATCAATGGCGATGGTTTTGCCATCGTTGAAGTCCTATCCACCTGCCCCACAAACTGGGGTATTGAACCTGGCAAGGCTCTAGACTGGCTGGCCGAAAACATGATCCCCTACTATCCCTTAGGAAAGTTTCGTGACCCTAAAGAGGAGGAAAAATAATGGCTGAAAGAACTATTTTTGCAGGTTTTGGAGGTCAAGGTGTCATGCTCATGGGCCAGCTTCTAACAGCAGCTGGTATGGCAGAGGAAAAACATGTCTCCTGGCTTCCCTCCTATGGACCTGAGATGAGGGGAGGAACTGCCAACTGTGCAGTTATGGTGGATGAAAAACCCATCGGTTCTCCCATTGTGGCAGGCAATGCCACCTCAATAATTGTTATGAACCAGCCTTCTTTAGTAAAGTTTGAGGAAGACCTGGTGCCTGGCGGAATCTGTCTTATAAACTCTTCTCTAGTCAAGGCCAATCCTTCAAGAGAGGATGTCAGAGTCTACCACGTGGCGGGTAATGAGATAGCTGCAGAGCTTGGAAATCCCAGGGTTGCAAATATTGTTATGCTAGGTGCTCTGGTGGAGCTCACCGCCTGTGTAAGCAAGGAAAGTATACTTATGGCCCTGGCCGAGAAGCTGGGACCCACTAGAGCCCATTTGATGGAAATAAATGAAGAGGCTTTTGACAAGGGAGCCCAGGCAGTAAGAGAGGGTTAATCAGCTATGAGTACTGGCATAGTCCTTAAAAGACTATGCCAGTCTTAAAATATCCATGAGGGTTTTTTGCAATAAATTCCATTATGATGTAGAATAGCTAACTAGTAGAAAGGAGTATTTATGGGAAAATACTTTGGGACCGATGGGGTTCGGGGTATAGCAGGTAAGGAACTTACCAATGAGCTTGCCTATAAACTCGGGCGTTACGGAGCCTATGTAATAACCAAGCACTCACCAAGAAAAAGAGCTAGACTGATCCTGGGCAAGGATACCAGAATATCCTCCTATATGCTGGAGGCTGCCATGGTGGCAGGAATCCTCAGTGTGGGCTGTGATCTTACCCTAGTGGGGGTAATACCAACACCGGGTATAGCCTATCTTGTTAAAGAGGAAGACTATGATGGAGGTATCATGGTCAGCGCCTCCCATAACTCCTATGAGTATAATGGAATAAAGTTTTTTAGTGATCAGGGCTTTAAGCTAAGTGATCAGATTGAAGAGGAGATTGAGGCCTATCTAGAGGGTGAAAGAACCATTGACGAAGAGTTTATTGGTGAGCATATAGGAAGGCTTGAAGTAAGAAAAGAATTAAGGGCCAGTTATGTTGAGCACGCCGAGGAGCTCTGCAAAGAAGAGTTGGATGGCCTGAAAATCCTCCTGGATACAGCCCATGGTGCTACAAGTAAACTGGCACCCCTGGCTTTTAAAGCCAAGGGAGCCAAGGTAGATGTCATCTACAATGAGCCTAATGGTATAAACATTAATGATGGCTGTGGCTCCACCTATCTTGATAATCTCAGTGGCAAGGTGGTGGCTGGTGGCTATGATCTGGGCCTGGCCTTCGATGGCGATGGCGATAGGGTCCTGGCGGTTGACCATCTGGGTAGAGAGGTAGATGGCGACGCCATAATGGCCATCTGCGCTCTAAGTCTAAGAGATCAGGGACAACTAGAGGGTGGTTTGGTGGCAACGGTTATGAGTAACCTTGGCTTTTTTAACTATATGAAGGAAAAGGGCATTGAAGTTGTGAGTTCTGCTGTAGGCGACAGGTATGTCCTGGAAAAAATGCTAGAGGAGGGTCATAACCTGGGTGGGGAGCAGTCGGGCCATGTGATACTCCTCGATAGGAACACCACAGGAGATGGAATCCAAACAGGACTTCTCCTGGCCTCGGCTCTGGTAGCCAGTGGAAAAAGCCTGGCTGAATGGCGTGATGAAATTCCAAAGTTTCCCCAGTATCTCGCCAATGCTGTGGTGGATAGGGCCAAACAGAAGGACTATTTGAATCTGGAAAGAGCCAATAGGAGGATCAGGGAAATAGAAGAAATTCTTGGATCCTCGGGTCGTATCCTTATAAGACCCTCGGGGACCGAGCCCCTGATAAGGGTAATGCTGGAGGGACCAAATTTGGAAGAAATAAAGAATTTTGCTGAGGAATTAAAGGAAATTTACCTTGAGGAGCTTTCGTGATAGATTATTTTTACGGCCTTAGTCCCCAGACTATGGCACTTATTGCAACAATATTTACCTGGCTAGCTACGGCGGCAGGAGCAGCCACGGTCTTTTTTATTAGAGGAGAGATAAAAAAATCCCTCCTAGATGGGATGCTGGGTTTTGCCTCGGGGGTTATGATTGCGGCTAGTTTTTTTAGTCTACTGGAGCCCTCGATAGAGATGGCCATAGAGCAGGGTCAGATTTCCTGGCTGCCGGCAGCTCTAGGCTTTGCAGCCGGAGGCCTATTTCTCTATCTTATGGATCGCCTGGTTCCCCACCTCCACGTCACCGACGATGGACCCGAGGGACCTGACTCCAACTTGAAGAGTTCAATCCTTCTAGTCCTAGCTATAACCCTGCACAATATTCCCGAGGGACTGGCTGTGGGAGTTGCCTTTGGCGCCGTTAGCAGTCTAGGTCCATCGGCTGTAGCTGGCGCCTGGGTCCTGGCCATGGGTATGGCTCTGCAAAACTTCCCAGAGGGTATGGCAGTGTCTATCCCCCTTAAAAAGGAAGGGCTTAGCAACTGGAAGGCCTTTAACTACGGGCAAATTTCTGGCGCAGTTGAACCTATTTTTGGCTTTCTAGGTGCCCTTGCAGTAGCTAATATAAGGCCAATCCTGCCCTACGCTCTGAGCTTTGCTGCTGGAGCCATGATTTATGTGGTGGCGGAGGAGCTTATCCCCGAAGCCCATTGTGGCGAGGGAGACCACTCCGATGTGGCTACAGCAGGAGTTATGATAGGCTTTACCATTATGATGATTCTGGATGTAGCTCTTGGTTAGGGAGTCTTAATTTTTAATATTATCTGTACTAAAAAAAGGTCACATGACCTTTTTTATTTTCCCAGCATATCTAAGATGTCCTGAATGGTCTTGACATTCATAATAGCATCATCATCTACCAGGATATCAAGCTCCCCTTCTATATTTAAAATCATTTCGGCTGCATCTATGGAATCGGCCTTTAAATCCTCTATAAGCCTGGTTTCTGGCTTGAGGCTATCCTCTTCAACCCCCATTTGCTCAGCAACGATTCTTTTTACTATATCTATCACTTATTTCTCCTCTCCCCAGATCTCATAGAGCCTGTCTATTTCCTGGAGGTGCTTATCTCTTTCTATTGAAAGATCTCTAATCTTCTGGCTATCATTATAAATTTTCTCATCCAGGAAGGCAAGTTCAATTTCTTCTAGCCTCTCCTCTAGCTGGAGGAGCTTTATCTCTACTGGGTCTTCCTCAACCCTTTGCCTGGACCTGCTTTGAGTTTTTGTTCTGGCTTTCTTTTGCCTGATTTCTTCCTTTTCCGGTGGGAGCAGGCTTTTTTCATAGAGGGCGTAGCCCCCTTCAAAAAGCCTAGAATCCTCGTCCTCTAGAATTAGCAGCCTGTTACAGACCTTGTTTAGGAAGTACCTATCGTGGCTTACCAGGATGACGCTGCCATCGTAGTGGAGGAGGGCCTCCTCCAGGGTTTCCTTGCTATAGATGTCCAGGTGGTTGGTGGGCTCATCTAGAAGCAGGAGGTTTCTCTCCTCCAGCATGAGCATAAGAAGTCGCAGCCGGGCCTTTTCGCCTCCGCTCAGGCTATCTATGCTCTTAAAGACCTCCTCTCCAGTAAAGAGAAACTGGGCTAGAAGGGAGCGGATCTGGCCATGGTTATACTGGGAGAAGTGGCTGTTTATAAAGCTGACCATATCCTGGGAAGTTCTAAGTTCCTGTTGGTGCTGGCTATAGTAGCCCCTATCCACTCCCGGTCCAAAGACTATTCTGCCTCCCAGGGGGGAAATCTTACCTGCTAGAAGCCTCATCAGGGTGGTCTTGCCCGAACCATTGGCGCCTATTACCCCCAGGATATCCCCCTTGTAGAGGGAGAAATCAAGGTCGGTAAAAAGTCTCTTGTCGGAAAAACCCATGGTCAGTTCCTCGCTGCGCAGGATGTCCTGGCCGGTAGCCCTGGCAGCTTTAAAGCGCAGGTTTATGTCTCTAGAAATCCAAAGAGGGGCAGAGGGTATCTCCATCCTCTCTATCTTTTTCTCCCTGTCCCTGGCAATGGAAGCAAACTTTTCACTGCTATGGGATCTCTGTTTAAAAACCCTGAGCTTCTCTTCCTCGGCCTTTAGCTTCTTAGTAAGATTTTGGTAGCGCCTTTCCTCCTGGAGGTAGATTTCTCTTTTTTTATCCCTGTAGGCACTGTAGTTGCCTGGAAACCAGCGACCTCTACCGGCTTCTATCTCATAGATCTTTCCAACTGTCCTATCTAAAAATTCCCTGTCGTGGGTCACCAGGACCACGGCAGTGTCCAGGCTAGAAATATAGGTCTCTAGCCAGGCCAGGGCCTTCATGTCCAGGTGGTTGGTGGGCTCGTCCAGGAGGAGGACATGGGCGGGTGAAGCCAGGAGCCTGGCCAGGTAGAGCCTTCTCTCCTCTCCTCCCGATAGGCTATTTACCCTGCGCTCAAAGTCCTTTTCTTCAAAGCCCAGGCCCCTTAGGATGCCCCTTACTTGGGAGTTGGCAGCGTAGCCATTTTTTTCCTGGAAGAGCTCAAGCTTTTCTCCATAGTCCTTTAGGAGGAGCTGGTCGTGGGGATTTTTCTCCAGTTCCAATTGGATCTTGAAGATTTCATCCTCCAGTTTAAAGATATCCTCATAGGCCTCCATACAGTAGGCGAGAATAGTCTTATCTCCAGCTGTGGGCATCTGGGAGAGGTAACCAAGACTTAGGTTTTTACCAAAAAATACCTGCCCCTGGTCGAGGGCTAGGCTGCCCTCAATGACCCTGAGTAGGCTGGTTTTTCCTGATCCGTTGCGGCCAATTAGACCGATTTTTTCGCCTTCCTTCACCTGGAAGTTAAGGTCTTCAAAAAGTTTTTGTTCATCGAAGCTCTTATAGGCTCCGCTAACCTGTAGCGCAATCATAGGGATATTGTAGCATGATAGGGCTTTTCTTTAAAGTTCTAGATATTTGCCTAGTCTATTTAAGAGGGATTTAAGGACAGAAGGGGAGGAGTTTTCTTGAAAAATATCTAGATTGATAAAGTAGAAAAAAATAAAGCCCCTGATTATTGTCATATTATTGACATATGCTAACATCTTTGTTAAGATTAGATTAATATAAAAAGGGAGGATGGAGTAAATGGACAAGGATATTTCCATGGCAGTGATTCGCCGCCTACCCAAGTATCATCGCTGTCTACACGATATGCTGGAGCGTGGTATCCATCGCATATCCAGTAAGGATCTTAGCGATGTTATTGGATTTAGCGCTTCACAGATACGTCAGGACTTTAACAACTTCGGTGCCTTTGGCCAGCAGGGCTATGGCTACAATGTGGAGGAGTTATTCTCAGAGATCTCAGATATAATTGGACTAAGCAAGAAGTATCATATGGTGATAATTGGAGCAGGAAACTTGGGGGGAGCCCTAGCCAACTATGGTTTTGAAAAGCTAGGATTTCATGTTGACGCACTTTTTGATAATGACTCCAAGAAAATAGGCAAGAAGATAGCAGGCATTGAGGTACTGGATATCAATATCCTGGAGACCTATATGTCGGGTAATGAAGTGGATATTGCGGTTATTGCAACACCTGCTTCTATAGCCCAAAATATTGCCGACAGGCTTAGTATTTCTAGAACCAGGAGTATTTGGAACTTTGCCCCAACGGATATAACAGTACCCGAGGACATAAAGCTTGAGAGTGTCCACCTGGTGGATAGCCTAATGACCCTGGCCTATCTACTCAATGATTAATGGCCCACTATAAGAAGGAAATTAACAAGTGGCTCTATATACTTTTAGATAAGTTTTTTCTCGACGGAGCCTTTATAGACAAGCACTCTGAACTAAATGCCCAGGAATGCTATGGGCTTATACGTTTGGAGGATGGTATGAGTCTGACAGAGTTTAGCCTCTTTTATAATGAAAGTAGGAGGGTAAATCAGGCTTATTTAATGAAGCTTACAAGACTTGCCTACATAGAAAAAAGGCCAGATCCCGAGGATCAAAGAAAGAAGCTTCTCTATCTCACCCCCAGGGGCCTAGAGAAGAAGGAGTATCTAGCAGAGCTTCTGGAAGATCATCTAGAGGGGATACTTAATGAACTTACCTACAATGATTCCCTAGGGGTTCTCAAGTTTATCTCTAAAATAAATCAATTGACTGTAGAAAAATTTGACCATACAAAGGAGAAAAGACAGGAGTAATCCTGTCTTTTTCTATGTCTTGAACAATTATAAGTATTATGCTGGGATTGGAGCGTCTACAGGGCAGACGTTGGAGCAGGCACCACAGTCGATGCACTGGTCAGCGTCAATAACGTAGATATCTCCCTCAGAAATACAATCAACTGGGCACTCTGGAGCACAGGCTCCACAGGCAATGCAGCTGTCTTGAATTACATAGGCCATATTTGTTACCTCCTTTATAGTCTGTATACAGTATAGTCCTGAAATTTTACCTCGTCTATAGCTTAACAAGACATAGTTGTAAAAAGATGCTTATTAATAACGATTCTCATTTATTACCTTGACAAAAAACGCTTAATTTTCAGCAGAAATGTTAAAGCCTTCTGGCTTGATAGAGCTGGCAAGGAGTGTTAAGATTAAAGTATATTAACCTAAGGAGGACTGAGTTTTGTCAAAAGTTACTGTCAATCCACTGGAAAGTGCCCAGCTACAAATCAAGAAGGCCTGTGAGGCTCTAGGGCTGGAGCAAGGCGTATATGAACTATTAAAGGAACCTCAAAGAGTAATAGAGATAAGCATTCCTGTAAAAATGGACGATGGTTCTTTACAAGTAATCAAGGGTTGGAGATCTTTACATAATGATGCAGTTGGACCTGGAAAGGGAGGGATTCGTTTCCATCCTGGCGTCTATCACGATGAAGTAAAGGCCCTTTCAATCTGGATGACCTTCAAATGCTGTGTTACAGGCATTCCCTATGGTGGAGCCAAGGGTGGGGTTTGTGTTGACTCCCTCAAGCTCTCTGATAGAGAACTAGAGCAGGTGGCTAGAGGCTACGTAAGAGGCATGTACCGCTATCTAGGTGAAAAAATAGACGTACCAGCACCTGATGTAGGAACTAGTGGCAAGGTAATGGGCTGGATGGTTGATGAGTACTGCAAGCTGACAGGCGAGCAGACAATCGGTGTCTTCACTGGAAAGCCAGTAGAATTTGGTGGATCCAAGGGAAGAAATGAAGCTACAGGCTTTGGCGTTGCCGTAGTTGCCAGGGAGGCAGCCAGGGAGCTGAACTTTGATCTTGCAGGTTCCAGGGTAGCAGTCCAGGGCTTTGGAAATGTTGGTAGCTTCACAGTTAAGAACTTTATAAGACTAGGAGCCAAGGTTGTAGCTATAGCAGAGTGGGAGCCAGAAAATGGAACCTATGCTATCTACAAGGAAGAGGGCTTTGACTTTGATGAGCTGGCAGCCTATCAAAAAGAGCACAAAAAGCTAGTAGGCTTCCCAGGAGCCCAGGCCATAAGCCTAGAAGACTTCTGGAAGATTTCTGTTGATGTCATGGTACCTGCAGCTCTAGAAAATGCCATTGATGTGGAGCAGGCTAGGCTACTAGACTGTAAGCTAGTTGTCGAGGCAGCCAATGGCCCCGTAACACCAGCAGCCGATGAGGTCCTAAAGGAGAGAAATATAGTCCTGACACCAGATATTTTATCCAACGCCGGTGGAGTTACAGTATCCTACTTCGAGTGGGTACAAAACCTCTATGGCTACTACTGGACAGAAGAAGAGGTTGAAGCCAAGGAAGAAGAGGCCATGGTCTCTGCCTTTAAGGATATCTGGGCAATTAAGGAAGAACATAAGGTCAGCGTAAGGGAGGCAGCCTACCTGCACTCAGTTAAAAAAGTTGCTGAAGTTATGAAAATCCGAGGTTGGTACTAGAAAATTAGACCCGGTGAAAAACCGGGTCTTTTTAATTACAAATTATCTTTATTTTTTTTGGTTTTATGCTATAGTTATCATGTAAGAAAACCAAGGAGGCGTGATGAATCAAAATAATTTCTTTTCCAAATATTTCAATTTCCAGGATAATAATACCAGCCTGGGAAGGGAAATAGATGCAGGCTTCACAACCTTTATGACCATGGCCTACATACTGGTGGTCAACCCACTAATTCTAGCCGATGCTGGTATGGATCCCGGGGCAGTATTTACAGCTACAGCACTGTCCTCTATGATTGCAACCCTATTTATGGCCTTTTTAGCTAACCTACCCTTTGCCCTGGCCCCTGGCATGGGCCTCAATGCTTTTTTTGCCTACTATGTAGTTTTACAGCTGGGCTATTCCTGGCAGATGGCTTTAACTGGGGTCTTCCTAGAAGGTATAATTTTTATAATTCTCTCCTTTTTCAATGTCAGGGAGGCCATTATAAACTCGATACCCCTCTCCCTTAAAAAAGCGATTTCAGTGGGAATCGGTCTTTTTATAGCCTTTATAGGCCTGGGAAATGTGGGCATGATAGTCCAGGGCGATGGAGTTCTTCTAGCCCTCGGCAATATCCTTAGTAAGGAAGTTCTAATGACCCTGGCGGGCGTCTTTCTAATAGCAATCCTACTTAGCCGCAGGGTTAAGGGAGCTATCCTTATAGGAATTTTTGCCATGACCCTGGTGGGAATTCCCCTGGGAGTTACCCAGCTTCCTGCAGGTGGACTGGGAGCCATTTTCTCAAAACCACCTAGCCTGGCCCCAACACTCTTTAAATTTGACTGGTCTAATATTTTTTCCAGTGACATGCTGATAATAGTCTTCACCTTTTTAATGATTGACATGTTTGATACGGTGGGAACCCTGGTGGGTGTAGCCACCAAGGCTGGCATGTTGGATGAAGAGGGCAATGTCCCTAGAGCCAAGGAAGCTCTACTGGCTGACGCCATCGGTACCATAGCAGGAGCAGCCCTAGGTACATCAACTGTCACTACCTATGTAGAGAGTGCTTCCGGTGTTGCTGAGGGTGGAAGAACCGGAATGACCGCCCTTACAACAGGAACTCTCTTTCTACTGAGTCTCTTTTTTGCACCGCTTTTTCTTATGGTGCCCTCGGCTGCTACAGCACCTGCCCTTATAATAGTGGGCTGCTTTATGATGAGCCCTGTTGGAGAGATAAACTGGGAAGATTTTACAGAGGCAATTCCAGCCTTTCTTACCATAGCTATGATGCCCTTTGCCTATGCCATCAATGAAGGAATAGTCTTTGGTATTATAAGCTATACCTTTATCAAATTCTTTGCAGGCAGGGGTAAGGAGGTTCCAAAACTCACCTACCTAATAGCCTTTCTCTTTATACTGGCAAAGATCTTTTTATAGGACACAAAATCCCGGATTAACCGGGATTTTTTCTATGCAGTATTTTTTAGAAAAAGCACCTAAAGCTCCTTTAATTTCTCAGCCAAGGGCTGGGCAAGTTTTTCAGCTAGAAAATCCTGACCCCTGGGATTTATGTGCATGCCATCCCTGCAGATATAGTCCTTGTAGTTCTTCTCTTCTAGGATAAGTCTGCGTAGGTCCAGCAGGGGAACTCTGAGCTTTTTAGCAATATCCCTTAGCCTTTTATCGTAGCTTTCCTGCCAGTGGAAGATATTTTCCGTCTTCCCCAGCCAGGATAGGATAGTCTCTCCGTTGAAAAACTCTGAGAGGTAGGAGAAAAAGGACTGGTGGTTTAGGGGAGGTAGGCTAAGGGCTATGGGCTTGAGTTCAAGATCAATTAGCTCCCTTAGGATTCTTTCATACTTCTTGCCAAAGTCCTCCAGCCCTATCTTGGGACCATGGTCCTTTTCTGGACTCTCTGCGATTTCTCCCCAGGAGTGGTTGCAGTCGTTACCACCAAAAAGCACTAGAACTGGGCTAGAAACCAGGAAGGCGTCTTTTTTTCTTTCTATAAATTCCAGGCCCTTGTCAACGGTGGCTCCAAAGACGCCATAGTTTTTAGACTCTAGGCTGAGGGAGTCCAGAGCTTTTTCCAGCATAGGCTGGGCCTTTATCCTATATCTTCCCTCCTTATTTAGGTAAACGCCTTTTATTATTGAGTCTCCTAGGGTATATATCATGTCAGCCTCCTTTGATGTAGTAATTAAAACTATATACCATGGTTTGAGTCCTGTCAAGCTGGTTTCTTGCCTGGGATGGGCTTGACTAAGGATCTAGATTTGCTAAACTGGTTTTGGAGGTAGTGATGGAAAAAAGGGACCAGATATTAAAGGACTTTGAAGACGATTTTATTAGAAGCTGGGAGGAGTTTCCTGACATCTTGCTCTACATGGACCAGGTCATTACTCTGATGGAGGACCAGGTATTTTTCAAGGAGAGCCAGGGGAGTATGACCCCTTCCATGGTAAATAACTATGTCAAGGCTGGCCTTCTAGCCAGGGCCGAGAAGAAGAAATATGGCAGGGACCACTTAGCCAGGCTCAGCATGATAGGGATAATAAAGCAGGTTCTTTCTCTAAAGGAGATGGAGAGCCTCTTTTCAGATTTTCCCAGTGATAGGGATGGCTATGAGCTCTACTACAGGATTCTCGAGCAGGCTAAAAAAGAGGTCCTGGAGGAAATTAAGGACTATGATGGGGAGAAGGTACTCCTGCATCTTATTATGAAAAGTTATCTTTATAAGGTCTTGGCCCAGGAGCTGCTAAATGAAGATTAAAACAAATTTCTCCCCGGAAAACACCTTTTTTAATGGCCAGTGCTTTCGCTGGAATAAGGAAGGGGATAGTTTTGTAGGGGTGGTGGAGTCAAGGCTTCTTAGGCTAAAAAAACAAGGGGACTACTTATATGTGGAAGGTCTTGAAGAGGGGGATAGGCTCTGGCTGGAAAACTACCTTGGTTTTGAAGATGACCTGGAGGAAAAGGAAAGGGCTATAGGGGAGATAGATGATATTATGAGGGCTGCCGTCCAGCACGGCAGGGGCATGCATATGCTGCGCCAGGAGCCCTTTGAGACCCTGATTAGCTTTATTATTTCAGCTAATAATCATATTCCCAGGATTAAGAGTTTGGTAGAAAAACTTGCAAGAAATTATGGAGAAGAGATAGTACCTGGCTACTATAGTTTTCCCACTGCAGCTAGGCTAGCCCAGGTTAGCATAGAGGAGCTAAGGGAACTGGGGACAGGCTATAGGGACAGGTATATCCACCACGCAGCAAATCTTGTTGCCTCAGGTGAACTAGATTTAAGTGAGCTCTATGGTCTTTCCAGCAAAGAGGCAGGAAGGGAGCTTGAAAAAGCCAAGGGAGTTGGAAAGAAGGTGGCTTCCTGCGTTTTGCTTTTCGCCTTTGGTAAAAGGGATAGCTTTCCAGTGGATACCTGGATAAAGAAGGCCCTGACCATCCATTATCCTGAGGAAATTAAAAAATATCCCAGTGTGGATGATTTTCTTCGAGGCTATTTTGGGGAAGATAGTGGCCTGGCCCAGCAGTACCTTTTCCACTATATGAGGACAGGAATTAAGGAATAAATGTAAAGATTTACCCAGTTTATTCTGGGTATATAGGTGAGTGCAAATCTATAAGGAGGTGTTTTTTATGTCAATTAAACCCATAGGAGAGCGAGTTGTACTAAAGGAAATTGAAGCAGAAGAGACAACTCGTAGTGGACTAATCCTAGCTGGTGAAAAGGAAGAGCCACAAAAGGCCAGTGTCATAGCCACCACCGAGGAGGGTGAGAAATTAGGCCTAGAAGTGGGAGCCCAGGTCTATTATAAGAAGTATGCTGGGACCAAGGTCAAATATGAAGGTGAAGAGTACATCATTATTGACATCGAAGATGTACTGGCAGTAATTCTATAGGAGGAAGTATGGCTAAGGAAATTAAACATGCACTGGATGCAAGAAAGAGTTTAGAAGCAGGGCTTAACCTGCTGGCAGATACAGTAAAGGTAACACTGGGACCCAAGGGAAGAAATGTAATCCTAGAAAAAAGCTTTGGTGCACCCCTGATTACCAATGATGGCGTCACCATCGCCAGAGAAATTGAGCTGGAGGATGCCTTTGAGAACCTGGGTGCCCAGCTGGTTAAGGAAGTTGCCACAAAAACCAATGATGTTGCTGGCGATGGAACAACAACAGCCACGGTTCTAGCCCAGGCCATTGTAAGAGAAGGTCTAAAAAATGTTGCGGCAGGAGCCAATCCTATCCTGATTAAAAAGGGAATTGAAGGGGCTACCGAGGCAGCTACAAGCTACCTAGAGAGCATTTCTGTAGTGGTTGATAGCGGCGAGGATATTGCCCATGTGGCGGCCAACTCCGCCGGTGATGAGAAGGTTGGCGATATCATCAGTGAAGCCATGGAAAAGGTTGGTAGAGATGGTGTAATTACAGTAGAGGAGAGCAAGTCTACAGCCACAGAGCTAGAGGTTGTAGAGGGTATGCAGTTTGAAAGAGGCTACGTCTCCCCCTATATGATAGATGATGTGGAGAAGAAGACCGCAAGTCTTGAAGAGCCCCTGATTCTAATTACTGACCATAAGATCTCCACCAACGCAGAAATAGTTCCCCTCCTGGAGCAGATTCTAGAGAGTGGACAAAAGCTCCTAATGATTACTGAAGACATAGAGGGCGAAGCCCTGACTACCCTGGTTGTCAACAAGCTAAGGGGTGCCTTTGATGTTGTTGCTGTTAAGGCTCCTGGTTTTGGGGATAGAAGAAAAGACATGCTAGAGGATATTGCTATTCTTACCGGTGGCAAGTATATATCCAAGGACCTAGGCCATGACCTAAAGGAAGTAAGACTTGATGAACTGGGAAGGGCCAAGAATGTCCATATAACCAAGGATGACACTATAATTAGTGATGGTTATGGAGACAGGGAGGCCATTGCCGCTAGGGTTGCCCAGATTAGACATGATATTGAAAATTCTGATAGTGAGTTTGATACAGAAAAACTTCAGGAGCGCCTGGCTAAGCTAGCCGGTGGAGTGGCGGTCATCCGTGTAGGAGCCACTACTGAGATTGAGATGAAGGAGAAAAAACTCCGAATCGAAGACGCCCTTAACGCTACTAGAGCAGCTGTTGCCGAGGGTATTTTACCTGGTGGTGGAGTAGCCTATATAAGAGCCCAGAAGGCTGTTGAAGAGTATGCAGAGACCCTGGAGGGAGACTACAGGACAGGTGCCCTGATTATCCTACGCTCTCTAGAGGAGCCCCTGCGTCAAATCGCTGCCAACTCAGGCAGGGAGAGCTCAGTTATCCTGGAAGCTGTTAAGCAAAGAGAGGGAAATGAGGGCTTTAACGCTCTAACCGAAGTCTTTGAAGACCTCTTCCAAGCTGGTATTGTTGACCCCACCATGGTGGCACGTTCAGCCCTGGAGAATGCGGCTTCAATAAGTGCCCTTTTCCTAACCACCGAGGCAGCTGTGGTTGAAATCCCTGCCGAAGGCCCTGAAATGCCAATGGGTGGCATGGGCGGCATGGGTGGTATGATGTAGAGGCTTAGGGCCTAAAAGATTTAAAAGATCTGTGAGGAAGGATTTATATCCTTCCTTTTTTTGTCTTGATTTATTCCTAGTCCAAATAGAGGCGGCTCTTTTTAAGTCTGGTCCTAAGTAGAGGACCGAGATAGGCGGCCAGGAGGATTTTAACTAGGTCTCCTAGAATAAAGGGATATACCCCCACCATTAGGGCTGCTTGGAAGCTGAGCTTTAGCTGCAGGGCTAGCCAGGAAGTCCCCAGGATGTAGCAGCTGGCCTGGCCCAGGACCATGCCCAGGATACTTAGAGAGTAGGCCTTGTAGACCTCCACAAAATATCCAGTCAAAAGGGCCATGGTAAGGTAGCCAATTATATAGCCACCAGTGGGACCTAGGAGCTTGGAGGGTCCTCCGGTAAAGCCTGAAAAGACCGGTAGCCCTATCAGTCCCAGGCCTATGTAGAGAAAAAGGCTCATAAGACTAGGTCGCCTACCCAGGAGGTAGAGGCTTAGAAAGATCAGGAGGTTTATAAAAGAAAGAGGTACAGGACCCAGGGGAAAGGTAAGGGGCCCCATCAGGGCCATCAGGGCTGCCATCAGGGCAACTCTAGTCATAAGCTGGGGTTTCATTTTTCTTTTCATAATTTTCCTATTTATATAGTCTCCTTTAAATTACTATAGCTGGAAATAAAGTCAAGTTTACCTCCTCTGGTTAAATAGCAATTAATGACAGACTCCTTTAGCTTGAGGCCCGCCAGAGCTTGGAACAGCGATTTATATAAGCAAAAAACAGGAATATAAAAAATATTTTTGTCTAAATTGCATATAATCATGTTATAAAATTACTAGATATATTATAATTACTTGTAATAAGTGAGGCCTGTTTTCTACTTCCCTGGAATTAACTACTAGACTTCTCTACTTAGAAAGGAAAGACGCTATGAGTAGACTAAGCATAATTACCAGCAACAAGGCCCAGGAAACCATAGAATTTCTCTATAAGGACTTGGAAAGGCGGATTGTTTCTAGCCCCCCGGGGCTATGCCCCATTGACCTTACAGCTTCCTTTGTTAAGATGAGCCACGCCCAGACCTGTGGCAAGTGCTCACCCTGTAGGATAGGCTTAGGCCATTTGGTTGATTTACTAGAGGAGGTCTTGGATGGAGGTGCTGGGATGGAGATCCTAGACCTAATTGAGAGCACTGCCCAGGCTATTTACTATACCTCTGATTGTGCCATAGGCTATGAAGCAGCCCATATGGTTTTAAGGGGCCTGGAGGGTTTTAGGGAGGACTTCGAAGAGCATATTCTAAGGGGCCGCTGTACTGCAGCTCTAAACCAGGCCATTCCCTGTATTTCCCTGTGTCCTGCCGGTGTGGATGTACCAGGTTACATAGCCCTAATAGCAGAGGGCAGGTATGACGACGCAGTCAGGCTAATAAGAAAGGACAACCCCCTGCCAGCTGTTTGTGGGCTGATCTGTGAGCATCCCTGTGAGACCCGCTGTAGAAGAAATATGATCGATAACTCCATCAATATAAGGGGCCTTAAGCGCTTTGCAGTGGATAATGCTGGCAGGGTCCCCCTACCCGAGAGGATGCCGGCTACGGGCAAGAGGGTTGCCATTATTGGCGGTGGCCCTAGTGGCCTCAGCGCTGCCTACTACCTGGCCCTAATGGGCCATGATGTGGAGATTTTTGAAAGGAGAAAGCACCTTGGGGGTATGCTCAGGTATGGTATACCAAAGTACAGGCTGCCTAGAGAGGTCCTCCAAGATGAGGTGGACACCATCCTATCCCTAGGTATCAAGGTTCACAAGGAAATCGATGTGGGTAGGGATATCACCTTTAAGAAAATCAAGGATGACTTTGATGCTGTCTACATAGCCATAGGAGCCCATACTGATAAAAAGATCAACCTAGAGGGCCACGCTGGCGGTATAGTTTCTGCAGTTGACGTCCTTAGAAGAAGTGGCGATGAGCTGGATCTTAATTTCAAGGACAAGGATGTTGTGGTCATTGGCGGGGGCAATGTTGCCATGGACGTGGCAAGGACTGCTAGAAGAAGTGGCGCCAAGAGGGTCAGCGTTGTCTACAGGAGAAGGAAGGTGGACATGACGGCCCTGGAGGAGGAAGTAGAAGGAGCCATTGCCGAGGGCTGTGAGATTCTAGACCTCTATACTCCTAGAAAGATTGAAACCGATGAGAACAATAACCTGGCAGGCCTTTGGATCCAGTCCCAGATTATAGGAAGGATCCCCTATGACAGGCCTGTGCCTGTGGATGCCAAGAGCGACTCATTTATGATCCCCTGCGACAAGATGGTCCTGGCAGTGGGCCAGGGTATTGAGTCTAAGAACTTTGAGAAGGAAGGGGTTCCTGTAACCAGGGGAGCCATTGACGCCCTGGAGTGGTCAGGCATTGAGAACATTCCCGGGGTCTATGCCGGAGGAGACTGTGTATCGGGGCCTGCTACAGTAATTAGAGCCATTGCTGCAGGCAAGGTAGCTGCGGCAAACATTGATGAGTATCTTGGTTACCACCACGTCATAGAAAGTGATGTGGATATTCCCGAGCCCAGGATTGCTGATCGCATCCCCTGTGGCCGTGTAAATATGAGGGAAAGGGAGGCTAGTGAGAGGGTTCTAGATTTTGAACTTGTAGAGTGTCCCATGAGCCATGAGGAGGCTATGCAGGAATCTAGTAGATGCCTAAGGTGTGATCACTTTGGCCTTGGAGTCTTCAAGGGAGGGAGGATAGAGAAGTGGTAAAACTTTCAATTAATAATGAGGAAATAATAGTTCCCCAGCACACTACAATCATGGAAGCTGCTGAAAAACTAAACATCTTTATTCCCAATCTCTGCTACCTCAAGGACTTAAATGAGATAGGAGCCTGTAGGGTTTGTGTGGTGGAGGTAGAGGGGGTGAATCGCCTGGTAACTGCCTGTAATAATGCAGTCAGCGAGGGCATGGTGGTATATACCAACACTCCCAAGGTCAGGTCTGCCAGGAAGACCAATGTGGAGCTTATCCTCTCCCAGCATGACGCCAGGTGTGCTACCTGCGTTAGATCTGGCAACTGCTCCCTGCAGGAAATTTCCAATGACCTTGGAATAATTGACAACCCCTATAAAGAAGCCCTAACCCATGCCCAGTGGACGGACAACTTCCCTCTGGTTAGAAACTATGAAAAGTGTATCAAGTGCATGCGCTGCATTGAGATCTGTGACAAGATCCAGGGACTAAATGTCTGGGATATGTCCAAGACCGGCTCCAGGACCACTGTGGATGTTTCCCATAACAGGAGGATAGAGGAAGCTGACTGCGCCCTCTGTGGCCAGTGTATAACCCACTGCCCCACTGCAGCTCTCAGGGAAAGGGATGACACCGATAGGGTCTATGAAGCCCTGGGTGACAAGGACAAGATTACCATAGTCCAGATAGCTCCAGCGGTTAGAGCTGCCTGGGGTGAGGACCTGGGCCTAGCCAGGGACTTTGCTACAGTAAAAAGGCTGGTTGCAGCCCTAAGAAAGATAGGCTTTGACTATATCTTTGATACAAACTTTGCAGCTGACCTTACTATAATGGAGGAGGGCAGTGAATTTCTACAGAGACTGGGGGACAAGGACAAGTATTCCTGGCCCATGTTTACCTCCTGCTGCCCAGGCTGGGTTCGCTTTATAAAGACCCAGTATCCCGACATGGTAAACCAGCTTTCCACAGCCAAGTCTCCCCAGCAGATGTTTGGTGCCATTGCCAAGACCTACTATGCCAGGCTTCTTAAGGTGGATCCCGAGAGGATCTTCTCTATATCTATAATGCCCTGTACTGCTAAAAAGTATGAGTCCGAGGTTTCCCTACTCAAGGATGCGGGAGCGGGCCAGGATGTGGATGTGGTTCTCACAACCAGGGAGGTTGCCAGGATGATAAGGGCGGAGAAGATAAATCCAAGCCTCCTGGAAGAAGAAGACTTTGACACCCCCCTTGGAGAGGGAACAGGAGCTGCTGTAATCTTTGGAGCCACAGGCGGTGTAATGGAGGCTGCCCTAAGAAGTGCCTACTATCTAGTAAATAATGAAAATCCAGATCCCGACGCCTTTAAGGAGGTCAGGGGAAGGGGAGGCTGGAGGGAGGCAAACTTCCAGCTAGCCGGGAGCAAGCTAAAGGTGGCCATAGCCAGTGGCCTTGGAAATACCAGGGACCTGATGGAAGCCATAAGAAGGGGAGATGTGGATTATGACTTCGTAGAAATCATGGCCTGCCCTGGAGGCTGTGCAGGTGGTGGAGGCCAGCCTATAAGGGATGGCAAGGAGCAGGCAGGAGAGAGAGCGGATATTCTCTATGGCCTGGATACCATAAGTAATCTCCGGTTTTCCCATGAAAATCCATCGGTCATAAGGTGCTATGAGGATTTCCTAGGAGCTCCCCTCTCAGAGAGAAGCCATAGGCTTCTACACACCCACCAGAAGGACTGGGATCTTTAGGGCAATAAACTTTATAGGGAAGCACACATATAGCTAGCATTAATTTGCTAGCTATACCTTTTTAAGATAAGATTATTATATCCTTTTGCAAATTGGGCTAGTCTCTATATAAGTGCCTATAGCTGCCTTTGTTTGCCCAGGAATAAAAGAAGGGGGCACGGATAGTGGGTTTAGCTTCTATAGACTACTTAGTGGAGAAAGGGGGAATCGTGGCTTTTGAAAGCCTTGGACTTTTAGGAGATATCAATGAGTATTTTTATTAAGGATGTAGTAATTGGGCCAAGTAATGAGAAAACAAGCCTATTAATTAAGGGGAAAAAAATCCTTGAGATAGGTGGAGAATTAGAAAGTTCCAGCTATCTTATTGATGGTGGGGGTAGGGTTCTGCTTCCCGGTTTTGTGGATTCCCATATACATTTAGATAAGGCTCTAATTATGGATAGAAAACCCAATAAATCTGGAACCCTAGAGGAAGCACTTAAGGTGGTATCAGAATTAAAAACTACCTTCACTAGAGAAGATATTGAAAAAAGAGCCAGAGAGGCCCTTGATATGGTTATTTCAAAGGGCACAACATACCTTAGGACCCATGCGGAGTTTGATCCCCTGGGTGGTTTTGATGGCTTTGAAATAATCATGAAGCTAAAGAGGGAGTATAGGGATCTAATAGATATGCAGGTAGTGGCCTTTCCTCAAGAAGGAATAATTAAATCACCTGGAACACTGGAGATGATGCATAGGGCAATGGAAATGGGCGCGGACCTGGTAGGGGGTATCCCTTATAATGACACAAATGCTGAGGAGCATATAGATATTCTATTTGAGATAGCCAAAAAATACGATAGAGATTTGGATTTACATCAGGATTTTAAAGATGATTACCAGGGTCAATCAATTGAATATTTGGCGAGAAAAACCATTGCTGAAGGTTTTCAGGGCAGGGTTTCTGTCGGTCATATGACAAGCCTAGGCGCTATGCCTGATAAACTACTAGAGCCTATATTAAAACTCATGGCCGAAGCAAAAATAAATGTCATGTCTCTACCTATGACGGATCTACATCTTGGAGGTAGAGGGGATAGGTATAATATAAGAAGGGCTCTCGCGCCAATAAGAAAACTAGTAAATGCGGGAGTCAATGTCACCCTAGCAACTAATAATATAAGAAATCCCTTTACCCCCTATGGAAATGGCGATCTACTTCAAGTTGCAATGCTTGCTATTGCCGCGGCCCACTTAGGAGGAGATGATGATATCAGTAAGGTGCTTCCTATGATAACAGATAAGGCCGCCAAAGCGCTAAAACTAGATGACTATGGAATAAAATTAGGTTCCGAAGCGAATCTAGTACTTCTAGACACTTATAAATATCAAGATGTGATCTTGGACATACCGAGGAGGTTAAAGGTAATTAAGAGCGGAAAAATCATTTATGAATCTTTCACAGAAGAAAGGAAATACTATTAGAAATGGCTGGCTTCCATGTCTTCTTTTTTAATAGTCTTCCACTGGTGTGAGGCTAGAAAACCCTTCAAGCCCACCACTACAATATAAGCTTCCACAAATCTATTATAACAAGAGCAGTATTAAAACCTTCTAAGTTCCTAGCCAAGGGTTAGAAGGTTTTACTTGCCTAAAATCAAAGCAAAATAGAAACTGCTTAATTCCAACTCTAGGATTTATTAGTAAGAAGTCAAAATACTATTCGAAAAGAGTGTCTTTAAAGTTTTAAAAGTCTGTATATTTTAATAGCTAAATGAAGTTTGAGTAAGTCATCAGAATCCTCTAAATTCACATTCAAAATACTGGAGATTTTCTCGAGTCTATATAGAATTGTATTTCTATGAGTGAACATATGCCTCGATGTTTTGGATATGTTGTAATTATGCTCGATCCAGGTACTAAGAGTCAAAATCAAGTCTGTATTATTTTTCTCATCGTATTTGAAGAGGCCTCCAAGGGACTGTTCTAGGAATTTACGCCTTTTTATTTCATCAATATTTTTTTCTATGAATTGATCAACAACAAAATCATTAAAATGGCGAATTTTTTTCTCTCCTAAACTTTTTTTAGCGAGTCTCAGAGCTTCAAGAGCTTGATTATAGTAGTAATGCAAATCCATTAGATGATTTGAGATGCCCCCGATTCCAGCAAAAAAATTGGCAGTATCTGTCTTTTCTTCTAATGATTTTATAATTTCTACTGAAAACTCCCTCAGTCGTTCACTAGTAAGATTAGGATTTTCTTTAGAGAAACCTAATAATATAATTATTTGTCCCTGGATACTTAGACTGTGGATAATAAAGTCAGAGTTATTGCTAGCTTTGTCTAGGTGCTTAAGAATTTCAAGTATTTTTTCATCCTCATATCGCTTTTTATCAATATAATTAAGCTCCTCATGGAGATTAAAATCTGCATCTACTATCATCGGTATATAGGATAGATTCATATTTATTCTATGTACTTCGCTAAGATATTTTAGGTTTTCCTCGTCTTTTATATTTCCCATAAAGAGGTCGTGTAGGAAATCTCTTCTGACCCTATGTTTAGTTCTTTCTAATTCGTTATTTCTTATTCTTTCCAGGGCAAAAGACATGGTGCTATGCTCTAGCGTTATATAGTCAATGTTGGTCAGCTCGCTACTTGTGTTCCAGACGAGGATGTAGCCATAGTGGATATTTTGAATAAATACAGGAACTAGAACGGTATCTATTATTTTCTGGTTTTTAACAAGTTGCCGGGCTAAAGGTTTTTGTAACTGTTCAAAATCTATTGGTAGAGATTCAATATAGTCTTGGTTAAGGATAGTTTTGTCGATATCCCCATCGACAAACTCGTCTATAGGATATTGATTTTCTTTTATGTCGTAAACATCTATTACTACAAAGTATTTATCCATGAAAATAACTGGATTTGCAATCATCTTGGCCAGTGACTCGGAAATATTTGATATTCCACCGCCTTTGATTGAAATATCAAAGAAAGCTTTATGGATATCCAAAGATTTTCTATTCACGATATCATAGTTTTCGGATATTTCCCCTCTGATGATATCCAATATCTTGGAGAAAGACATTCCATAGGGAAGCTCAATTAAAGGTAGCTTTTTCTCATTGGCTAGTAGGATCATGTTTTCTGGTATTTGTCCTAAATATTGTTTTGGTTTAATGCATAGAGCGGGACAATTTATACTAACCAGCTGATTTACAATGTAATCCTGTAGTTCACTGCTGTCTCTAAAAAAATAACCTGAGGTCAGCAATAGTTCTCCGGGGGAAAACCAATCCAAGGCATCGGGGTTGTCCATTATATTAGCGCCTGTGATGACGTTATCCAAGCCCTCTATACCAGCTATTATTTTAAACTGGCTAAAGGTAGGTAGTTCAAGAAATTTTTTAACAGTGAACATATTTCCTCCATAAAATCCTATTTATCTAGATTATATCAAAAACAATCATTTTGTAAATAATATCTAATTTTGATGAGGTAATTAGTATGAAATATATAAATGTAAGTATGTAAGAAAGAATCGCTTTTGGGATATTAATTGTGTAATTGTAGGTTATATACAATTAAAACAGGGCTTGTTAGTGGAAAATACATAGTGATTGTTTTCATTGATGAAATTATAATATATAAAAGGGGCCATTTCTATACTTAATGGTGAGGCTAAGAAAGATCCCTGTGATCTTATATTATATTTAGCGATTAAAAAATAATTTAGAAATGCTTGGTGATGCTGTAGAAAGAGAGTGAGGTTGGCTGATGAGCTATAAATTGCATAGTGCTGTGAAAAAAAAAGATTTGGAACTATTGAAAACTCTTTTAAATGAAGGAGAAGCTATTGACCAGGGGGATGAAGAAGGAAGAACTCCCCTTATGCTATCTGTTCAACAGAAAGATCTAATTATTACTAAATACCTACTGGACAAGGGAGCAGACTTAAACAAAAGGGACAATACTATGCTTAGCCCATGGCTCTATGCAGGAGCAAACGGATATCATGAAATTCTAGAATTGATGTTAAATTACAATCCTGAATTAAACTCCACCAACCGCTTCGGTGGCACTGTTCTACTACCCAGCAGTGAAAAGGGTTACTTGAGAACCGTAGAAATCGCTCTGGATGCAGGCGTTCCCGTTAACCATGTAAATGATCTAGGATGGAGTGCTCTTCAGGAGGCCGTGATACTTGGAAATAATGGGTTTTTATACCGCGATATAATTATTAAGCTACTAGCCCATGGTGCAGACTCTAATATTGTTGACCATGGAGGAAGGACCGTGAGAGATTGGGCAAAAATTAAAGGTGAAGATGGAATTTTAGAAATTTTGGATGGGAACTTGATTGTCAACTACCAAGAGGCGAGAGAGTATATATCAAAGGGGGAGTATGAGTTGGCTCTTGATTTCTTGGGGGAGCCAGACTCACTAGAAAAACATTATTTAGTAGGAAGCATTTATTGCTATGAGAAAAAATATGATAGGGCCATAAATGTATATAAAAATGCTATAAAACTTGGTGGTGGCTCGCCAGAGTTCTACTTTTATACTGCCAACCTCTATAGAGAGATGGGTAGAGCAGGGGAAGCTCTCAAAGAATATGATAAAGGGATAAATATGGATCCAGATGACTTTTTCTTTATATATCATAAATCGAATTATCTTAGAGAGCTGGGGGAACATCAGGAGGCAGTGAAGCTTATGGATAAACTGCTGGCTTTAGATGAGAATCGATATGACTATTTGTTTCATAAGGCCAATAGTTTGAGAATATTAAAGAGACACTCAGAGGCTGTTGGCGCTATGGATAAAGCCTTAAAAATTGATCCAGGCAATCCCCTCTATATTTTTCACAAAGCACAATCATTAATTCTGCTTGGGGATTACCAGCAATCACTTGGGCTGTTAAAGGATCTTGTTAAAGATTATAGCTCTAAATTTTATCTTAACGAATTAGAAAATCTTGAGATGATGATCAGGGCACAAGCATAGTGTCTAAAAAAGGAGGGTGTAAAAATGGCTATAAAAACGATTATTAAAAAGAATACCTACTTTGATTCTGTTTCACTGATGACAATATCGACAAGGGCCAACCAAATCGAGGGGGTGGAACAGGTAAATATATCTATGGGTACCGCAATGAATAAGGATGTTCTAAAAAACACTGGCCTCTATACTCAAGAAGTAGAAGGCGCAGGTAACGGCGACGTTATGATAGTTGTTGAAGTAAAAGATGGATATAATATAGAAAAAATTGAGGAAGAAATAGAAGAAGCCTTATTGAGAAAAGATAATGATGGGGAAAAAACGAGTGAGAGAATATATTCTAGCATAGAGGGAGCTGCAAGGGACAATGACAATTCAAATATTGCAATAATCTCAGTCCCTGGACAATATGCCTATAGGGAAGCTAGACAGGCCCTAAGAGAAAATCTCCATGTGATGATTTTTAGCGACAATGTAACTATAGAGGAAGAAAAAACATTAAAAGAAGAAGCTCATGAAAAGGGGTTATTTATGATGGGGCCAGACTGTGGCACCGCCATCATTAATGGTAAGGGTCTTTGCTTTGCCAACGACGTCAGAAGAGGAAGAATCGGCATAGTTGCTGCATCAGGTACAGGGGCACAAGAAGTAAGTGTTAGAATAGATGATTTTGGTGGTGGTGTATCTCAGCTGATAGGAACTGGAGGACGTGATCTATCAGCAGAGATAGGAGGAATCATGATGCTTGATGGAATAAGTGCTCTACTAGCTGATGATGAAACCGACATCATTATATTGGTATCAAAACCACCTTCAGAAGAAGTAGCCAAAAAAATATATAAGAAAATTGAGGGAGAGAAAAAACCCTTCGTTGTTTGCTTTATAGGTGGTGATAAAGAACAAATCGAAAAATCTGGAGCCTACTATGCAAAAACAACTAAGCAGGCTGCCCTCAAGGCGGTTATGCTTTCAGGCGTTCCAGAAGAAGATATTAATAAGCGTTCTCTAAATCTTCCTCTGATAGAAGAGGTAAAGAGTAAGCTTCTACCTGAGCAAAAATATGTCAGAGGGCTTTTCGCTGGCGGGACCATCAGTGAAGAGTTCGCCAATTTACTAGAAGAATATTATGGACCGATTTACAGTAATTTTACAAAGAATCCACAATACAAAATAGGAGGTTCCGATAGTAGCAAAGGGCATACAGTGCTGGATTTTGGTGATGATGAATTTACTCGCGGAAGAGCCCATCCCATGATCGATCCCACGATAAGGCTGGATAGAATAGTTGAAGAAGCTAGTGATCCAGAAGTCGGAGTTATTGCTCTTGATATAATTCTTGGGTATGGTGCCCATGAAGATCCTGTAGGTGCTACTTTGCCAGCTATAAAAAAAGCCAAGGCAATTGCGGAGGCTGGGGGAAGACACATTGAAATTCTAGCCTTTGTCCTTGGTACTCAAAGTGATCCTCAGAATTTTAATAGTCAGGTCGAGAGACTTATGGCAGAGGGAGTAACTATCTCTAGTAGCAGTGAGAATACTGGTCTTCTTGCAAGAGGATTTGTAGAAAAGGAGGCACAATAAATGCTTCAAGATATTTTTAATAAAGATTTGAAGGTTATAAATATTGGCTTAGAGATGTTTAAGGATGATTTAGTTAAACAGGGAGCTCAGGTAAGTCAGGTAAGATTTCTACCTCCAGCCGATGGTGACGAAAGAGTTCTAGAAGCCCTAGATTATCTTGAAAGAGATAATATTAGAAAAAAAATTGAAAAAGCTAATGATGAGGTGGTTAAAAGAATAATTGCTTCAAATCCCGTGCTAATTGGATACGATATGGCCATAAATGTAATTCCTGGAATGAAAGAGAACATGATCCTTCATGCAGGACCTCCCATAGCTTGGGAGGATATGGCAGGGGCTATGAAGGGTGCTATTACTGGAGCCCTTGTTTTTGAAGGTCTTGCAAAGGATATCCAAGAGGCAGAGGTTTTAGCTGCCTCTGGCCAGATAGAATTCGCCCCATGCCATGAGCATAATACTGTAGGCTCCATGGCTGGAGTGACCTCCCCATCTATGTATGTTCATATAGTTGAAAATAAGACCTATGGAAACATATCCTACACTAATCTTAGTGAACAACTCTCAAAAATCCTTAGGATGGGTGCCAATGACCAGAGTGTTATAGATAGACTGGTATGGATGAGGGATGTTCTTGGTCCTGTTCTAAAAGAGGCGATGGAAATTTCTCATAAAAAAGGTCATGGTGGAATTGATTTAAGATTACTGCTGTCCCAGGCGCTGCATATGGGTGATGAATGCCACAATAGGAACAATGCTGGTACAACTCTTCTAATTCAAGCTCTTACCCCCTATATAGTAGAAACCAGTTTTTCTACTAAGGATAAGGTTGATGTATTCGAATTTGTTGCTTCCTCGGAATATTTCTCAGGACCAACTTGGATGGCGATGGCAAAAAATGCTTTAGACTCTGCCCATGGAATAGAATATAGTACGATTCTTACCACCATGGCAAGAAATGGGGTGGAGTTTGGAATTAGGATTTCTGGTATGGAAGGAAACACCTGGTTTACCGGTCCCTCACAAAGGGTCATTGGTCCCTTGTTTTCAGGCTTTAAGGCAGAAGATTCAGGTTTAGACATAGGGGACTCAGCGATAACAGAAACCTATGGCATCGGTGGTTTTACTATGTCAGCAGCACCGGCTATTATCCCTCTTGTTGGGGGAAGCGTTAGCGAGGCTTTAGATGTAACTAATAGGATGTACGAGATAACTAGGACAGTTAACCCCAATGTTACAATACCAATATTAAATCTTAAGGGAATACCTACAGGTATCGACTTAAGAAAGGTATTAGAGAGCAATACCCTACCCGTTATAAATACTGCAATAGCCCATAAGAAGGCTGGGATTGGTATGATTGGAGCTGGAATCACAAATCCTCCCATGGAGTGTTTTAAAAAAGCTGCAATTGCTTTAGCAGAGCATATTAGAGTTTTAGAAGGGGATAATAGGGTTTAACAATTTTTACTTTATTACCTTGACACTACCTGTTTAGACAAGGGCTACTAGATTGAAATAAGACCTGCTTTAGAAGATAAGAATACTAAAGTAAGCTAACTCATCTTCTAAAGCAGGCAGATAATAAAGCTGAGGTGACTGGATTAAGACTTTGAAAACTGCACAAGCAAATCTCTTTATATATGTACATTTATTACATATACCTTGGAGAAGTAGTATATTAATATCCCGAGTTTGACACTTTGAGCATATAAAAACCTCCTAAGCCCTTTAGTTCCAA
>CAYFUM010000011.1:0-22104 GCA_964346475.1 uncultured Peptostreptococcaceae bacterium
TTTTTTTATGGGGTAATTTCCTCTAGGCTGACACCCTCTAGCTCTATGGGCATAGGCCTAAAGTTCACCGAGCCACTGAGCTTGGTTGAAAGACCAAAGAAGAGGGCTCCAAAGATTATAAGACCTAGCAGATAAGCTGTGAAAAAACGCTTAAGCATGGTTTTTCTCCTCTACAAATAAAAATTCATCAAAGATCCTATAGACATCGCCACAACCCACGCTAAAAAAGACGTCACCCTCTCCTAGATCTGAGAGCATCCTGTCTCTTAGGTCTTCGAAGCCTGGTACATAGCTAGCTTGGGGATCTTTCATAGCCTCAACCAGCATGGTGGAGTGGATGCTGGGATCCTTCTTTTCCCTAGCTGCAAAAATATCCATGATCCAGACTTCGTCGCTATCCTTAAAGGCCTCTAAAAAATCATCAAAGAGCAGTTTTGTCCTGGAGTAGGTGTGGGGTTGAAAACCCACAATGATTCTCTTGTCGGTAAAGAGACTTCTTGCCGCCTCCAGCATCTTGGAGATTTCCTTGGGGTGATGAGCAAAGTCATCATAGAGTAGGGCCCCATTAAGCTGGCCGTGGGGATCAAATCTACGCACTGCCCCCTTAAAGTTATGGAGGATTTCCAGTTCCTTTTTTATGTCTCCTTGGAAGTGATGGACTATAGCAGTGGCAGCCAGGGCATTTTGGATGTTATGGACCCCGGGTACTGAAAGCTCGACAGAACCCAAATAATCATCTTTGTAGAGAATATCAAAGGTTAGGTAACCCTGATGGTCGTAGTGGGGGTTTTCTGCCTTGTAGTCAGCTGGATTATCTACGCCAAAACTCACTGTCCTTCTTTCTATTTGGGGTAGGATTTCTCTGGTTAGTGGATCATCGACGTTGACCAGGACAAAGCCATCCTCTGCCGTACCATTGGCAAAGTCTACAAAGGCCCTTTGAATATTGTCTAGGGATCCGTAGTAATCAAGATGATCATCGTCTATATTTAAGATGACCGAAATTGTTCGGTAGAAGTCTAGAAAGCTGGCTTCGAATTCACAGGCCTCGTTGACTATAATATCTCCCTTACCAATTTTTATGTTGCCCTGGAGTTCGTGTACACTGGCACCTACTATAAGGGTAGGATCCAGGGGAGAGTCAGCCATCATGGCAGATACCATAGCTGTCACCGTGCTCTTGCCATGGGCTCCGCTTATGGCCACAGAATCCTTATATTTCTTAGTTAATATGCCAAAAAAATGAGAGCGCTTAACCAGGGGGATACCCAGTCTCTTGGCTTCTCTTATTTCAGGATTGTCCCCATGGACCGCCGAGGTATGGATAATAAGATCAGCTCCTTGGACGCTTTTAGGAAAGTGCCCTATGCTGATGTCTATGCCTCTATCTTCAAGTTTCTCTACATTGGCGTTTCTTGCCATGTCAGAACCTGTAATTTTGTAGCCCCTATCAAGAAGGATTTCTGCTATGGTTACCATGCTGCTGCCACCTATGCCAATAAGGTGGATCCTGTCAACTTCTGGTGGAAAAAGATCTTTCATAAATTATCCTTTCAATTTCTCTGGATTATATTATAACATGGATAGCTAGGGGAGGCGTAATTTTGCAGCCCAGTTACTTATTAAGTTGTATTAATGATATAATGGCTAAAATAGCTAATGCTGTATCTGGGAAGAAAGGAAAGAGGATTTGAAGAAGTTAAAGGCCCTAAAGGCGGCCTTTCCGCCAAGCACACCCATCCTAGCTGGCTTTTTATTTCTAGGAATAACCTATGGAATCTATATGGTCTCCAGTGGCTTTAGCCCTATATTCCCGGTTATAACCAGCCTCTTTGTACTGGCTGGTTCTGTAGAGTTCCTCCTGGTAAGTCTACTTCAGGGACCCTTTGACCCTCTGGCAGTGCTGCTACTTACCTTAATGGTAAATGCCAGGCATGTTTTTTATAGCATATCTATGTTGGAAAAGTATAGTGGTCTGGGCTGGAAGAAGCCTTATTTGATATTTGGTCTTTGTGATGAGAGCTTTACTATAAACTATACTAGCAGGATTCCAGAGGGCGTAGACAGGGGCTGGTTTTCTTTTTTGTCACCCTCCTCAATCATTTTTACTGGGTCCTGGGCAGTTCTATTGGGGCACTTTTGGGAACCAGAATTGGTTTTGAAACCCAGGGACTGGACTTTGTCTTAACTGCCCTTCTGGTAGTAATCTTTCTTGAACAGTGGTATAGGGAAAAAAACCATATTTTGTCTATCACAGGACTTCTAGTAACGGCTCTCTGTCTTTATTTTCTAGGTAGGGATACCTTTATACTGGGATCTATGGCTTTGCTTTTTCTTATACTTCTTTTAGGATGGAGGATAAAATGGGAACCAGAGAAATGGTCATTATGATTATGGTGGCCATGCTGGGAACCATGATTACCAGGTTTTTGCCCTTTTTACTTTTTAGTGGCGAGAAAAAGGCTCCTGAATTTGTCCTCTATTTAGGACGGAACCTGCCTCCAGCAATTTTTGGTATGCTGGTGGTCTTTAGTTTAAAGGACCTGAGTTTTTAAGGGGAAATAGAGGTCTACCTGAACTCCTAGCTATAGCCTTTATTGTACTTATCCACAGGTGGAAAAGACAGATGTTACTATCTATATCCCTGGGCACCCTTTTTTATATGGTCCTGGTCCAGAGGATTTTTTAGGAGACGAAATGATTACAGTCCTATTTGCAAGTCCCAGAAAAAAAGGAAATACCTGGTCTCTTCTAGAGATCTTCCTAGAAGAAGCCAGCAAAAGAGGTCTAGAATACAGAGTTTTTAGCCTCTATGACAGACAAATAGAGCCCTGCCAGGCCTGTTTGGACTGCCAGGAAGTAGAGGGGTCCTTTGGCTGCCCCCTTGAGGATGATATGGAGGAAATATTTGAAAGCATCCTAAGGAGTAGGCTTATTATTTTTGCTAGTCCGATATATTCCTGGTATACCACGCCGCCTCTTAAGGCCGCAATGGACCGTCTGGTTTATGGTATGAACAAGTACTATGGCAGCGTCAAAGCCAACCTCTGGCAGGGCAAGGCTCTGGCAGGTATCTTCAGCTCCGGTTATCCCCAGGAAAGAGGCTCGGACCTCCTGGATGAGGGTTTAAAAAGATATGCTAGACACAGTAGACTAGTCTATCTGGGCAGTCTTGGTGAAAGGGACCCAGGCTATGGGAGAATCTTTATGGATGAGGATAAGAAGGCGAGGATGAAAGCCTTTTCTAAAAGGCTCCTGGCAGAGCTTTAATAGAGGGCTTAATTCTTGAAATGCCCGGGCTGATGTGGTAATATCGGAATGATTTAATTCCCATCATAGAAAGGACACTAAATGCTTAATATAACAGATATCAGAATCAAAAAACTTGAAGGGCTGGGGAAAATGAAGGCTGTTGCATCTATTACCCTAGACGATGCCTTTGTTATACATGATATAAAAATTGTCGAGGGCCATAATGGTCTTTTTGTAGCCATGCCTAGCAAGAAGCTTCCTGATGGTGACTTTAGAGATATTGCCCATCCAATAAACGCTAGCACCAGGGCCTTTTTACAAGAAAAAATCTTTTCTGCTTACGAAGAGGTGGATGGAGAGTAAAGAGAAGTTATGCTTCTCTTTTAACTTTTCCAAGAAGAGGGATAACTTGGTGCTTGTTCTATAGTATAATGACATTGGAGGTGACTCTATGGATGTTGTAATTTTAGCTGCGGGTAAGTCTACCCGGATGAAATCAAAAAAAAGTAAGGTGCTCCACGAGATTCTGGGAAAACCTGTTCTGAGCTATGTGGTGGATCTTGCCAGGGCCATTGAGGCTGAGAGGACCATTCTTGTTGTTGCTCCCGATGATGAGGATATAAGAGGCCTATATGGCGATAGCCTGGACTATGCTATCCAGTGGGAGCAAAGGGGGACAGGAGACGCTCTAAAGGCTGCTCTGGACCAGATAAAAAGCGATAGGACCCTGGTTCTTTATGGAGACGCTCCCTTTCTAAGACTGGAGAGTCTGGAGAAATTCATTGAATTTGATAGGGATAAGGACCTTAGCATTCTCAGTGTAGATATGGAGGACCCTAGGGGATATGGCAGGATTTTGCGCACTGAAAGGGGAGTAAAAGCCATTGTTGAGGAAAGGGATTGTACTGAGGAAGAAAGACAGATAAAGGAAATTAACAGTGGAATCCTCCTTATGGACACAGCTCTTATGAAGGAAAACCTAGGACTTCTTAGAGCTGATAATGATCAAGGGGAGTATTATCTGACGGATCTGATAGAGCTCTTTTCTAGCCAGGGCAAAATTGTAGACGCCCTCAAACTTGAGGACCCTCAAGAGACAGCCGGCATCAATGACAGAGCCCAGCTGGCTGAGGGAAGAGGAATTATGCAGGCTAGGATTATAGAAAAACACCTAAAAGAGGGAGTGACTATAGTGGATCCCTCCAGGGTCTACATAGAAGCCGGGGTGGAGATAGCAAGGGATGTGGAAATCTGGCCCGAGGTCTACCTAAAGGGTGCTTGTAAAATTGAAGAGGATGTATATCTTGGTCCCGGTGTCCATCTGGAGGACTGCCATGTAAAAGAGGGAGCCAGACTGGAGTACACCAGGGCAAGACAGGCTATAATAGGCAGCCGCTGTGATGTGGGTCCCTATACCTATTTACGGCCAGGTACCGAGATAGCTTCAGGATGCAGGATAGGTAATTTTGTTGAAATAAAGAACTCCATAATTGGGGAAGGGACCAAGATCAGCCATCTAAGCTATGTGGGTGATGCCGATTTGGGTTCTGGGATAAATGTCGGTTGTGGCACCATATTTGTCAATTACGATGGTAAGAAGAAACATAGATCTACAGTGGGTGATGGGGCTTTCCTCGGCTGTAATAGCAATCTTATTTCACCTGTGACCATCGGTGAGGGAGCCTTTATAGCTGCGGGTACCACTGTTGAAAAGGATGTGCCCAGCGGGGCTCTTAGCATAGGAAGAGTCCGCTCAGAAATAAAAGAAGACTGGAATAAGTCTAAATAATAGGAGGAAGTGATGCATAAAACCGGGGAGGTAGTAAAGATTTTCGCAGGTAATGGGGGCAAGAATCTTTCCCTAAAAATTTGTAAGGAGCTTGGTCTACCGCTGGGAGAAGCCAATGTTGGAAGCTTTAGTGATGGTGAGATTGCAATAACCATTGATGAGAGCGTCCGGGGAGCTGACGTTTTTCTAATTCAGTCAACAGCACCACCCCATGTTAACACCTATTTGATGGAGCTTCTTATTATGATTGACGCCCTTAAGAGGGCCTCGGCTGGCAGAATAACTGCTGTTATACCCTACTATGGCTATGCTAGACAGGATAGAAAAGCAAGGGCTAGGGATCCGATTTCTGCAAAATTAGTAGCAGACCTTCTGACGACTGCAGGGGCGGATAGGGTTCTTACTATGGATCTTCATGCATCCCAGATCCAGGGTTATTTTGATATCCCCCTAGACCATCTTCTAGGTCAACCCCTCCTAGCAGACTATGTGAAAAGGAAGGGAATAGAGGATCTGGTGGTGGTTTCTCCAGATTTTGGCTCTGTTACCAGGGCCAGAGACTTTTCCTCCAAAATCGATAGCACCATAGCAATCATTGAAAAAAGACGACCTGAAGCTAACAAGGCTGAGGTCATGAGTATAATTGGTGAAGTAAAGGATAAAAATGTAGTTCTAGTTGATGACATGATAGATACAGCTGGAACTCTTTGTCAGGCCGCTGAAGTTTTGATAGAGATGGGGGCTAAAAGTGTTATGGCCTGTTGTACCCATGCTGTCTTTAGTGGGCCGGCTATAGAAAGGCTGAAGGCCAGTGCCATAGACGAGGTGGTAATACTAGATACCATAGAACTCGATAAGGAAAAGAGATTTGATAAGCTTACTATTCTAAGTTCAGCCAAGCTCTTTGCAGAGGCAATACGAAGAATCTATCAGAATGAGTCTGTATCAGAGATCTTCAACGGGACCAAGTAATGAAAATAATTCTTGGACTGGGAAATCCAGGAAGGGATTATACCAGGACCCGTCACAATGTAGGCTATAGGGTAATAGAGCTCCTGGCTGAAAGACTGGGCCTGGACTTTAACAAGGCTAAATTTAACTCCCTTCTTGCCGAGGGACAAGTAGGATCAGAAAAGCTAATATTAGCCAAGCCTACAACCTATATGAATAGGAGTGGACTAGCTGCCCAGGATATAATCTCCTTTTACAAGGTAGATCCCAGGGAGCTTCTTGTAGTCTATGATGATATCGACCTTGAGGTTGGAAGCCTTAGGATTCGAAAGAAGGGCAGTGCTGGTACCCACAATGGCATGCGGGATATTATCAGTAGGCTGGCCAGCGATGACTTCCCTAGAATAAGGCTGGGCATAGGAAAGGACCCTAGAATACCCCTGGCAAGTTTTGTCCTCTCAGGTTTTACCAAGGAGGAAGAAGTCTTAATAGATGAGGCTATAAAGGAAGGGGTAGATGCTCTGGAACTTTATCTTAGCCATGGTCTAGAGGCAGCTATGAATAAATATAATAGGAGAAGGTGATGGAGCTTGAAAAGCTACTGCCACAACTTCCGCAAGATCAGAATTTACAGCTAGATGTGGTGAGTGAATCCTTGGATTCACTCTTTTTAAGCAGGGCCTACAAAAAAAAGGCCCTACTTGTAGTGGGAGATCTCATCACTGGCCAGCGTTTTTATGAAGAGCTCAGCGAACTTAACCAAAGGGTCTATTTACTCCCAGAGGAGGAGAGCCTTTTAAAGGAAGCCTACTACTCTTCCCAGGAGATCCTCCTTGAGCGGAGTGGAATACTCAAGGATTTTGATCAGGGCATTATTATCAGCAGTGTAAAGGGCCTTGCCTTTGGCCTGCCTTCTAGGGAGAGTTTCAGGGCTGAGACCCTGGTCTTTTCTATGGATAGTGTAATGGAAAGGAGCGCCCTTCTTGATAGTCTAGTAAAACTAGGTTATGAGAGAAAAGAGATGACAGAAAACTGGGGTGACTTTTCCATCCGAGGGGATATCTGTGACGTCTTTGTCCCTGGTGAGGAGCGGGCCTATAGGATAGAGTTTTTTGGTGATGAAGTAGATGGTATGAGGCTCTTTGACCCCCAGAGTCAAAGGAGCCTGGATAACACCTTTAGTCTCAAGATTCCACCTGCCAAGGAGCTTAACCTTGACAAGGATAGCTTTCTGGAGGACTGGGTAGAGGAAATCTTCATATATGATGAGCTAGCCTCCTATCAGCGCTATAAAGACTTTTATAAGGATAGTCTGCTTTTTCTAGAGGAGCACCCAGAAAATCAAGTGCCCAGGTCTCCTGTTTTAATTGAGGAATTATTTAAAAAAAGCAGCTTGGTAATAAATCCCCACCACCAGGCTCCAAGGGAGGGTAGGGGTCTATTTGATGTTGCTTCAAGAAGGAATCTTGATTATAGAGGCAGGCTCTGGGACTTTTTTGAGGATGTGAAAAAAAGGATGGATTATAAACAGGTCCTCCTCCTTTCATCTGAAGATAGTCCAGTCCTAGATGAACTCAAAAGGGAAGGCCTAGCCTATGAAATAGATCCTGATCTACCAAGGCCGGGACTGGTTAGCGTCTACTACAGTCAGCTTTCCAGGGGCTTTATTTATGACAAGATCAATTTGATCGTCTATACCCAGGCCCAGCTTCTTGGGGGAAGTAAGAGAAGGGTACCCAGGCACTTTCAGGAGAATACAGCCAGCATAGGGTCCTTCCTAGACCTTAAGCTGGGAGACTATGTGGTCCATCGCCATCATGGTATAGGACGCTATGGTGGGGTTGTTCAAAACCAAGTAGAGGGCCATATAAGAGACTATCTTGAAATTAGCTATAGAGGAGGGGATGTCCTCTATATTCCATCAGACCAGCTCTCTATGATTCAGCGTTATGTTGGCGCAGATGCGAGAAAAGTTAGCCTTAGTAAACTGGGTAGCCAGGACTGGAAGAAGAGAAAGGAAAGGGCTAAGAAGAGTATTGAGGACCTGACCGAGGTCCTGCTTGAACTCTACGCCAGAAGGGAGGCGACCCAGGGCTTTAGCTTTTCTCCAGATACACCCTGGCAGAGGGAGTTTGAGCTAGACTTTGCCTATGAGGAAACCCCTGACCAGTTGACGGCCATTGAGGCTATAAAAAGGGATATGGAGGCTTCCAGACCCATGGACAGACTCCTTCTTGGGGATGTGGGTTTTGGTAAGACCGAGGTTGCTTTAAGGGCAATTTTCAAGGCCGCTATGGATAGCAAGCAGTCAGTCTTTCTAGTGCCTACCACCATCCTGGCCCAGCAGCACTTTGAGACCATGAGGGGAAGGTTTAAGGATTTTCCTATAAAGATAGCCAGCCTATCAAGGCTGACCAGCCAGAGAAATAGGGAGGAAATTTTAAAGGGCCTGGCCAGTGGGGCTATAGATGTGGTGGTGGGCACCCATATGGTCTTTGGTAAGTCTGTGGAATTTAAAGACCTAGGTCTTTTTGTTATAGATGAGGAGCAGCGTTTTGGAGTTGCAGATAAGGAAAAAATTCGTAGGCTAAGGACCCAGGTGGATACTCTTAGCCTGTCGGCTACGCCAATTCCCAGGACCCTGCACCTTTCTCTTGGGGGCATCAGAGACCTTAGTATTCTAAGACAGGCCCCTAGAAACAGGTTTCCCATTCAGACCTATATAGCCAGGAGGGATGATGCCATAATAAGGGAGGCCATCCTAAGGGAGGCAGAGAGAAAGGGTCAGGTCTACTATATTTATAATCGCATAGAGGGCATGGAGAGGGTCCTAGCCAAGTTAAGGGAGCTCTTTCCTGAACTTGTGATTGCCAGTGCCCATGGGAGGATGAATAGAATCCAGCTGGAGGAGACCATGATGGATTTTAGAGCTGGCAAAATAGATGTACTGGTTTCAACGACCATTGTGGAAACCGGTATGGATATCTCCAATGTAAATACCCTAATTGTTGAAAACGCCCAGAATTTTGGCCTGTCCCAGCTCTATCAATTAAGGGGCAGGGTGGGTAGGAGTTCAAGGCTGGCCTTTGCCTACCTGCTATATCCCCTAGATAGAAGTATCAAGGAAGAGGCCAGGACCAGGCTTGATACCCTGAGGGAATTTACAGAGTTTGGTTCAGGCTTTAAAATTGCCATGAGGGACATGGAGATAAGGGGTTCGGGCAGTATTCTTGGTAGGGACCAATCGGGTCATTTTTCGGATATTGGCTATGAGCTCTACATGGAGATGCTCAGAGAAAAGGCTGAGGAAATCAAGGGTGGTGGGAAAAAACCTACTAAAAGAGCCCAGATTCAGCTAAATACCACGGCCTATATCCCCAGCGACTATATAGCTTCAGAGGAAATAAAGATGGAGCTTTATAGGAAGATCAATAGACTTGAAAGCCCCGGTGATATGGAAGACCTGGAGGAAGAAATAACAGATCGTTTTGGCACTATGCCTAGGCCTGTGGAGGAACTGCTTTATATCTCCTACCTGGCCTTTTTAGCTGGTTCTATGGGCTTTAGTGAGGTCATGGAGCAAGGAGGGCTAAAATTATATTTTGACGAAGCCAGGCCTCCTGGTGTAGAATGGTTGCAGCATTTGCATAAACTTTCCCCCAAAGGGGTAGAGATAAGGGCAGGTGCCAGACCCTTTCTACTAATAGAGGGAAGGGATATTACAATACAGGATGGGATTAGGAAACTGGAAAGGCTAAAGAGTCTTTTCGAGGAAGAAAACTAGTCCATGGAGGAAATATGAAAAAGAAATTACTAGTTGGACTTACTATACTAGCGCTACTTTTTACGGTGGCCTGTGGTGGTGATAGGGCTAAAGAAAAAGAGGGAGAAAGTGCTGAAATTACAGGAGAAGAAGCTGATACAGAAATTTCTTCTCTACCCAGTCACGACAAATATGTTGCTGAGGTCGATGGTAGAGGTATAGAAAAGGAAGAGTTTGAAAAAAACGTCCTCTTTAGAAGGTATTCCTATATGATGAATTATGGAGAAGAAATTTTTGAGGGTGAGGGGGCAAAAACTCTGGAGGATAACATAAGAAACTCTGTTCAGGAGGAGCTAGCCAGGGAGCTGGTCTATGTGATTCTTGCTGAAAAAGAGGGCTTCAAAATGGATATGGAGGAGGCCAAAAAGATCTATGAGGAAGATTTTCTTCTTAAGAATAGTCCGGAGACTTTAAAGTACTTTGAAGACAATAACTTGGATGAGGCCTTTGTGCTAAAGCGCATTGCAATCGACCAGATGGTGGGTGGCTTTATTGAAAAAATCCAGGATGAGTACCTTGCTAGCGATGGCTTTAAAGAAAAAAAAGACGTCCTTGAACTGGTAAGGGCAAGCCATATAATTGTCGAAACCCAAGAGGAAGCCGAGGAAATAAAGGCTCTCTTAGATGAGGAGTCTTCTAGGTTTGAGATGCTGGCAGTTGAGCGTTCCAAGGATGGCAGTGCAGAAAATGAAGGTGATTTAGGTTACTTTGAATATGGGGATATGGTGGAGGAATTCTCCAAGGCCGCCTTTGATATGGAGGTGGGAGAAATCTCGGACGTGGTCACCAGTCAGTTTGGCTACCACCTAATCAAGCTTAATGATAAGGGCAGCCTGCTGGAGATTATGGATAGGGGGATAGAACATCCCTCCCTAGACAAGAAAATTTTAGATCTTAGCTACAATGTAATTGGAGAAAAACTCATGGCCCTCTATGAAGAGCAAGTTGAAAAGACTCCTATTGATTATTACAAGATTGAAATCTAGTGCTTACCATAATAGGCCTAGGCCCCGGTGGACTTGATCAGCTCAGTCTAGGGGCCTATAGGGCAATGGAGGAAGCTGAAAAAATCTATCTGAGAACCAGCTGGCACCCAGCTGCCCAGGAGCTAGGCTTTGCCTATGAAAGCTTTGATGAGCTTTATGAAAAGGCCCAGGACTTTGAGAGCCTCTATAGGGAAATAGCAGAGCTCTTGGAGGAAAAATCCAGGGACAAAAAAGTAGTCTATGCCGTGCCGGGCTCTCCCTTTGTGGCTGAAAAAACCGTGGAACTCCTGGCACCTTTAAAGCCCAGGATTATTCCAGGGGGAAGTTTCCTGGATCCAGTCTGCGGCGCTTTGGGTATCGACTTTAGTCAGGGGATTTTAGTCCAGGATGCCCTGGAGGATTTTAAGATACTAGAATCAGTGGATCTTATCCTGGTTCAGATTTATAAAAAAGAGGTGGCATCCCAGGTTAAGCTCAGGCTCATGGAGGCCTATGGGGACAATCATCCTGTCAAAATAGTCAGGGCTGCTGGTACAGACCAGGAGAGCATTGTCCAGTGTTCCCTATACGAACTAGACCATCAGGACTTTGACCATTTAACTAGTCTTTATGTACCAAGATCTTTAGAGCCTAAAAAGAATATAGAGGAGCTAGTAGGACTTATGGAAGGGCTTTTAGCCCCTGGAGGATGCCCTTGGGATAGAAAGCAAACCCATGAGAGTCTAAAACGCTATCTCTTAGAAGAAAGCTATGAGGTCATGGAAGCTATCGACCAGGGAGACTTTGAAGCTCTTCTAGATGAACTGGGAGACCTTCTTTTCCAGGTGGTCTTCCATAGCGCCCTAGCTAGTGAAGAAGGCTACTTTGATCTTGGAGATGTCATAGAGGGTTCCTATAATAAAATATACTCTCGGCATACCCATGTTTTTAGTAGGGACAGGGCGACTAGCCCTGAAGAGGTGGAGAAGATCTGGGAGAGCAATAAGAAAAAGGAGCAGGACCAGAAAAAAAGAATAGCTTCTATACCAAAAAACAGCCCCCTCCACTATGCTCAAAAATTAAAGAAGATCCTAGGTCAAAGAAGAAGCTCTGATTTGGACGAAGTAGAGCTTGTAGACAGGCTAGAAGAGCTGGTGGAAATAGCCCTGGATAAGGATATTTCCCTGGATATGGCCCTAATGGACAGAATGAAAATTGTGGGAGAACAAATGAGTGCTACTAGGTATAGTGGAGACTAATTGATGATTAAACAAATTAGTTGAAGTTTATTTAATTTTAGCGTTGAAGCTAAAAAGGTACTTGTATTTTCAAGCTTTTTTAGATATCATATATTTAAGTTACGCAAGGAGGAAAGCATGAATAAAACTGAATTAATTGCTAGTGTTGCAGAAAAAACAGGTATGACAAAAAAAATGACACAGGAGTGTGTTGAGGCTGTTTTAAATACCATTGAAGAAACACTGGTAGCTGGAGACAAGGTACAACTGGTAGGCTTTGGCACCTTCGAAGTCAGAGATAGAAAAGCAAGACAAGGAAGGAATCCACAGCAACCAGACAGTGTAATAGAAATCCCAGCTTCTAAGGCTCCTGTTTTCAAGGCAGGTAAGGGACTAAAGGACCTGGTAAACAAGAAAGCAAAATAGAGAGTAGCTTAGCTACTCTTTATTTCACAAGGGATAAAAATGCGGGTCGATAAATATCTTAAGGTTTCACGAATCATAAAACGTCGCAGTATAGCCCAAGAGTTCTGTCGTGCCCAAAAGGTTAAAATTAATGGTAAGATTGCCAAACCAGCTGACAAGGTCGCGCTGGGTGACTTTATAACAATCCAATTTGGCATGAAATTCTTTGAGCTCGAGGTGATGGAACTTAGAGAAAATTCTACTAAAGATAATGCAGCGCAGATGTATAGGGAAGTGATTTAATGAAAAGAAGTAGAAGAAGAAAACGCGTTATTTTAATAATGGCTCTCTTACTACTTCTCCTTGGCCTTTATACCTATGTCTATCAACAGATGGAGATGAAAAAGCTAAAGGAGGATAGGCTTGCCCTGCAATTAGAAGTCCAGCGCCTGGAGCTTTTAAAGGCTAACCTTGAGGAAGAACTGCGTCGTTCAGGTTCTCTTGCCTATATAGAAGATAAGGCAAGGGGACAATTGAAGATGGTTATGCCCGATGAAATGCTTTATGTGATTCATGATTGAGGAGGAAAAGTCAAGAGAAATCTTGACTTTTATTTTGTATATGAAAGCTGTAATAGATATGGGGAGCCAGTCTCTTAGACTCCTAAAGTTTACCTCCAAGGAGGATTTACTTACTGGACGGATAGATTCCATGATTTGCCCTCTAGCCAGGGATCTTGAAAATGGCTACTTGAAGATGAGTAGGAAAAAAGAAGCCCTAGCCATTATCCGGGGCTTTATTCAAGGCCTGGATAAAAGAAGGGTTTATTTGTATGCCACCAGTGCCCTCAGGGAGGCTGGAGACGGCCAGGCATTCATCGATGAGATAGTTGGGGAGTTTGGAATAGAGGCAGAAATAATTTCCGGTCAGGAAGAGGCCCAGCTTGGCTATAGGGGTGTAGAGATTTTAGCAGGTCCAAAGCCCTTTGCCATGCTGGATTTAGGGGGAGGCTCTACAGAGATTGTGGATGAAAAAGGTGCAGTCTCATTCCCCATGGGAGTCGTCAGGTATGAAGATGGGACGGACCTTGCCGGTATCTATGGTAAGCTGGCAAGAACCCAGCTAGACCTCTATGGAATAGGGGGTAGTCTTAGTCTTTTTGTCAGCCTAGCCCAGGGAATAAACCACTATGATAGAAAGATGATAAATGGTAAAGAGCTAAATAGAAGAGAAATTTCTGATCTTACCTCCAAAATGAAAGCCATGTCCAGAGAGGAAAGAAAGAGCTACCTAGGAGAATTTTCAAAGAGGGTGGATACAGCTATACCTGCAGGGATTATTTTGGATTTTCTTCTAGCCCAGCTAGGAGAGAGTCTAATCTACTGTGACTACACTGCTCTGGAGGCCTACGCTATAAGCAGGGGGCTGGTATGAAATTAAAGCCTAGCATACAGGGGAGTGTTCTCCTGGCCTTTTCCGGTGGAGCAGATTCTGTGGCACTACTAGAGCTTCTTATGGAAGCGGGCCACAGGGTGGAGCTATTTCACTTAGACCATAATTTAAGAGAAAGTTCCAGAAGGGATGCCCTTTTTTGTGAGGATCTTGCAGAAAAAAAGGGGCTGGTGCTTCATAGTTATAGCCTTGATGTAAAAGGCTACTGCCAGGAAAGAGGCCTTGGCATTGAAGAAGGGGCAAGAAAGCTCAGGTATGAACTCCTCTATAAATTAAAGAAAAAAAGAGGCCTTGATTACCTTGCTACTGCCCATCACCTGGACGACCAGATGGAGACCTTTCTTATAAATCTTTTTAGGGGCAGTGGTAGCCAGGGTCTGGGAGCCATGTATCCTTTAAAAGATGATCTTTATAGACCCCTTCTTTCCTATAGAAAGGAAGAAATCCTGGAGTTCATCGAACTGAAGGGCCTTAGTTTTGTGGAGGATGAGACTAATTTTGAGTCCCTCTACTGGAGAAACAAGATTCGCCTAGAGCTAGTCCCCCTACTAGAAGGGGAGTATTGCCCCAGCCTGGCTAAAAGACTAGATAGGACCACTGAGATACTCAGGGAGGAAAGGGACTATATTGACAGGGAGCTGGAGAAAAACATTGATCTGGCTAAGAAACTCTATAGCTTGGAAGAAATAAGGGCCTTGCCACCAGTGCTTAAAAAGGCCTTGCTAAGAAAAAAATTCTCCCTTAATTATCCTCAAACCATACAGGCCATGGACATTTTAGAGGAGCGTTCTCAAGGCGAGATGGGCTTTAAAAAAGGTCTTTTGAGGAGAGAACAGGATTATTTTTATATAGGACCCTATAGCCCTAAAGATAGGGTTAGTTATAGATTAAAGTTGGGTACAAATAGTTTCGAGGGTTACACTATTGAATTAGCTAAATCCCCTAGGGCTGTTTTTACTGGCAGCATACATAGTATACCCGTAGATTGCATTAAAGAGGACCTGGTCCTTCGAAGAAGGCAACCAGGGGATATCTTCTCTCCAGCTGGGATGAGGGGGAGCAAGAAGCTAAAAGACTTTTTCATAGATGAGAAAATACCTCGCTCTAAAAGGGATAATTATCTACTAGTAGCGTCGGGAAAGAGGGTCTTTTGGATTCTAGGTTTGAGGAAATCTCAAATATCAACTCTATCCCAGGATTATATTCAAGTTTTTATTGAAAAGGAGGAGGAATTAGTGTAACATGGATGGGTGTATAAGGAGGCAGACTTGAGAGGAATACAGAAAAATCTGTTTTTTTGGCTGCTCATTCTGACGGTCTTGGTCTTTGTGTTTTGGAGCTCGCTCCAACCAAGCCAGACTGCAGTTGAGCTCAATTTTACCGATGTAATTAAGAAAATAGAAGCAGGTCAGGTAGAGTCCATTGGAGTTAAGGACAATACTGTTGGTGGCTTTTTGAAGGATGGGCAGGAGTTTTCCGTCTATGTACCGGAGATGTTTGCCCAGTATTATGGCAGCGAAGTACTGGATGCTGCCAAGGCCCAGGGGATACCAATAGAGACTTCCCCACCCGATGTAGAGCCCCTTTGGCTGAGCATACTCCCAACTCTGGCAGTCATGGGGATTATGCTTTTTGCCTGGTTTATGCTGATGAACTCAGGCCAGGGTGGTGCTAATAAGGCCATGAGCTTTGGAAAGAATAAGGCTAAACTCCATAAGCAGGAAGATAGCAAGAAGATTACCTTTGCCGAGGTGGCGGGTCTTAAAGAAGAAAAGGAAGAAATGGCAGAGATTGTCGACTTTCTTAAGAACCCCGGTGCCTATCAGAAACTAGGAGCCAGGATACCCAAGGGTGTCCTGATGAGCGGGCTTCCAGGTACAGGCAAGACCTACCTGTCAAGGGCTATAGCTGGAGAAGCCAATGTACCCTTCTACAGTATAAGCGGTTCGGATTTTGTAGAGATGTTTGTAGGTGTTGGTGCCTCCAGGGTAAGGGACCTCTTTAATACTGCTAGGAAGGATTCTCCCTGTATAGTCTTTATAGATGAGATTGATGCTGTTGGCCGCCACCGAGGAGCAGGCCTAGGTGGAGGAAATGATGAGAGGGAACAGACCTTAAACCAGCTGCTAGTCGAGATGGATGGTTTTGGTGATCACGAGGGCATCATAGTTATAGCTGCCACTAATAGACCTGACATTCTGGACCCAGCTCTATTAAGGCCAGGTAGGTTCGATAGGCAGATTTATGTCGGTGTTCCCGATGTTAAGGAAAGAGAAGCTGTTCTAAAGGTACACTCTAAAAACAAGCCTATTGGTGAGGATGTGGACTTTAGCGTAATTGCTAAGAGGACCCCAGGTTTTACACCGGCTGATCTTGAAAACATGATGAATGAGGCTGCCCTGATAACAGCAAGAAATAAAGGTTCAGTTATAACCATGGATACCATTGAAGAAGCTACCACCAAGGTAATTGTGGGAGTTGAGAAGAAGTCCAAGGTTGTAACAGAAAAAGAAAGACGACTGGTCTCGGTTCACGAGGCGGGCCATGCTGTAGTGGCAGCTCTTTTACCCGAGAGTGACCCTGTCCATACTGTGACCATAGTTCCAAGAGGAATGGCAGGGGGCTTCACCATGCAGCTGCCTGAGGAAGAAAAGAACTACATGACAAGAAGCCAAATGCTTACTGAAATCATGGTTCTCCTAGGTGGAAGGGCAGCAGAAAAGCTAGTGCTTAAGGATATCTCCACGGGAGCTTCCAATGACCTTGAAAGGGTAGCAAAGATAGCCAAAAACATGGTGGTTAAGTATGCCATGAGCGACAATCTTTCTCAGATGAGCTATGGGGGAGATGACAATGTCTTTATTGGCAAGGATCTGACCACAAAAAGAGATTATTCTGAGCAGGTCATAAGTGAGATAGATATGGAAATTAGGCAGATAGTTGATAGAGCCTATGCCCAGACCCTTGATCTTCTAAATAAAAATCGGGATAAGCTAGATGGAGTCACCAGAGCCCTTAGTGAGTATGAGACCATTGACGCGGAAGAGTTCAATCTGGTTATGGAAGAGGGCTTCCAAGGTCTAAAAATGAAAAGAGAAGGCAAGTCTTTAGAAGAAGTTACTCAAGAAGAAATAGAATAGATAAATAAATAAGTTTATTAAGAAGGGGCCTTGGCTGGCTCCTTTCTTATGGGAGGCGTTATGACACCAAGAGAGGTTACACTGAAATACTTTGAAAAGTCGAAGGTATTTTTAAAGAGATCTAGGATTTCCATTTTGGCTGGTGGTGTTATGGCTGGTATGCTTATAGCTATGGCTGGCCTGGTTAGCTATGCAGCTACCATGGATTCGGCAAATTTTGTTGGTATGGGCATCACCAAAATACTCAGAGGTATAATCTTTTCCTTTGGTCTTCTCACAATAGTTATCAGTGGGGGTGATCTTTTTACAGGAACTCTACTCTACACGCCAGGGACCAGTGGAGCTGAGAAAATTGAGCTTTTAAAGCGTATGGGTCTTGTTATATTTGGAAATTTTCTAGGCTCAATCTTTCTGCTGCTTTTAGCTCAGGCTTCTGGGGCCCTTACAAGCCCTCTGGTGGAGGTTATAGAGCCCATAGCCCAGGGCAAGATGGCTCTAAGTCCTCTGGCCGCTCTAGTGTCAGGGTTTTTATGTAACTTTCTAGTTACCCTGAGTTTAAGGGCCATGGAGGCTTCACCAGATTTTGGGGGTAAGGCCCTGGCCAACATTCTTGTGATAACGGTCTTTATCATAGGTGGTTTTGAACACAGTGTAGCCAATCTCTTCACTATACCTGCAGGAATGGGACTAGGGGTACTTGGTCAGGTGAATTTTTACACAACCCTAGCCCTGGTAATTATTGGTAATGGGCTGGGAGGTGCTTTCCTGGGCTATCTAGCTAATTATATTTATAAGGATTTATAAACTTTATATTCAGAAGAACTAATGAAGGGGCTTTAAGCCCCTTTTATCATACACTATTAATCTGCACTGGCTTTTTACTTTTAGAGTCTATCCTCCCTTATTTTTCCTAGGGGAGCCATATAGATAACAAACTCTTCCTGGCCGTCTACCTGTAAAAGTTTATCTGCCGCTTCCTGGTTATAGGCGGCAATAGCGCAGATTCCACAGCCTAGGGAGCCTGCTGCCAGATAGAGGTTTTGGCATAGATGTCCTGCATCTAGGGCTATAACCTTTACCGAAGCCTCTGCATATCTCCACTCTGTACGGTAGGGAATGGTAGTCCAGATAAAGCTCAGGGGTGCTTTGCCAACAAAGTCTTGGTCCAGGGCAGCCTGACTAACCAGGTCTTCCAGGGGCTCGGGAGAGCCTAGAAAGACCAGAGCATGTTGCAGTGGAGAGTAGCGCCAAATTCCTCTTTTAAAGAGCTCTTTACCCTCCCTATCCTCAATGGGCCTTTTGATAGCCAAATAGGTCTCAAAACTATGGCGGTTACCTGCTGAGGGTACCAGTCTGAGGGTTCTTTTGGGGTGGTATTTTCTTATACCCTGGCTCGCCCAAAGCAGATAGGAGAGCTCTTCAGCAAGAATTTTTTCTTCAGTAAACTTCCTATAGCTCCTCCTTTTTTCCAGCAGTTCATCTAGCCTGGCCTGGGGCTTGATAGTGGATCTCCATTCAGGCAGATTTACTAGAAGATCCACTGGAGCTATTTCTTTTTCGATTGCTGGCATAGCAAGACCTAGGTTCTGATCAGTTTGTGAAAAATCTACCTCCCTTCTAATACTATCCTTGAGAAACTCTCTCATTTGCTTTGTTTTTTTTCTATCCACAAGAACCTCCTATTTTTAAACGTTACTCTAGTCTTAATTTGGAAATAATCTTTAACCTCTTGGATATACACAAATAAATATTACCATGTTATAATAATTATGTCTTATAAATATTTTGATTTAGGGGAGTTGCTATGAGAATTGTTTTACATAACGCGAAGATCTATGTGGAAGCTGGTGTTTTTCAGCAGGCTATTTTAGTTGAAGGTAATAGGATTTTAGCTCTAGGTAGTAGTGAGGCTATGTTAAAAAAAGAGCATGATAAAGCCTGGGACTGTCATGGAAAAATAATAATCCCAGGGATTAACGATGCCCATGGACATTTAATGATGATCTCGGAGCTCAGTACCCACCTGCAACTTCTTGGGTCTAAGAGTATTAATGACGTTATTGAAAGGGCTAAAAATTTTATTAACGACAATCCTGGGATTGAGCTGGTCTACGGAATGGGATGGAATTATGCAGATTTTACAGAGGGGGAGAGAAGAAATTTAACAAGAAAGGATTTAGATAAAATTTCAAAGGAAGTTCCTGTAATACTAAAAAGAGCCTGTGGCCATATGCTTTCCTGTAATAGCAAAGCCTTGGAACTAGCTGGTGTTACAGCCAATACTCCCCAGGTAGCAGGTGGTGTTTTTGATCTTGATGATGAAGGTCCAACAGGCTGCTTCTATGAAAATGCCAATGAGCTTATTGAAAGAATTCGCCCAGAGTTTAGTAAGGATGAGCTAAGAGAGGCTATGAAGGAGACTATGAAGGAGCTTTTAAGCCAGGGTATTACCAGTATACAGAGTAATGACTGTGGCCTATCCATGGAGCCTGGTGAATTCTTTGATTTTTTTGATGATTTTTATAAAGAAGATAGTCCCTATCCCAGGGTCCACCACCAGATGTGTTTTTCAAGTCCAGAGGAGCTGGAAAATTATGCAAAAACCAAGCTGGCTGTGCCACCATCGGTTAGTAAGAGGAGTTGGGGTCCACTGAAACTTTTCAAGGATGGTTCTCTAGGTGGCCATAGTGCTCTGGTTAGGGAGCCCTATCTTGATGATGAGAAAAACTTTGGGGTGGATGTTTTACCCATGGATCAGGCTAGACCTTACCTGGAAGTTGCAAAAAAATACGGCTTGCAGGTCTTCACCCATACCATTGGTGATAGAGCCATGGAAGAGACTATGGAGGTCTACCGGATTTCAGACAAAGAAGACAGATGGGGCCTAGTTCATTGTCAGATAACCGATGAAAAGATTCTAGATAGAATGGCTAGAAGAGGACTAGTAGCCATAATACAGCCTATTTTCCTTCGCTCGGATATTGAGGCCCTAAGGGGAGCAATATCCCAGGAGCTTCAAGCCACGTCCTATGCCTGGAAATCAATGCTGGATAAGGGGATAGTAGCAGCAATGAGTACTGACTCACCAGTCGAGGCCTTTAATCCCTTTGAAAATATCTACTGTGCCATGGAAAGAAAGGACCTCACTGGCCAACCCCAGGAGGGCTTTTACATGGAGGAGGCTCTAAGTATCGAGGAGGCTCTAGATTGCTATACCCTGGGCTCTGCCTATGCAGAATTTAAAGAAGCTGAGAAGGGAAGACTAAAGCCGGGTTATCTTGCAGACCTAGTAGTTGTGGATAGAGACATATTTAGCATAGAAGCAGAGGAGATAATGAGAACCCAGGTCCTAATGACAATGGTGGATGGCGATATTCTCTACGATAGAGAAGGGGTCTTTAGTGTATAAACTAATTAAAAATGCTAGGATACTAACCATGGATAAGAAAAAGCCCTATGCTGAGGCAGCTGTGGTAATTGGGGAATACTTTGCCTTTGTTGGAGATGAGAAGGGGGCAAGAAATTTCCTAGAGGATAGAGATTTTCTAGCTGAAGAATACGACGCAGGTGGGTCTACGGTTATGCCGGGCTTTAATGATGCTCACCTCCATGTGCTTCACTATGTAAAGGCTAAGCAGGCAGCAAATTTATTTGACCAGACCTCCCTTGCTGGTGTAATAGATACCATGAGAAGGGCCTACGAAGAGTGGGATAAGACCAGCCCTCTTTGGATAGTTGGTGAAGGCTGGAACCAGGACTACTTTACCGATGAAAAGCGTTTTCCCCTGGGTAGCGATCTAGACCTTATAAGCAGGGATTATCCTATTCTTATTATGAGGGCCTGCTTTCATATAGGGGTTCTAAATAGCAAGGCCATGGAACTTGCCGGCCTTACCAAGGAAGATGCGCTAAAATACCCCGACTATATAGATCTTGATGAGGATGGTGAACTTACAGGGGTTGTAAGAGAATTTGTTTTTGATGATATTAAGGCTAGGATGCCAGCACCTAAAACCGAGGATTTGGTTGCAGCACTTTTAGAAGATCAGGTAGATTTATGGGAGCAGGGAATAACCTCTGTTCAAAGCGATGATGTAAAGTACCTTCCTGATAGTGATTATCCAAGCTTTTGCCGTCTTATGCGTCAGGCAGGAGAGGATAGAAAGCTTAAGCTACGCTATAGCCTCCAGGCTCTTGTGGATACCCCAGAGGATGTAGAAAACTTTTTTAAACAGGGCTTTGGCAGGGACTACGGTAATCGTCGCTTCAACATATCCTGTATCAAGGTCTTGACAGATGGTTCTCTGGGTGCCCGCACAGCCTATCTAAGAGAGCCCTATGAGGATGACAGCTCAACTAGGGGCCTGGCTATTTACCAGCAGTCAGAGCTTAACTCCATAGTTTTTAAAGCCCAGGAAGGTGGTATGCCTGTGGCCCTTCATGCCATTGGTGATGGAGCTATAGAGCAGTGTCTTGATGCCCTGGAGTTTACAAAAAACCACCTGCCCCATCTAGAATTGAGGCATGGAATCGTCCATGCCCAGATAACTGATAGGAAGCTTATTGAGCGTTTTAAAGAACTGGATGTGGGTGTCTTTGCTCAGCCTATCTTCATTCACTATGACATGCATATGGTAGAAGATAGGGTAGGAAAAAAGCTTGCCTCCACCTCCTATGCCTGGAAGTCCTTCAGAGACCTAGGGGTTGCCTGTGCCTTTAGCACAGATGCACCAGTTGAGCCCTTTAAGACCATGCCCAATCTCTACTGTTCAGTTGCCCGAAGGGACCTTCAGGGCCAGGGGCCCTTTCTCCCCGAAGAGGGGCTTGGTATAGAGGAGGCTTTAGAGGCCTACACCCTAAAGGGCGCTTATTTAAGTGGAGAAGAGGATGATAAGGGCAAGATCAGTCCTGGCTATCTGGCAGATTTTATCTTTCTGGATAGGGATATTACCAAGGCCAGCCAGGAAGAGCTTTTGGATATTAAAGTTATGAGGACCTTTTTCGCAGGGGAGCTGGTCTACGAAAGAAGTTTAGATTAAAAGAGGGTCAGTCCCTCTTTTTTTATAGCTATGTAAAAAGGTGAATTTAA
>CAYFUM010000011.1:22204-41246 GCA_964346475.1 uncultured Peptostreptococcaceae bacterium
CACATGCTTGACATGGGTGATTATCAAAGTTGTTAGGCAAATATTATGTATGGGAAAGAAGGAGAAATTATGTGGCAAGCGTTTGAGAACCTAACTGGTTGGCTCTGGGGGATGCCCCTGCTAATCGTCATCGTCCTTACTGGAGTTGTCTATACTTTTATAAGCGGCGGTTTCCAATTTCGACATATGGGAAAAATCATTGTAACTCCCTTCAAGAAGGATCCGGAACTTGAAGACAGCAAACAAAAGCTTACACCCTTTCAGGCAGTATCAATTGCTATTGGCGGTTCTGTTGGTGTCTCCAACATCTCCGGTGTTGGTACAGCGATAGCTACGGGAGGTCCCGGTGCACTGTTTTGGCTGTGGATCGCTGCCTTTCTTGGTATGATAATCAAGATGGCTGAGGTTACTTTGGCGGTTTATTATAGGACAACCGCAGAAGATGGAACCCACTATGGTGGACCTACATATTACATGGAAAAGGGCCTTGGTGAGGAAAAGGGTTTTAAGGGCTGGTCACTACTGGCTATACTATTTGGTGGTGGGATCTTTATAACCTTCTTTATAACCCTTCAAAACTATACTGTTTCAGAAGCCATAGGGACTACCTTTAACATTCCCTTTGTGATTCCTTCTCTAATTCTAGTGTTTTCTATCTATGCTATTATCCTAGGTGGTCTAAAGAGGGTCGGTGAAATAGCTGGCTATCTTGTCCCCTTCATGTGTCTTTTCTATATAGTCTGTGTAATCATTGTTCTCATTACCCACGCCTCTGCTATTCCCGGTGCCTTTGGTCTTATCTTTAAGGGAGCCTTTACTAAGCAAGCAGCTGTGGGTGGCTTTGCTGGAGCTGCTGTAGCCAAGGCCCTTCAACTAGGCTTTGCTCGTTCTGTCTACTCCAATGAGGCCGGCTGGGGAACTTCACCCATGATTCACGCCACTGCCGAGACCAACCACCCAATAAAGCAGGGTATAATGGGTGCCTTTGAAGTATTTGCCGATACCATGGTGGTCTGTACTGCTACAGGACTTCTTGTTATTATTACAGGACTTTGGAGTTCAGGACTAATGGGCGCCGAGCTTACCCTGGTGGCCCTGGAAACTACTCTAGGAAGCTTTTCTAGGATAGTAGTCAGCTTGTCGATTTTCTTCTTTGGTATAACCACTGCAACAGGTTGGTATACTTACTATTATGTTTTACTTAATCACGCCTTTAAGGACAGTCCTAGTAAGGGTGTAATTCTAAAGATCTATAATGCTCTAAATCCACTCTTTGGTTTTCTTCTAACAGTGGTGACTGTTTATGGTGGCGGTACTCCTGCACAAATCTGGGTTTTAGCTGACTTTTCATCGGTTATTCCTACCTTTATAAATGTGGCTGTTGTCCTGGTATTGTTTAAGACCTTTGTTGATCTTTTGAAGGACTACAATGCTCGCTATCTGGGTGTAGGACAGGTAGACCCCGATTTCCCAATTTTCTATGAGGATAAGCTCAGACAGGAAGGCAAACTGTAGAAGTCTTTGCTTATAAATTTCACTTGATATGAAAGGGATAGATAGGAGTATCTGTCCCTTTTTTTATTTTTACTTCTTCGACATTAAAGCTACTTATGAAATATTAATTGCATTTTTTGCTTTAGGGTGAAAAGATGCAAGTTTTTATATCTATTATATATAAACTATGCTATACTAAAAGCGATGTAATTCTTTGGATTTCCTATAGAATTTAAAGGTTTGGGTTGATAATACTTTCACGCTTTGGGAGGAATGTGAAGATGTCTGAAAAAAAGAAGTTAGAAGGACTGGAGGAGGGCTTAGAGCGATATAATGCTCAGGTTGAGAAAAGTATAGCTCGTTTTCCAGAAAGAAATGAGAGGTTTTATACTGGCAGTAAGGAGGAGGTAAACAGGCTCTATACGCCACTGGACCTACTTGATATAGACTTTGGGTCTGATATAGGTTTTCCAGGCTCCTATCCCTATACCAGGGGTGTCCAGCCCACCATGTACAGGGGTAGGCTATGGACCATGAGGATGTATGCTGGTTTTGCTACAGCAGAGGAATCCAATAAGAGGTATAAGTACCTAGTTGAGCAGGGGTCTTCTGGTCTTAGTGTTGCCTTTGATCTACCTACACAGATTGGCTATGATTCTGACCATGCCCTCAGTGAGGGTGAGGTAGGAAAGGTTGGAGTGGCCATAGATTCCCTGGCTGATATGGAGATCCTCTTTGATGGTATTCCCCTTGATAAGGTCTCTACCTCTATGACTATAAATGCTCCTGCATCGGTACTTCTTGCTATGTATATAGCAGTGGCTGAAAAGCAGGGGGTTGATACCAGTAAACTAAGAGGAACAATCCAAAATGATATTCTAAAGGAATATATTGCTAGAGGTACCTATATATTCCCAACTGAGCCGTCTATGAGGCTTATAACAGATATATTTGCCTACTGCTCAGAAAATGTCCCACAGTGGAACACCATCTCCATTTCTGGTTACCATATCAGGGAGGCTGGCTCTACAGCCGCCCAGGAGGTTGGTTTTACCCTGGCCGATGGTATAGCCTATGTTGAGGCTGCCTTAAAGGCAGGCCTTTCAATTGACGCCTTTGCTCCTAGATTATCCTTTTTCTTCAATGCCCACAATGACCTTCTAGAGGAAGTAGCCAAATACAGGGCTGCAAGAAGACTTTGGGCCAGGATTATGAAGGAGCGTTTTGGTGCCCAGGATCCAAGGAGCATGATGCTTAAATTCCATACCCAGACCGGGGGATCCACTCTGACTGCCCAGCAGGCAGAGAACAATATCGTCAGAGTAACCATACAAACCCTGGCCGCTGTTCTGGGCGGGACCCAATCCCTTCACACTAACAGCAAGGATGAGGCTCTTGCCCTTCCCACTGAGGAATCGGTTAGAACTGCCCTAAGAACCCAGCAAATTGTTGCCCACGAGTCTGGTGTAACAAATACAGTTGACCCCCTGGCGGGCAGCTACTATATAGAAGCCAAGACCGATGAAATAGAAAAGGCAGCCATGGAGTATATAGCTAGAATTGATGAGCTGGGAGGAGCAGCCAAGGCCATTGATGAGGGCTATATCCAAAGGGAAATCATGGACGCTGCCTATGATTATCAGAGGGATGTAGAAGAAGACAGAGCCATTGTTGTTGGCGTAAACAAGTATCAGGTGGAGGAAGAAACTCCCCAGAATCTTCTCAGGGTTGACCCAATTGTAGGAGAGAACCAAAAGGAGAAGCTCAGAGAGTTAAGAGCAGCTAGAGACCAAAAGGCCGTTGATAGTGCTCTAAGCCACTTGAAAGTTGTAGCGCAGAGTGATGAAAACATCATGCCTGCAATTCTGGAAGCAGTAAAGACCTACGCTACCCTGGGTGAAATCACCGATGTGTTAAGGGAAGTCTTCGGCGAATATAAACAAGCCGTTATTGTATAAGGAGTTATGATGCAAAATCCTATTCGTGTTTTAGTTGGGAAGCCAGGCCTAGATGGCCATGATAGAGGGGCCAAGGTAATTGCTAGAGCCCTAAGAGACGCTGGAATGGAGGTAATATACACCGGCCTTCGTCAAACACCAGAGCAAATAGTTCATGCCGCTATCCAGGAGGATGTGGATTGTGTCGCTGTTAGTATCCTAAGTGGTGCCCATAATACCCTACTTCCTAGAATTAATGAGCTCCTACTTAAAGAGGGTGGTGAGGATATTCTCTTTGTAGCTGGAGGAGTTATTCCCGAAGCTGATATTCCCTTCCTAAAGGAAAACGGGGTAAAGGCAATCTTCACGCCGGGCACGCCAACCAGTGTTAGCATAGACTTTATAAAAGAAAATATTAAAAAATAAGATGAACTATAAAGAAGTAACCTGGAAGAATAAAAGACAAATAGCTAGAATGATCTCCATAGTGGAAAATGCCCAGGAGGGTCATGAGAGGGTATTTGAAGAGCTCTATGCCAGGACAGGCTCTGCCTATGTAATAGGTATCACTGGGCCACCCGGAGCAGGCAAGAGCTCTTTGACCGATGCCCTGGCTAAGAATTTTATCGATAGGGATATGAAGGTGGGAATTATTGCTATAGATCCCACCAGCCCCTTTACTGGCGGTAGTATCCTAGGCGACCGAATAAGGATGAATGAGCTCTCTACAGACCCTAGGGTCTTTATAAGGAGCATGGGTAGCCGGGGCCAGCTAGGTGGCCTTTCGGCAGGAACCGCCTCTGCAATAGCAGTCCTTGATGCTGTGGGAGCCGATGTAATAATTGTTGAAACCGTTGGTGTTGGACAGTCTGAAGTGGAGATTGTAAAACATGCCGACACAATCCTAATGGTTATGGTCCCTGGTCTGGGCGATGATATTCAAGCCATGAAGGCTGGCATAATGGAAATAGGAGACATTTTCGTTATTAACAAAAGCGATCTTCCCGGAGCTAATAAGACCAAAATTGAGGTTGAGGCTATGCTGAGCTTTATGGCTAAAAAAGACTGGATCCCTCCAGTCCTCCAGGCTTCAGCCACCAGAGAGGAAGGCATAGAGGAAATCGTGGAGGCCCTTGAAGAACATAGAAGCTTCCAGGAAAAGGAGGGCCTACTCTTTGAAAGAAGAAGGAGAAATACTGGAGAGCTCCTTCTGGAGGTCCTTCAGGATAGACTCTTTAGAGAGGTAAAAAAGCTTGAGGATTATCCTAGGATCCTGGAAGAACTAACTGAGAAGAAGCTAGACCCCTATAGTGCGGCCAAGCTACTTTTTGAGAAAATATAGGAGGATTAATGGAAGTACTTAAACTAGATCACATTGGTATAGCTGTAAAGAGCTTGGATGATGCCCTCCCCTTTTGGAAAGAGGTCCTGGGTCTTGAGGCAGCAGGAGTTGAAACCGTTGAGGAACAGAAGGTAAGGGTAGCCTTTTTGCCTGTAGGAGACACCGAGGTAGAGCTATTAGAATCAACCTCAGAGGATGGTCCCATCGCTCGCTTTATCGAGAAAAATGGCCCCGGCGTTCAGCATTTAGCCTTTAGAGTAAAGAACATAGAAAGTGGAATCGCCTATATGTTAGAAAAGGGTATGCGCATGATTGATGAGAAGCCTCGCTATGGAGCAGGCGGAGCTAGCATAGCCTTTGTACACCCTAAGAGTAGTGGGGGAGTTCTTGTAGAACTCTCTGAGAGAGAAGATTAAATCAAGTGGAGGAAAGAATGGATAAGAACAAACTCCTTATTGAAAAAAAGGAGACTGTCGTTGCTGGTGGTGGAGAAAAGAGGGTGGAAAAACAGCATGCCTCTGGAAAACTCACGGCAAGAGAACGTCTGGCACTGCTGTTTGATGAAAACACCTTCATAGAACTGGACGCCTTTGTTACCCACAGAAGTACAAGCTTTGGCATGGACAAGGTAAAGGCTCCGGGAGAGGGAGTGGTAACAGGCTATGGCTATGTGGATGACCGCTTAGTTTATGCCTATGCCCAGGATTTCACAGTTATTGGTGGTAGCCTGGGAGAGATGCACGCCGCAAAAATTGTCAAGGTACAGGAAAATGCTATGAAGGTAGGCGCTCCTATAGTCGGACTTAATGACTCAGGTGGAGCCAGGATCCAGGAGGGAGTAGACGCCCTATCTGGCTATGCAAAGATCTTCTACGCCAATACCCAGGCCAGTGGTGTAATTCCTCAAATTACAGCCATCATGGGCCCCTGTGCCGGCGGTGCGGTCTATTCACCTGCCCTAACTGACTTTGTCTTTATGGTGGACAAGACAGCCCAAATGTTTATAACCGGTCCCCAGGTAATTGAAACAGTTACCGGAGAGAAGGTCAGCGCCGAGGAGCTGGGAGGCTCCATGACCCACAATGCCACCAGTGGTGTTGCCCATTTTCATAACTTGAGTGATGAGGATACCATTGGACAGATAAGAAGACTACTGAGTTTTCTACCCAGCAATAATGCTCAGGTAGCTCCTATTTTTGACGCCGGTGAGGTTGAGGGCTACTTAGAAAATCTTGATAGTTTTATACCAGATAGCCCAAACAAGCCCTATGATATGCATGATCTTATTAGAGTTCTTGTAGATAATGGCGATTTTATGGAGTACCAAGCCCATTATGCAAAGAATATTATCACGGGCTTTGCCAGGATCGGTGGTAGAAGTGTTGGCCTTGTTGCCAATCAACCTAAGGTTCTAGCAGGAACCCTTGATGTAAATGCATCGGATAAGGCAGCTCGTTTCATAAGAACCTGTGACGCCTTTAATATACCCCTTCTAAATCTTGTTGACGTTCCTGGATTTTTACCCGGGACTGAGCAGGAATATACCGGAATTATTCGTCATGGTGCAAAGATGCTCTACGCCTACAGTGAGGCCACAGTGGCCAAGGTTACCCTGATTGTAAGAAAGGCCTATGGTGGCGCCTATATTGCCATGTGTAACAAGGAGCTGGGAGCTGACATTGTCTACGCCTGGCCCACAGCAGAGATAGCTGTCATGGGACCCCAGGGTGCAGCCAATATTATATTTAGAAAAGAAATCGGTGAAGCCGAGGATCCAGTAGCTGAGAGACAGGCCAGAATAGACCAGTATGACCAGGAGTTTGCCACTCCCTATAAGGCTGCTGAAAGGGGCTATGTAGATGATGTTATCCTACCCCACAGCACCAGGGCTAGACTAGTGGACGCCTTTGTTATGCTAGAGAGCAAAAGAGCTAGTTTACCCCGTAAAAAACATGGCAACATGCCCCTGTAGGAGGTAAAATGAAAGAATTTGCTGCTTTACAAGATATGAGCCAGATGCCCGTAATGGAGCGACTATTAAATGCCCTTATAGTTACTGCTCTAGGTATGGGAATAACCTTTATAGTTTTAATAGCCCTGCTCTATGCTATTAAATTTATGAGCTCTCTACTCAATCCAAGGGTGTCCCCCACCGAGCTGGTGGCAGAAAAGGGACCAGAAGTTAAAGAGCCGGTTATAGAGGCTAGCCACCAAGAGGATGAAGAGGAACTAGTTGCAGTTCTTATTGCAGCCATAGCCTCAGCCAGTGGACGAGGCTATGAAGAGATAAAAATCCGAGGCTTTAAGGAAGTGGGTGTAGGTATCCCCCTTTGGAGCCAGGCAGGCGTTCTAGAAACAATGAATAGAGAAATTTAGGAGAAAATAAGAATGAAAACATACAAAATAACTGTTAACGGAAAAGTTTATGAAGTCGATGTTGAGGAGCTAGGTGGAGTTTCTAGACCAAGTCTTTCACCAAGCCCAGCTCCAGTGGCAGCCGCTCCTGCTCCAGCAAGTGCTCCTGCCCCAGCCGCCGCCCCAGCTCCAGCAGCTGTTGCAGGTGGAGGTGCAGGCAGTATAGACGCTCCTATGCCAGGAACTATTATCGATGTTTTAGTTTCTCCTGGTGATGAGGTCCAGTCTGGACAGGTACTGGTAATCCTTGAAGCTATGAAGATGGAAAACGAAATCATGGCACCTGCTGCCGGCAAGGTTGTCCAAGTTAATACAACAAAGGGAGCTTCAGTTAACTCCGGTGATTCTCTAGTGGTACTAGGCTAGGAGGCCAGCCTTGGTTGATGTATTTGTAACTTTTTTCAAATCCTCAGGATTTGTAGCTATGGATATTAAGACGATAATAATGCTGGTTATAAGCTTTGTGCTTTTATACCTAGCTATCGTCAAGCAGTTTGAGCCCCTGCTACTTATTCCCATCGCCTTTGGAATGTTTCTTGCAAACCTTCCTCTAGCTGGGATGATGAATCCACCAACTGAAAACCAGATTGGTGGGGTGCTCTACTATCTTTATCAGGGTGTCAAACTAGGGGTTTTCCCACCTCTCATCTTTATGGGAGTTGGTGCCATGACAGACTTTGGTCCCCTAATCTCCAACCCCAAGAGTCTACTCCTTGGTGCTGCAGCCCAGTTTGGAATCTTTGCTACCTTTATAGGGGCAGTGGTTTCAGGTGCCTTTACAGCGGCCGAGGGAGCCTCTATAGGGATTATAGGTGGCGCTGATGGTCCTACGGCCCTCTATTTGACCAGTTTACTGGCCCCCCACCTACTGGGCTCAATAGCCATTGCAGCCTATTCCTACATGGCCCTGGTGCCTGTAATCCAGCCGCCCATTATGAAGGCTCTAACCACCAAGGAAGAGCGGATGATAAAGATGGAGCAGCTAAGGGTGGTTACTCAGAAGGAAAAAATAATCTTTCCTATTATGGTAACCCTCCTGGTTTCTCTGGTGGTTCCAGCAGCGGCCCCCCTTATTGGCATGCTCATGTTGGGTAACCTCTTTAGAGAGGCTCTGATTGTTGATAAACTAAAGGAAACAGCCAGTGATGCACTTATGTATATAGTTACCATTTTCTTAGGTGTTACTGTGGGTGCAACAGCTAATGCTGAGCAGTTTCTATCTCCAAAGACCCTTTTAATTATGCTTCTGGGAGTTGTTGCCTTTAGCTTTGGTACAGCTATGGGTGTTATCCTTGCTAAGGTAATGAACAAGTTCTCCAAGGAACCTATAAATCCACTCATAGGTTCTGCTGGTGTATCAGCAGTTCCAATGGCAGCCAGGGTTTCCCAGGTTGTGGGTCAAAAGGAAAACCCAGGAAACTTCCTTCTTATGCATGCCATGGGCCCCAATGTTGCCGGAGTTATAGGCTCTGCTGTGGCAGCGGGAATCCTTCTATCTCTTTTCCTTTAGGGGTAAGTAAATCTTAAATGCAATATGTTAAAAGCGAGCCTTGGCTCGCTTTTAGTTTATCCTTTTTTTACTTTCTCCATCAAAGAAGTGCAGGGCATCTTTATCTGGTATGAATTTGTATTTCTGGTTTTCCCTATAATCCTGGTGGCCTGGGACAGAAATGACTAGATTTTTATCAGCCAGTTTTGCGTAGAGGAGTTTTTCTTTTCCCAGCATCTCCGCAACCTCGATTTCCACCTCTATATCATCCTCTCCTTGGCCGGGGATAAAGCGCTCTGAACGGAGGCCCAGATAGACCCTTTTACCCTGGTAGTCCTGAAGAAGTTTTCTGTCTTCCTCCTTGGGTGTGATGATAAAGCTCTCGTCTAAGGATCTAAAGCTATCCCCAGAAATCTCACCCTCTATTATATTCATAGTAGGAGAGCCTATAAAGCCAGCAACAAATAGGTTGGCAGGTCTGTTGTAGAATTCTTCGGGCCTACCCACCTGCTGAATATGGCCATCATTCATGAGAATGATCTTTGTTGCCATGGTCATTGCTTCGGTTTGGTCGTGGGTAACATAGATGGTAGTGGTTCCCAGGGATTTATGAAGACGCACAAGCTCAATTCTCATGTGCTCTCTAAGCTTGGCATCTAGATTTGACAGAGGTTCATCCATAAGAAAGACCTTGGGCTTTCTGACCATGGCCCTACCCAGAGCTACCCTTTGTCTTTGACCTCCTGATATGTCCGAGGGCTTAGAATAGAGATATTCGGATATTTGAAGGAGCTCAGCAGCCTCCCTAACCCTCTCATCTATAAGTTTTTTACTTTCCTTTCTCATGGAAAGGGAGAAAGCCATGTTGTCGTAGACACTCATGTGGGGATAGAGGGCGTAGCTTTGAAAGACCATGGCTATATCCCTGTCCTTGGGAGGGACACGATTCATGGACTTGCCATTAAAGAGGAGCTCACCCTCTGTTATGGAGTTAAGGCCTGCAATCATTCTTAGCAGGGTGGATTTACCACAGCCTGAAGGTCCAAGGATTACGCAGAACTCCTGATTTTCTATAACTAGATCCACTCCTCTAATAGTGAAGTTTTCTCTACCTTCATATTTTTTCCCAATATTTATAAGTTCGACTTGCATTTTTTCTCCTATCCCTTGACTGATCCCTGGGCCAGGCCAGAAATTAGTTCCTTTTGAAGTACGATAAATAGTATTACTATGGGCACTGCAGTAAGTAGGCCTCCAGCAGCGAAGGCTGGCTGGTTGAGGGTTTCTCTATTATTCATTAGAGTATAAAGCCCTGCAGCCAGAGTATAGCTCTCAGGCTTTGTTAGCAGGGCCCTAGGCAGCATATAGTCCATAAAGGGCCCTATAAAGGACCAGAGGCCTATGATGGCCAGCATGGGCCTTACTATGGGCATAATAATTAGCCTATAAACCTGCATATAGCTGCAACCATCAATCCTTGCTGCATCATCTAGTTCAGTAGATATGGAGTCCATGTAGCCCTTGAGGATGAAGGTATTGGCTGCAATGCCCCCTCCTGTGTAGATTAAAATTAGCATCATCTGGCGTGTAAAAAAGGGAAAGAAGTCAGCCACTATGCTATGGAGGGTAAAAAAAGCTGTTATTCCAGCGAAGGTGGGAATTGTTTGCAGCAGCATAATGCTCATAAGGGAAGCCTTTCTACCTTTGAATCTGAATCTAGAATAGGCGTAGCCTGTAAATGAGACTATAAGTATGGTTAAAAGAGCGGTGGATATGGCAATTATCAGAGTGTTTTTCACCCAGGTTAGGTAGAGGGTTTCCTTAAAAAGAAAGCTGAAATGTTTCAAGGAAAACTCATACTTACCTGAAAAACTAATGTATCTTCCCTGCCTGCCATTAAAGGCTGAGCTAACCATTCTGAAAAGAGGCCAGATAATAATCAGACTATAGGCCATTAGTATAAGATAATTTATTGCAAGAAATATAAGTCCAGCCTTAGTAAGGGGAGGTCTGTCAGAAAGGTGAAGCTTATTTTTTCTTCTTTTAATCATAGTCTTTCCTCCTTAAAGGCCTTGGTATTCCTATAGCCTAGAAAGGCTAGGAACATGAGTGCCAGGGATATAAAAATAGATACAGCTGCCCCTATACTTTGATACTGATTATTTATTGTAAGTTTATAGATGTAGGAAATAAGAATATCCGAAGAGCCAGCCAGATTGCCATACTGAAGGGGATTGAAGGGGCCCCCTCCATTAAAGAGATAGATAATTGAAAAGTTATTGAAATTAAAGGTGTACTGGTTGACTAGAAGGGGGGCGGTCTGAAAGAGTACCATGGGTAGGGTAATCTTAGTCATTTTTTGCCAGGTATTTGCCCCATCTATATCAGCTGCTTCGTAGAGATCCTCGGGTATAGCCTGGAGGACGCCGGTGGAAAGAAGAAAGACATAGGATGAGCCCAGCCAACCCTGGAGTAAAATAAGGATAAAGCGGGTCCAGTACATGTTGTTTTTTACATCTATTGTCCTTCCAAGGATCTTGGATAGGAGCAGGTTCATCTCTCCTCCTGTAGAGAACATGATAGAAAAGAACATGATGGTTATGAAGGCTGGTACCGCCCAGGGCAGGAGGTAGATTGTTCTAAGGAGGCCTTTTCCTTTGATCCTGGGATTATGGGCTAGGAGAGCCAGCATAAAGCCAATGAATATGGCTAGGCTGGTTGCTCCGATAGTCCAAAGCAGGGTCCAGATGAGGATTTTCCAGAAGACACTGCCCACAAGTCCCTGACCAGCCAAAAGGAGTTTATAATTACTAAGACCCACCCAGGGAAATTTAGACTGGGTTTTAGGTCCCATGTTGGTAAAGGAAAGGAGTAGGGTAGTAGCTATGGGAACCAGGACAATAAATATTAGGACAAAAAGGGCAGGTAGAGAGACAAGATAGGGAAAGCCCTCCTCCAAGAGTCTCTTTTTAGTTTCAAACCAGTTCTTTGGCCTGATACCCCTATAGCTATCTCGGGCCACCCTTCTTGAATCTAGGAAGGCAAAAAGATAGGTTAAGAGGGATAGCACTAAGAGAACCAGGGCGATTATCCCCTCAATCATAAAGATAATAGAGCGGTCTGTCCTCTTTCCCCCCTGGGCTAGGCTGATAAGTCCTGCTATACCCTGACCCTGGTAATTACCAAAACCTAGGGCATAGGGGATTGCCACAAGATATATAAGTAGGCCTGCTAAGAAAAACAAGCTGGCCTTGAGTAGTTGGGCGTTTGCAAGCTGGCCTAGACCTGGGAAAACTAGACTTAAGTAAGCCATAAAGCTTGGGTTTTTCTCTACTTCCAGAGGGACCCTTCTTCTGGTTTCTGCAAGATCATCCCTTAGTAAATTCCTAGCGGATTTAAGGAAGAGTTTTCTTTCGTGGGATTTACTCTTTAATTCCTCAGCCTTACTATGGCTGGGACTCTTTAGTCTCTTTAGCTTCTTTTTGTGTTTTAGAGCCTCTTTAAGCTGGACCTTCCCCCTGGCTAGAGCCTTTTTAGAAATCAAACCCTCTTTTCTTTTTCTTCTTAAGACCATGATCTCCCTTTGATAATGAGCTCTTTCTTCTTTAAAGTCTATAGTAAGTTTCTGGGAGCTATCTATGGCCTTTATGGCTTGAAGTTCTTTTTCTATTCTTGCTAGTTCCTGGATCAGGTCATCTAGCCTGGCTTGCCTGACACTGGCTCTTTTATACTTATATTCAAAGTCGTAGCTGAGCTCAACATGGTCATGATAGAAGTCTGCTTCCATCTTGGCTTCTTCCAGTTGGAGGAGAAAATCCTTCATTTGCTTAGACCCAGATAAATTTCTTTTATGTTCTTCTAGATGATTTTTTTTATTTTTAAGAAAGAGCTTTTCCTCTTCCTCGGCGGCTTTTAGCTCAAGAATATAGGGATGTTGCCCTTTATTTTTTTTGAATTTTTTTATATCCCTTTTGCTAAAGGAGGTACTCTCCTCAAGAGCCCACAACTCCGAAAGATAGAGATTTTTCCTGGGATAGGACCTACCCAAAGGGTCGTATAGGAACTGGCTATTCATGATTACTCCTTTGTAGTACGATATTAAGTAGCATCATATTTAGGTATAAAAATAACTTTAAGTAGAAGAAGGGATTATAAAAGTCCATGGTTAGGCCCACAAGACCCAGGATAATAAGAAGATTCCAGGAGACCTTGGCTAACCAGCCTTTTTGAACTCTTTTAAAAATAAAAAGATAATAAATACTAAAAAATATTGGTATGATTAGTTCTCTAATATAGTTAAAAAGAAGAAAAGCCCTGTACTCATCAGGTTTAAGTGAAAGTTTTTCTTGGAATGCCAGATAGAGGGCCTCCTCCTTTGCTCTCATTAGAACTTCTATTGAGGCAAGAATGATAAAGGAGGCAACTGTTATCATAAGATGCTTTCTATATTTTTTGGACACAGGCTACCCCTATAAACTTATAAAAGAAGAGGCCCGGGCCTCTTCTTTTATTGTAATATTGTCTAGAAATTCATCATCATGGCTTCAAAGCTAGCCCTGAGTATTTCATAGGCTTCCTGGGCACTTTCAGGCTGCTCTGCAGACCAGGAGAGTAGTCCGTTTTTCCAGGTATCCCATACATTACCCCACTCGGTAAAGAGGGGTCTTGCTGGTGCATCTTCATAGGAAATCAGGACATTCTCAATTATTGTCTTGTCAATTTCTGCTAGGTCCGAAGAAGTATAGACTTCAGCGGGTACATTCTCCATGATTTTACCTGCAGATTTATAGAAGTCAATAGCATAATCGGTGTTCATAAGTTCTGCGATAAAGGCTTCAACTAAAGAAAGAGTTTCTTCATCATCCTCAAGCCTAACATTAACACCGATTCCCCAACCGCCTTTCCAGTGGTTTAGATCTTTGCCGGCAGCGACGATGGAATTAAGTGGAAGTATTGCCAGGTCTTCGCCATCTCCAGCTTGCTCTGAGAAACTTGCAGCGTCCCAAGGACCGGATATTCTAAGAACACCCTCTCCGCCACTTGTAAACTGGGTGTCCATATAGCCCCAGGCTGCCTCGGCATCCCACATAGGATTCTCTGCATCGTAGTTATTCTTCCAGTAAAGATAGAGCTCTTCGAAGGTCGCCTGCTTATCTGAATCCAGCTCCTCCCAATCTAGGGTCATATCAGAAAAAAGTTCCCCGTTATCATTCCCAAGGAGCTCAATTCCAGAGGAGTTGGTTACAGCAACACCAAACCAAGCATCGAAGCTAGGAATAAGGACTGCTGTAGAATCTAGGGCGTTAAGTTCAACCTTGTCGTCAAGATCTAGGCCTACTTCCTCAGCATTTGCTGTATTGGCGTAGGCTATAAGGGTTTCAATATTCATTGGAAAGGCGAAATACTCGTCGTCTATTGAGAAGGCTCCGCCAAGACCGGCGTCATAGTCATTAAAACCGCCAACCTTATCTGCCATTGCCTTGGCATCGATAGCAGCCAGGACCTCGTTGTCGACAAGGCCAAAGAGTCTATCAGCAGGCAGGGCAAAGATATCGGCTACGTCCTCATTGGTAGGGTCAGTACTATCGATAACGTCCAGATGGTCAAAGGATGCAACTAGCTTTAATTCAACCTTGGTTCCAGGATTATCTGCTTCAAACCTTTCAATTGCAGCTTCATAGTAGTCTTTCCAGCCTTCCTCGGCTTGCACTGAGAAGTTATAGTCCTCGCTGTCTGATTCCTCAGGTGATTCCTCAGGTTCAGCAGGAGCTTCGGGTTCTACGGGTGCGCTAGCTTCAGGCTCTTCCACCTCAGGTGCTTCTGTCTTTCCACAGGCTGAGATAGCAAAGACCAACACTAGCACTAGCAGCAAACTAAAAAATTTCTTCATGTATTTACCTCCTTGTAAATTAACATATAATTTATACCCTGAATTTATTATAATAAACCATGACTAAGTCAAATAATATTCACAAAGTGAAAGTTGCTATCTTCACTTTCTTTCTCTACAATATATTAGAGGTGAGAAATGACTGATAAGATTAAAGCTAGAGCCCTGGAATATCATAGCGATAGGAGGGGGAAAATTGAAACGGGACTTAAAAAGAGTTTAGACACTAGAGAGGATTTATCCTTGGCCTACACTCCAGGGGTAGCCTATGTATGTCAGGAGATAGCAAGGGATGAAGCTTTAAGCTACAGCTATACCTCCAAGGGGAATACTGTCGCTGTTATAACCGACGGTAGCGCAGTTCTTGGCCTTGGAGACATAGGTCCCAGTGCCAGTATGCCGGTCATGGAGGGAAAGTGTGCTCTTTTCAAGAAGTTTGGAGGAGTGGACGCCTTTCCCTTGGCTATAGCCAGCCAGGAAGTTGATGAATTTGTTAGAACCGTAGAACTCATAGGTACGGGTTTTGCTGGAATCAACCTGGAGGATATAAGTGCACCTAGGTGTTTTGAGATAGAGAAAAAACTATCAGAAAGAATGAATATCCCTGTCTTTCACGATGACCAGCATGGCACAGCCATAGTTGTCCTAGCAGCCCTTATAAATGCTCTTAAAATAACAGCTAAGAAGGATCCGAAAATCCTCATATCCGGTGCCGGCGCAGCTGGCCTTGCAACAGCAGAGCTTCTTCTTGAGGCAGGCTTTAAGGACCTTGTAGTTTTAGATAGTCTAGGAGTGGTAGAAGAAGGCAGGGAGGACCTTAATCCCTTTAAGAGGGACCTAGCCAAAAGGACAAATCCCGATGGGATAAGGGGTAATCTAGAGCAGGCTATAAGGGGGAGAGATGTTTTTATCGGGCTCTCAGCACCTGGCATTCTAAGCCCTGCTATGGTAACTTCCATGGCTAAGGATCCTATTATCTTTGCCTGCTCTAATCCAGAGCCCGAGATTGATAGAAGCCTAGCTAAAAGGGCTGGTGCTAGAATTGTGGCCACGGGGCTTAGCGATGATAGTAATCAGATAAATAATGTTCTAGTCTTCCCTGGTTTATTTAGAGGCCTCTTTGATGCTGGTATAAAAAAACTGGATAGGGCTATCTACCTAAGGCTTGCCCGGGCGCTGGCCTCTTATATTGATGAATCGGAGCTAGGAGAGGACTTTTTTGTAGCCAGCGTCTTTGATTCGGGACTGGTTGACCACCTAGCTAGAAGCCTTAAGGACCTATAGTAGCCCGGGGAACATATTTGTTGAATTTTCTACCTATAGTCCAAAAGATGGCTTGAGGAAGGGACTATTCAAAGGTTTAAGCGACTTTCTTTTTCTTGCCCTTTGTGGTAGAGTGGTTAAGGAATAAATTATCTGGAGGGGAAGTGTTAGAGTATTTTCCATCAAAACTACTACTGGGCCCCATGGCGGGGATAACGGACTATGCCTTTAGAAGGCTACTGAGGGAGCTGGGTCTTGAATACAGTGTCAGTGAAATGATATCTGCTAAGGGCCTGTGTTTTGGTAACCACAGGACTGCTGACTATGCTAGAGCCCATGAGAAAGACCACCCCCTGGCACTGCAAATTTTTGGAAGTGATCCTGAATACATGTTAAAGGCAGCGCTCTATCTTGAGGATAATTTTTCCTATGAGGTTCTAGACATTAACATGGGTTGCCCTGTAAAAAAGATTTTTAACAATGGCGAGGGTTCTGCCCTTATGAAAAACACCAAGCTTGCAATGGATATAGTAGCCAGGCTGGTAGAAAACACTACCAAGCCTGTTACCGTAAAAATCCGTCTTGGGATAAGTAATGATAGAAAGAATGCTGTGGAGTTTGCCAGGGCCATGGAAAAGGCTGGTGCTTCCATGGTTGTGGTTCACGGCCGAACAACGGACCAGATGTATAGTGGAAAGGCCAATTGGGAAGAAATAGCAAGAGTAAAAGAGGCTCTAGAGATTCCCGTAATAGGCAATGGTGATATAACCAGCTTGGATCAGGGTTTGGAAAAACTAAAAAAATATGGAGTTGATGGCATTATGGTGGCCAGGGCCCTAAGAGGAAACCCCTTTTTAGCTAGGGATTTTAAAAACTACTTTGAAAAAGGAGAGAAAGCTCAAAGAGTAGGTGCCCAGGAGCTAATTGCAACCATGAGAACCCATATGGGATATCTTGTAGAGGAGCTGGGAGAAAAAAATGCATCCACGGCCTTTAGAAAGCATGGTCTATGGTATGTTAGGGATTTTCCAGGCAGTGCCAAGCTAAGAGATAGGTTGTCAAACTTGGAGAATCTCAAGGATTTCGAGTTTATCCTTCAATCCCTCCTTGACATAGAGGCCTTAATGGCATAGACTTTAGTATATTTTAGTGGAGGTTTGTTATGCAAGAGACTTTTTTAACTAAGGCAGGACTTGAGAAAATTGAAGCAGAACTTGAGCATCTTAAGGTCGTCAAGCGCAAAGAGATGGCTGAGCGTATCAAGGAAGCTAGAAGCTTTGGAGATATATCGGAAAATGCAGAGTATGATGAGGCCAAAAATGCCCAGGCTGAGCTTGAGCTGGAGATAGAAAAACTAGAGAATCTAATTCGTTTCTCTAAGATTGTTGAAGAGAAGGATATTCCCGAGGATATTATTTTTATAGGTCATAGGGTTAATCTAAAGAATCTAGAATCCGGCGAAGAAGAGGACTATCTTATGGTGGGAAGCAGGGAAGCAGATCCCTTTGAGGCAAAAATATCCCATGAATCTCCTCTAGGAAAGGCTTTAATGGGAAAGAAGATAGGAGAGAAGGTGACGGTTCACCTGCCTTCGGGCCTAATCCACTACGAAATTAAAGGAATAAGTAAGCAAATATAAATATTTAATAAGGAAGGAAGGCCATGACCCAAGAAACAGATCTTAGACAAATACGTATAGACAAGTTAAATGAGTTGGTAGAAAAAGGCAAAGATCCCTTTCTACAGGAGAAATTCGATCAGGACAGTTTTGCCAGGGATATTCTAGAGAATTTTGATGATTACGAAGGAAAAAATGTAGCTATTGCAGGAAGGCTTATGCAAAAGCGTCTCATGGGTAAGGCTGCCTTTATCAATGTCCAGGACTCAAGCCAGCGTATCCAAATCTACGTAAGAAAAGATGATCTTGGTGATGAGCTTTTCGAGGAATTTAAAACCTACGACATTGGCGATATAGTCGGAATCAAGGGAAGTGTTTTCAGGACTAAAAAGGATGAGATATCTATCAAGGCCGATGAGATAGTTCTACTTACAAAGTCCCTCTTCACCCTACCTGAAAAGCACCACGGCTTAAAGGATCCTGAGCTAAGATACAGACAGAGGTATGTGGATTTAATTATGAATCCTGAGGTCAAGGAGACCTTTATAAAGAGAAATAGGATAGTTAGGGGTATTAGAAGTTTTCTTGATGAGAGGTCTTACCTAGAGGTGGAGACTCCTATTCTAGATACTGTTGCTGGGGGAGCAATTGCCAGACCCTTTAAAACCCACCACAATACTCTGGATATGCCCATGCAGCTTAGAATAGCCAATGAGCTCTATTTGAAAAGGCTAATTGTAGGGGGCTTTGATAGGGTCTATGAGATGGGTAAAATGTTTAGAAATGAGGGTATCTCTCCTAGACATAACCCTGAGTTTACCAGCATAGAGCTCTATACCGCCTATGAAGACTATCACTATGTCATGGAAATAACTGAGGATATGGTGGAGTACCTAGCTCTTAAATTATATGGAAGCACAGAGATTGAATATCAGGGCAAGATAATCGATGTAAAAGCTCCCTGGAGAAGGGTCTCTATGCATGAGTTAGTTGAAGAAAAAACAGGGATAGACTTCTATTCCCTTGATAGCCTGGAAGAAGCTAGGGAGCTAGCTGAGAAGAAGCTCCATTTAAAGCTGGAGCCCTACGCTCAGATAGGCCATATTATTGAAGAGGCCTTTGAAGAGTTCTGCGAAAAGGATCTGATTCAGCCTACTATGGTCATGCACCATCCAGCTGAAATCTCTCCTTTATCTAAGAAAAACCCAGATGATCCCCGCTATACCAATCGCTTTGAAGCCTTTATGAATGGCTGGGAGATAGCCAATGGCTATAGTGAACTTAATGATCCACTGGACCAAAGGCAGCGCTTTGAAGATCAGTTAAAGCAAAGACAACAGGGTGATAATGAGAGTCACCCCATGGACGAAGATTTCATCCAAGCCCTGGAAGTGGGACTACCCCCAACTGCTGGGCTGGGTATAGGCGTGGACAGGCTAATCATGATTCTAACAGACTCACCCTCCATTAGGGATGTCATCTTCTTCCCAACAATGAAGTCCTTAGATGGTGTAAATAAGAAAAATGATGTAAATAATACAGCTTCTGAAGCACCTGAAAAAAATGTAAAAACTGAGTCTGAAAAGATTGATTT
>CAYFUM010000012.1:0-39600 GCA_964346475.1 uncultured Peptostreptococcaceae bacterium
CCATTATAAAAGCCCTAGTCACGGGATGTGATTAGGGCCTTTTACTTCTATTTTTGTATTCTTACCTTACTATATCTATCCTTTAATTCTCTAAACTCAACGCCGACAAGTTTAACCATCTGGTCATAAATTCCCCTATGTGATGGATTTTGATAGTAGCACTGCATCATATCGTAGGAGGCGTAGGTATTAAGTTCAATAAGATCGACACCCTCCTCTGTTAGCGCAATATCCCAGCCGATATACTTATAGTCATCAATTTCATTGGCTAGTTTTTCAGCTAAGGCATAGGCCTTGTCAACATGGGGCAGCATATAATTTAAAAAGATGGTGCCAGTAGTGGGATGGGCTTCTACCAGGTGGCCGCCGTCTAGATTAAAGTTACCATCTTCTTTAAAACCCTGGCTAATAATTTTTCCGGTTGAATCTACCTGAACATAGACCCCTCCCGAAGATACATTGTCTATCTCCATGTTTTCGCCGCCCATTCTCAGGATGCTGGGGAGGAAGTGGACCTTTCCCTTATCATCCTTAATAGTAGTAAGCCTCAGGGAATTGACTGAATGGGGGTAGAGCTTGTTGACATCAGGGTGTTGTTTTATCAGCTCCTCTAAAAGTGAGATGTGTTTTTCTTGACAGTAGCTTCGCAGCTCTTTGGCATCATCAAATTTTTCAAGGCGTAATTTTTCTATTCCAAAGCCACCATAGTTATCTGCCTGCTTGGCAAAAATTACTGGATTTCTCTCCATAAAGCTCTGAAGCTCATCGTCACTGACCTCATCAAGTATAAGTACTTCTCTGCTATAGTGGTCTTTTAATAGCTTATAAACATGGATTTTGTTGAAAAAATCAATCTCCGTGTCTTTGGGAAGATTAAGAAAATAGTTGGCATTAGCCCAGTCCAGAGCTCCAAAGTAGCTGAGTCTAGCCTTTTTATCACTGGTATGAGCAAAGCCAAAGACTTGATAGTCCAGGGCGCTAAAGCCGTACTTATATCGAAGGTAGAGCATATCTGCTAGGACACTAGCCCTGCTTTTATTTGCTTTTTTTGACTCAGCCTGGCTAGACATCCAGTAAGTATTAAGTCCTTCTAAACGAGAAGATAAACCTTTCATAGTTATTCCTTTCTATTAACGTAGGGGAAGACCCAGGAGTTCTTCCATCCTATAGGCCTGGCCATGGCCGTCTGCCATGTGAATTCTTGCTTGAAAGAGTTCTACCGAAGGGATGGAATTTCCTTCTACTAAAACTGGACCTTCTGGGGTAATTGCAACATCCCAACCTATATACCTGCTCTCGGGTAGTACCAGGGCGCTGTTTTTCACCAGGTCTTTTACCCTGTCTATCTGGGGAAGCTTAAAGCCCAGGAGATCCATACCGGTTGCCGGGTGGCGGGTAAAGGATTTTTCTCTAGGATAATTGATATAGGCAGGGAAGTTTATAGTCCCGTCTTCACTAAGAAGGGTAAAGGCGCCGCCCAGGCTGGTATTATCAAAATGGCTATCGGTGGTGTTAAATCTCAGTGTCATATAGGCAACTGAGACCTGACCCTGGGGATTTGTTGCTGTACCCACCCTTAGGGTATTGACGGACTTTAAAGAAAGCTCCTGCATCTTCTTATCCTGGATGATGGCTTCCTCTAATACGACTTGATTATTTTTTATAAGCCTATCATAGAGAGCCTTGGCATCCTCTACTTTTTCTGTCTCTATTCTTATTATGTTATCACCCCCACAATCAGAGGGAGTTTTAAAAAAAAGAACAGGATGATCTAGGAGTGCCTTTCTAAAGAGGCTGTAGTCAACCCTTCTAAGATCCAGGGCTTCTCGACCCAAAAAATCTTTAAACCTGCTGTTAAAGAGTCCCTTATCTTCAAAAATCTCCATGTTAGCCTTGGTGTTACAGGTTCTTATAATCTTAGTATTGTCTTTATACTCAGATAGGTAGCTCCTTCTTTGGAGGGGGTCAAGAATCTCATCGAAACCAAAGGTTAGATAATTAAGCCAGGTATAGCCCTGCTCCTTGTAGCAGCGAGTCATATCTTTAAAGATATCTAAATGACTGCGTCCCGAGCGCTTGTGCATGTGGCTGACAACATAGTAGAGCTGGGGCCAGTCCATTTTTAGTGCTTTTTTTATTTGTTCAACCATTATTATCTCCTGGGCCTTATTTGGTATTTTTCATCATATCATTTTTTCTTTTATTAAAACTCTCTATGAGGTCTTTTTCCATTGGAAAACTGTCGGTCATATCCATAGCATCTAGGAGCTCCCTGGTAAAATGGGGGCTGGTGATTAGTAGGGGGCCTAAAAGGCTGGTGGCGTAGAGGTTCTTATAGTGGACTCCATAGTCCTGATCCTGGGCTTTTATAAAGCTGGGTTTTTCACCCTGGTAACTTGTAAACTGGGAAATCCATCCAAATATTTCACTACCCTTTGTGGTATGACCATGGACGAACTTGTTTATCCTATCATACTTATTTACCCTGGTTACAAAGTCAAAAAAGCCCAGGGCCTGGAGAGTGCTTGCTTCTTCATGGATAATCTCCTGGCCCAACAAATCCAGGGAGTTACCAGTAAAAAGAAGAAACTGTCCCTCCTCAATTTTATTTTTTATCTCTTCCTTTAAAGGGAGAAAAAGATCAAGTATAAGTTCCTGCTTAGCCTCTGTCATAGCTCCCATGACAGCAAGCTTTATCCCCCCATCTAGAAAACGGGGCCTAGCTGGAAAGTTAGTTCTAATAATGTTTTCTTCTCCAAAAATCTTAGTTAAAAGAAGCTGGGTTCCATTTTCCCCCAGTAGATTGGTGAGTTCAGGGTAGATTAGTTCAACTTTCAAATCCGGTCTCCTCCAGTCTATTAGTAATTCTTTCTAAAATTTCTCTGGATACAGGTTCTGAATAGAGCTCATAGAGAATACCAACAAAATCAACATTTTTTAAATCAACAAGATCTGCGATATCTATTTTTTCTTCTTTAATTAATATTTTGTCTTCGGGTATTCCTGCAAATTTTAGCCTTAGCAGGTAGTCCTGGGCTCTATAGCCCCCTATGAGAATTTGCTTTATATCCTCTCTCTTTAACTTCTCAAAATCCGTATCATAAAGCCAGGCTGTATTTTCTTCATGACTAGTTTTTTTCTCACTGGTATCGTTGAGAAGTATAAGGGCCTTGTCTCCCTCCTGGTCAAGAACTACGCTAAGGGCCCTGCTTATGGCAATGGGATTCATTCCCTTGGCTAACATCCTGTAAAAGGTCTTGCCTGCCTTGGTGCTTACATCCTTACGGCTCTTGACTATTTCTAGGCCCTCAAGGGCCTTGGCCAGCTCCTCTTCTTTTACGCCTAGACTCCTCATAAGACAAATAGCTGATAGCTCGGCGTAGTAGTCCAGAAGGTTTTCTCCTAGATGGGGATATTTCTCAAGCTCTCCATTAATATCCACAGTAAAACCATCCCTGGTATCAATAAGACTCACGTTGGCTTTGTAATTTGTAAAACCACACTGGCTACATTGGGAGTGGCCTATATGATGGTATCTTCTAAAGCTATAGACCATGGGACTCTGGCATAGAGGACAGAGGGGGACATCTTCAATCAGGCTAGTGGACTCGGATTTTTCACCCTCTAGTTTATTTATTGAATAAAAGGTCTTTGGATTATTTTCTCCCAGTCTGGAACTAATAAGATCATCGCTGTTTAAAAAGAGGTGGGTAGAAGCTGGGATATGGTCCTTTAAGACTCTGAAAATAAATTCCCCATGGGCATTTCTCAGGTAGGACTCTCTAAAGAGGTTGGTAACTAGAAGATAATCTGGAGCCATTTCTGGAAATATTATCCTGCTGGCCCTTTCATCCACTTCAAGAATACATAGGTCTAGTTTAGGACCTCCGAAAAAACTTGAGGCATCCAGTAGGGTTGTTATGACGCCTTCCTTTATATTACTACCGTAGCCATTGTGGGCTAGCTTGTAGCCAAGATTTCTGTAAATATCAGCAATTAAATTGGAAGTAGTTGTCTTGCCGTTGGTACCAGTTATGGCTATAAGGGTCCTGGGTTTTGCAATGTGACTTAAAAAGTCTGGACATAGTTTTAGAGCAAGGGCCCCAGGAGTGTGGGTTGCATTATATCCTGCCAATCGTAGAAAAAGGCTGCTTGCTCTAGCGGCAGTGATTGCTATATAAAAGCGTAATTTTCTCATCGCTTCCTTCCTTGGATATTGGTTATAATGGAATTATAGCATATTAGGGCCTATATTATTAATCTATCCTTTTTTAGATAATTCTTACTTTTCTAATCAAGATTCATCTTGTCCAATGGAAGAGGAGCTGGCCTTCTGATATACTAGCAGTGGCATATTAAATTTTATCTGAGGCTGGACTAGGAAAATATATGTATATAAATAACTTTACAATAATAGATGTTGAAACTGCCAGTAGAAGGGTTCCCAGCATATGCTCCTTGGGGCTGGTCCATGTTAGTGGGGGTAGAGTAGTGGCCCGCCACCATTACTTTATAAAACCTCCGGGGCGCTTTGAGTATTGGAATATAAGGGTCCATAGTATTGAACCCTATCATGTCAAGGCAGCACCCAGGTTTAAAGAGATCTGGCCCCTGATAAAGGACTACTGTGAAAATTCCATAATAGTAGCCCATAATGCTAGCTTTGATCTAGCACAAATTCAGGCGTCACTTAAAGAGGCTGGAATAGACCATCCTGATTTTTACTACATAGATACAGTAAAGATGGCGGGTAGGCTCTTTCCAGGTTTTCCCAAATACAACCTTGCCTATCTAAGTCTTGTCATGGATGCTGAGCTAGGAAACCACCATGACGCCCTTAGCGACGCTTCGGCTACCGGTGAGATCTTCACCTGGATGCAGGGGAAGTATCCCCTGGAGCGCAGTAATATTTCTATTTACAGGTCTCCCCACACCAGCGCTGTAAAATCAAAGGATTTTGGAAAACACTTTAGCCAGCTCAGACTCCAGCTTAGGGACTACCAGCCAGGTCAGGCCCTGGATAATAAGGCCCTGGAGGGCCTTGAGCAGTGGCTTGCCAGTGTAGAGGACTTTAGCGGAAGCTATCCTGCCAGTGAACTTGTACCTAGAATAGAATATCTTATAAATAAAGCCTACTACCATGAAGGAGTTCACCTGATACTAGAGAGGCTTGCTATGAAATTTTACCATGAGAAAACCAGGATTAACCTGGCCAGTTCCTTTAGGTCAGCCCATAAACTAATGGAAAAAAAGGATGGTAGGGGCCTTGAAACCTGGCTGGAAGAGAACTTTCAGCTTAGGGAGGAATATCTTTTTGATAGTCTGTGGAGGGAGCTCTGGGAATACCACCACCATGGCCAGGGAAGCTACGAAAATCTCCTTAAACGCTTGGAGTTTTTTATCAATCCCTTCGATGGAAATTTTACCAAGGAAAAAGTAAAGGGGAAGAGGGGCATCCTGATTGGAAAACTAGGGGGGCGTCAGGCTAGGAATTTTGATAGAGATATAAAAAATGCCCAGGCTAGTCTAGTGGATCTAAACCCAAGGCATGTTGATTTTGTGGCAATTGTCTGTGGTAAAAAGGGGCTTGATTATTCCCCCAAGGTAAGAAAGATATTAAAATTAAAAGAAGAAGGACTGGATGTAAAAATCCTGAGAATAGGTAGATAAGAGTGAAAAAAAGTAAATTTGTAATAATAACATTAATAATGATTTTTCTCCTAGCGGGCTGCTCTAAGGCAGACTACCCTGCTAGAAAGATTCAAATAATAGTACCCTACTCAGCTGGAGGGACAACGGATTTAGTTGCCAGGGCCTTTGCCCAGGTTCTAGCCGAGGAGATAGGCAGGGATGTTAGCGTGGTTAATCAGCCTGGTGCCTCGGGCTCTGTAGGAACAATTAGCGCCTACCAGGCGGATAGGGATGGCTATACCCTGCTTCTCAGCGCCGATTCCCTTGGCATTCAGAGGGTCATGGATCTGTCGGAGCTTAGCTTTGATGATTTCCAACCAATAATCCTTCTTACTAACGATCCCAAGGTTATAGTTGTAAATGCTGATAGTCCCTATGAGAGTGCTTCAGAGCTCTTTGAAGCCATGGAAAGCCAGGGTCTAAATATGAGCTATACAGGTCCTGGAGGTTCAGGCCATGTCCAGGCCCTGCTCTACGAAAAACTAGGAGCCAAACTAACCCTTACACCCTTTCCAGGAGGCCTGGATGCGATTATAGCCCTTATGGGTAAGCAGGTAGATTTCACTAACTCCAATGCCTCGGTGGTTTGGGAGTATGTTGAAAGTGGTCACCTGAGGGTTCTAGCCGTTGCTGGCAATACCCCCCTAAGTCTTGACCCAAGTGTAGCCCTTCTTGAGGAGGAGCTTCCTGGGGCTGGAGAACTTATGGACCTAGCCTTTACCCCCCTAAGCCTTCTTGTAAGCCAGGGGACCCCTGATGAGATAGTGGAAACCCTAAGGGAGGCTGCTAAGAGAGCTACTGAGAACCCTCTATGGCTGGAGTATATTGAAAAAAGTGGCCAAGAGGTCCTCTATGAGCGCTATGATAGTCCTGAAAAAATGACAGAGTTTTTTAAGAGGTTTGAAGCTGAGATGAGCTGGCTCCTATATGATGGGGGAGCTGCAAAGAAAAGCCCAGAGGAATTTGGAATAAAAAGACCATGAAATCTTTACCTGTCTCTTTTACCGGCCTGGCCCTTCTAATCTATGGAGTCTACCTCCACCTAGCTTCCCAGGAGGCACTAGGCCTATCTCCAGGACTTTTGCCAGCCCTGCTAGGACTGGCTTTAATGGTACTTTCGCCAGGCCTAATACTTGATTTTAGGAAGGATAGGCTGCCTTGGTTAGAGGGTCTTATAATTTTATTCTATGGACTTTCCTGGTACTTTCTAGGAGCTAGACTAGCTACCCTGGCCTATACTGGCCTAGCCCTTTATCTCCTTGGTGGAGAAGGTCCCCTTAGGTCTCTTCTTTTTGCCCTTGGCCTGGTCTTCTTGGTCGAGCTGACCTTTGCTGGAATATTTGGAATTGTGCTGCCTTGAGGTAATTATGATATTAGTTTTCACATTTTTAGGTGCTCTACTAGGACTTATAGTGGGAAGCCTACCAGGACTTAGTGTGACCATGGCCACAGCCCTACTGCTGGGCCTAACCTATTCCTGGCCCACCTCCTATGCTATGGCCACCATTATGGGGGTCTACATAGTAGGGGTCTTCTCAGGAGCAGTTCCAGCTATCCTTATTAAGGTAGCGGGGACTCCTTCAGCTATAGTTACGAGCCTTGATGGCTATCCCATGGCCAAAAAAGGCCAGGCTGCCGACGCCCTTTTCCTAGCCACTATTTACTCAGCAGTGGGTTCGGTCTTTGGCCTGGTCTGTCTAGCTGTATTTGCAAAGTCTTTAGGTAGCCTGGCCCTTAGTTTTAGAACCGTCGACTACTTTCTTCTTGCAGTTTTTTCTCTGGGGGCTCTTATGAATTTGTCTAGCGATAAGCCAGGTCACGCTGCCCTTGCCGGAATCCTGGGGATAGTTTTTTCCCTGGTGGGCCTAGACCCCATAACTGGCAGCCAGAGATTTACTCTGGGTCTTAACCTTTTAAAACCAGGAATTCCTCTGGTGCCTATCCTTCTGGGGGTATTTGGCCTTAGTGAGGCTCTGGTCATGGTAGAACAGAGAGCTCAGGGGGATTTTGAACTTAAAAAAAGAGAGATTGGACTTGGCCAAGCCCTTAAATACCTTCCCTTTTCGATTTACTATGCAATTCTGGGAGTCTTGGTGGGTGTTTTACCAGGAGCTGGTACTCCTGTGGCTTCATTTTTATCCTATTCCCAGGCAGTGAAGAGAACCAAAAACCCCAGTGTTCCCTTTGGACAGGGTGCCTGGGAGGGCGTAATTGCCCCGGAGACTGCCAATAACGCCTGTGTTGGGGGTGCCCTTATACCTATGCTCAGTCTGGGCATTCCAGGAGATGGTGTATCGGCTATAATCCTCTCAGTGTTTATGGTTCATGGCCTTAGGCCGGGGCCCCTTTTCCTAGCAGAAAATCCAGATATGATGGGGACAATCATTGTAAGCGGCCTGGCAGCCTCTCTTATGCTTCTTGTCCTGGGTCTCCTTCTAGCTCCTAGGCTGGCCTTTGTATCAAATATTAAAAGTTCTTGGCTCTCGGTCATAGTTGTAGTACTGAGCTTTCTTGGAGCCTATAGCTATAATCAGAGGAGTGAAGATATTTTTATTATGGTCTTCTTTGCCTTTCTTGCCCACCTACTTAGGAGGATGGATATTCCAACTGCCCCTATGGTTTTGGGCTTTGTTTTGGGACCTATGATAGACCTTAATTTTAGACGGACCATTTTAATCATGAAAAATCAAAGCCTAATAAATTACCTGGCCCAGCCAATCACCTTGTTTTTTATTGCTCTTATTGCCATCTTGTTAATACTGCCTACACTACTTAAAAGGAGAGGTTAGAATGCATATTATTAGTCGGATTGCCCAGGAATTGGAACTTGATTTTAACCAAGTCCAAAAAACTGTGGAACTTATGGATGAAGGAAACACCCTGCCCTTTATAGCTCGCTATAGGAAGGAAGCTACTGGCAATCTGGATGATGTCAGGTTAAGGGAACTAGAGGAAAAATTAAAGCTCTATAGAAACCTAGAGGAAAGACGAGAGACGGTTATCAGGCTACTTAAAGAGCAGGAAGTTATGACTCCCGAAATGGAGGAGCTCTTAAAAGAGGCCTCCAGCCTTCAACAGATAGAGGATATCTATAGGCCCTTTAGACCTAAAAAGAGAACAAGGGCTACCATAGCCATAGAAAAGGGACTAGCTAAGCTGGCAGACTACCTGCAGGAGGGCCAGGCCAGCCAGCAGGAACTTTTAGATTATGCCAAGGAGTTTCTAGATGAGGACAAGGAGGTTTTCTCTGTTCAAGAAGCCCTGGTCTATGCCCAGGATATCCTAGCTGATAGGCTCAGCGATGATATAGGTTCCAGGGGGATTGTAAGAAGGGAGTCCTTTATGGGGGGTGCTATGACCAGCCGAGCCCTAGAAGAGGCAGACCAGCTATACCAGGTCTACTGGGACTTTTCAGAGGCTATTAGAAAGATTAAACCCCATCAGACCCTGGCCATGTTAAGGGGAGAGAAGGAGGCTTCCCTGCGTCTGGGCTTTGACCTTCCCGATGAGGATATATTAAGAAAGCTAAAGTATCACTTTAGAGGAAAGGAACATAACTTTGAACTTTACCTAGATGAGGCGATAGAGGATGGCTATAGAAGGCTTCTAAGGCCCAGTATAGAAACTGAGATTAGGGCAGCTCTAAAGGAAATTGCAGATAGAGAATCAATTGAAGTTTTTAAGAAAAACCTCAGACCCTATCTAATGCAACCACCCCTGTCTAACCAGGTGGTCCTAGGCCTGGATCCTGGCTTTAGAACAGGATGTAAGCTTGCTGTCGTTGGACCTATGGGAGAGCTCTTAGACTATGCAACAATCTACCCGACCCTGCCCAGGGAGGATGTGGAGGGTAGCCATAGGGTGTTTAAAAAGATGGTGGACAAATACGGAGTGACACTTTTTGCCATAGGCAATGGAACTGCGTCAAGGGAAACTGAGCTAGTGGTTGCCTCCTTTATAGAGGGCCAGGATAGGGAGCTTCATTACTCCATAGTCAATGAGTCAGGGGCGTCTATCTACTCAGCCTCGCCTCTTGGCAAGGAGGAATTTCCTGATATAGATGTCAGCATCAGGGGCGCTATCAGCATAGCCAGGAGGGTTCAAGACCCCCTAGCAGAGCTGGTTAAAATAGAGCCTAAGCATATTGGAATTGGCCAGTACCAGCATGATGTCAACCAAAAGCTCTTGGATGAGAGCCTAGAAAAGGTTGTAGAGGACTGCGTTAATGCCATTGGAGTGAATCTAAACCAAGCCTCCTTTAGTCTATTAAGTTATGTGGCAGGAATTAGTAGAAGTCTGGCTAAGAACATAGTCAAGTATAAGGAGGAGATGGGGGGCTTTAAATCAAGAAAGGAACTTTTGGATGTCAAGGGCCTTGGACCCAGAACCTTTACCCAGTGCGCGGGCTTTTTAAGGGTTCCAGAAAGTACAGATCCCCTGGACCACACAGCTGTCCATCCTGAGAGCTACGCCATAGCCAGGCAGCTTCTAGGGGTCGATATTAAAGAAGCTGAGTTACCTGAGCTTTCAAGTAGACTGGGAGTTGATATTCATACTCTAAGGGATATTGTGGAGGAATTAAAAAAACCAGGCCGAGATCCCAGGGAGGAAATGCCAGGGCCTATTCTGCGCAGTGATGTTCTTAGTCTTGATGATTTGGAAGAGGGTATGATATTAACTGGGACTGTTAGGAATGTTGTGGATTTTGGGGCCTTTGTAGATATAGGCGTCAAGGAAGATGGGCTGGTCCACATCTCGAAAATCTCCAACAAGTATATTAAACACCCCAGCGATGTTCTCCAGGTTGCCGATATAGTCAAGGTGAAGATTATTTCAGTTGACAGGCATAGAGGGAAGGTCTCCTTGTCCATGAAGGATATCAAATGATAAGGCTAGTAGGGATTGCTGGCGGTACAGCTTCGGGAAAAACCACCATAGTAAGGGAGTTTATGGAGATGCTAGGAGAAAGGGGCCAGCTTATAGGCCTGGATTCCTACTACCTTCCCTTTGATGGCATGGATTTAGAGGAAAGAAAAAAACAAAATTACGATCATCCCGCCTCCATTGACATGGATAGGCTCCATAGGGATTTGCTAGAACTTAGGGCTGGTCGACCTGTCAAGGTTCCAGTCTATGACTATGTAAATTATTGCCCCAGTGGTGAGAGCCTAGTTGTTGAGCCCCAGGGCATGCTAATTGTTGAGGGTCTATTTGCCCTCTACGATCCCAGGATAAGGGAGCTTTTTGATTTGTCTATTTATGTCCAAGCAGATGCTGATGAAAGACTGATAAGAAGGATTGGTAGGGATACCAAGTCCAGGGGTAGGAGTCTGGATTCCATTTTAAGGCAGTATGAAAAGACCGTAAAGCCCATGCATGAAGCCTTTATTTCACCAACAAAAAGATATGCAGATATAATCCTTCCTGGGGGTGCTCAGAATAGAAAGGGTGTAGAGCTGCTTAAAACCTATCTTAGAACCATAAGTGGAGAAAGGACCCCTTAAATTGAGGGGTCCTTTGATGTATAGGCCATGGATAACCTGAGGGCTAGACTGTTGGCCGGTTCACTGACATCCATTCCTAAAATCTCGCTACAGCGTTCTATTCGATATTTTACAGTATTTCTATGGATGAACATGGCCTTGGCAGTCTCGGTTATATTGCAGTTTAAGTCCAAAAAGCTCTTTAGAGTATCCCTTAGGTCCCGGGTAAATTCATCCTTGGGATCAGCCAAATTTTTCAAGTTATTGGTCACGAAGGAATCAATTTGATGCTTAGGCAAAAGGTGGAGGAGGTTTCTTGTATCCATTTGACTAAAGTACTTTATATAGTCAATGCTATCTCTAATTTCACCATATTTGATAGCCTCCCTGGCTTCCCCGTAGGAAAACTGGATTGAAGCAATGGACTGGACCCGGTGGCCAAGATAATAGTTGATCTTGAGTTTTAAAGTCTTATTGAGGATGTTTCTATAGTTAGATAGGCTTTGGGCTAGGTCATTGAGAGGCCTTTGTAGGAGAATAACATATTCATAGTTATCTCTATTGGGAAAGAGTAGGGCCCCAGTCAAATCCTTTTCCAGCTTGTCCCTTAGCCAGTTGAAGACCAGGGTATAGCTCTCTTCGAGTATGGCTTCCTTTTTTAGTTCATCCCTGTAGTCGATTTTAGCTATAATTACACGGTAATAATTAGAAGAGATAAAACCAAATCTCTTGCCCTTGAAAATGAGTTGGTTTTCACTGAGTTTTTCCTGGGATCCGCCTTGAACCAGGTCATTGAAAAATTCCTCTTTACTTGATAGGTTGGTGTAGTTTATCCTCAGGTTTTTGTATAGGGTAAAGGCTAGGATCATTATTGCCTGCTCTATAGCCATGGTGGATAGGGGGAACTTGAGTTTTTCCGCATTAAATACTATTAAATAATAGGTATAGTAACCTGCCATCTTAATTGGGAAAATACTGGCCACACTATTTGCATCTTCTTCGCCCTGGGGATTTATATAGGTGCTTGTATTTTTACTTTCCTGATGAGAATAGGTTTCCACTAGTTTTCTAATAAAACTCTTGGAATATTTGCTTTTTATGTTACTAGAGGACTGTGTGACATTGCCAAAGGGATCCACTAGGGCTATTGGCTCTCCCAGAGTATGGGAAAGAGTTCTAATTAGGGCGTCTAGGGGGGTGTTTTTAATTAGGAGATTAGAAAACTTTCTCTGGATATTTAGGGAGTAGAGTAGTTCTTCATTCTGGTTATTCCAAAGGTGGGATAGGAGACTGTGAAAAACATTACCGAGGGTCATATCCTCAGGTATTAGAATAAGGGGGAAACCGAGTTCATCGGCTCTTTCTACCACCCTTTCATCCAGTTTGTCAATAAAGCGCCCTAGTTTTATGGCAAGTCCTGCCGTTGGTAGCTTATCTAGTTCTTCTATGAGCTTTACTAACTCCTCCTGCTTATTTTTGTAGACCATGGCCGTGGTAATAAGTAGAGAGTTGGGTGCCAGATAGGCAGCAATATCTGGGGTTTCAGTGGACTCTATGGTAGCTATAGTACGACTGAGGTCGGCCTGGCCATTTAAAAGTTTGAGCCTGGAAAACTTCTCTTCTTGGAGGATTTTTTTAAGTGTGATCATATTACCCCTTAATCTACAAAATCTTGTGCATTTTAGACAAGAGCCTTTTTATCTGTGTGCATCTTAGTTAGTGTAATCCCCCCTCAAGTTATAATATACTTACTAAAAAGAGCTTATTATAGAAAGGGGAAGTAAATGGAAGTGGCAAAGAAATTTAAAATGTCTCTTACTACTCAAATTATCGTCGCAACAGTTTCTGCTCTAGTAATTGGTTCTCTCGTGGGACCAGCAGTAAAGAATGTGGAATTTATAGGCCTTATATGGTTAAGGCTTATCCAAATGTCTATCGTAGCCCTGGTCATGACTTCGGTCGCCGGAGCCATAGGTAAGGTTGAGGGCTCAGGTGCTGGGAAGATGAGTTATCATACCTTTAAGTATATCATAATTTTTACTATTTTCTCCGCTCTACTGGGACTGGCATTAGCCTTTATATTTAAGCCTGGTGTTGGAATTGATCTGGGCCTTGCTGGTGAGATAGGTAGCAGTGAACTGGGTTCTACCTCGGTTGTTGATACCCTGGTAAACTTTGTACCCACAAACATCTTTAAGTCTATGAGTGATGGGTCCACAGTTCAGGCTATTGTCTTTTCACTAATCTTTGGAGTGGCTGCAGGTAGCTATGCTTCAAAAACCGGCAGACAAGATCTTCTAGACCTGATAAAAGATGTCAATGGCGTTATTATGGAAATTATAGGCATGGTAATGAAGCTTGCCCCCATTGGTATTTTTGCACTTCTAGCCCCAGTGGCTGGTGTAACAGGCTTTGAAGTAATACTTCCTATGATGAAATTTTTACTGGCCCTTTTAGTAGCTGATATTATTATGTTTTTAGTCTACTTCCCAATAACAGCCCTGAAGGTTGGGGTAAGTCCACTGAAGATGCCTAAGAAGTTCGCTAAAATGTCAATCATGGCCCTTACTACTACTTCAGGTGCAATTTGTCTTCCCACTAAAATGGAGGATACAGTTACTAAGTTTGGAGTTAGCCGTAAAGTGACAGACTTCACTGGCCCTATTACTATGTCCATGAATAGCTCGGGAGCTGTAGCTTGCTACGTGCTGGCAATTATGTTTATGGCTCAGTCCACTGGAATTGTTCTATCCACCACTGAGATCTTAACAGGTATGCTGCTAGCTATTATGATGGTTATGGGTACTATCGTTGTACCCGGCGGCTCTGTGGTGGTCTACACCTTTTTTGCCACCTCCCTGGGACTCCCCTTTGAGAGCATTGCCATCCTAATTGGAATTGACTGGTTTGCAGGTGCCCTTAGAACTATAATGAACGTTACCATTGACGTTCTAGTTGCTATGCTAGTTGCAGATAAACTTGGTGAATTTGACAAGGATGTCTACAATGAAAAGAAGGTCGTAGAATACAGCTAAATGCAAGAAGTTAAGTAGACTGAAGAAGTCTACTTTTTTCTTTATAAATTAATCCTGGTCAGAATTAACTATTAATTGTGCAAATAGAACAAAGTAACTGGAATAAATGTATGGAAGCAATAAAGACTATTTAAGGAAAATCTTCTACAATTAAGTTAGAGGATAAATTGAAAAAAAGAGAGGATTAGACATGGAAAAATTAGCTAAAGATATAAAGGAACATGTTGAATGGCTTTCCAGTTTTGGTAAGGATCCCACCGGTGGCATAACTAGGCTACTTTACACCCAGGCCTGGATGGATGCCCAGACTGGTCTCAAGGAAAAATTTGAAGAAATCGGTATGGAAGCCCACTTCGATGAAGTAGGTAATGTCTATGGAAGATATGTCGGCTCAGAAAAGCCTGAGGAAACCATAGCCACAGGATCCCATGTGGATACTGTTGTCAATGGTGGAAGCCTAGATGGTCAGCTGGGAATTATAGGTGGCCTTCTAGCTGCTAGAAATCTTGTAGAAAAGTATGGACAACCCAAGAGAAGCTTGGAGGTTATATCCATGGCTGAGGAAGAAGGAAGTAGATTTCCCTTTGTCTTTTGGGGCAGTAAAAACATCTTTGGCATGGCTTCCGACGAGGCTATGGAGGGTGTTAAGGATAGTGAAGGCCTTCTCTTTGTAGATGAAATGAGAAAGCTTGGCTTTGATTTTAAAAAGGATAAGACTCCAAGGGAGGACATCAAGGCCTTTGTTGAGCTCCATATAGAGCAGGGTAACTTCCTAGAGATGGAGAAGAAATCCCTGGGAGTTATTACCAGCATAGCAGGTCAAAGAAGATACGAAATCCTCCTCAAGGGTGAGGCCAACCACGCCGGAACCACCCTGATGAGATTTAGAAAGGACACAGTGGAGGCCTTCTCTAAAATAGTTTCCCAGTCCCTTGACAAGGCCAAGGCTGAGGGGGATCCCCTGGTACTGACCTTTGGTCATGTAGAGCCCAAACCAAATACAGTAAATGTGGTACCCGGTGAGACAGTATTTAGTATGGACTGTCGTCATACCGATATGCAAAAGCTTGAAGACTTCACCACTATGTTAGAAGAGGATATGAGAAAAATTGCTGGGGATCTTGGCATCGAAATAGAAATCAATCGCTGGATGGATGCGCCACCTGTACCCATGGATAAAGATGTGGTCAGTCTAGTTGAAAAGGCCTGTAGAGACTCTGGCCTGGACTACAACCTTATGCACAGCGGTGCGGGCCATGACTCTCAAATCTTTGCACCTAGAGTTCCAACGGGTATGATTTTTGTTCCTTCTATAAAAGGAATTAGCCATAATCCCGCAGAAGCAACAGATCTAGAGGACCTGGTCCAGGGAGTCAAGGCGCTTGAAGCAGTACTTTACGAACTAGCATACAAATAGGAGGAAATAAATAGATGGGATACCTAAACAATGTTACAGGTTATAGGGAAGATATTTTAAAGAATAGATCGATAATTAAAAGGGGTAATTATGCTCTAATTGAGCCCGATGGACTGGTGAAAAACACCCTGCCTGGCTTTGAAAATTGCGCCGTCACAATCCTGGCTTCTCCAAAGCTGGGGGCATCCTTTGTTGATTATCTGGTCACCCTGGAAGCCGATGGAAAAAATAAAGAGGGCTTTGGAGCTCCCGGTGTTGAGGTCTTTGTCTATGTGGTTGAAGGTAAGATCAAAGCTGCGGCCGATGAAGAAGAGTTTGAACTCAGCCAGGGCGGCTACCTCTTTTGCCCAGCCGGCGTAAAGCTCTATTTTGAAAACGACAATGGAAAAGAGGCTTCTAAACTCTTCCTTTATAAACGTCGTTACCATGCCATTGAAGGCCATGAGGCCTATGTGGTCTCAGGAAATGCAAATGATATTGAGTACACCGACTACGAAGGTATGGAGGATGTTGGAGTTAAAGATCTTCTTCCCAATGAGCTGGGCTTTGATATGAATTTTCATATCCTTTCCTTTAATCCAGGAGCCAGCCATGGTTATATTGAGACCCATGTACAGGAGCATGGTGCCTATCTTCTCAGTGGCCAGGGCATGTATAACCTAGACAATGAGTGGGTACCTGTTGAAAAGGGTGATTATATTTTTATGGGAGCCTATGCGCCCCAGGCAGCCTATGCAGTTGGAAGGGGAGAACCTTTAAGCTATGTTTATTCCAAGGACTGTAATAGGGACGTAGAAATCTAAAGAGATCTAGGAGGCCCAATGAGAATATCAGAAAAGGACTTACATGAATTAATAAAAAACAAGATAGCTAGGGCTGGCCTTAGCCCTGAGCATGCTGAAGTTGTAGCCGACTGTCTAGTATTTTCAGATTCTAGGGGCTACCATTCCCATGGTGCGGTCAGGGTAGAGTATTATGCAGAGAGGATTGCCAAGGGTGGTATAAATAGAAACCCAAGGCTTGAATTTCAAAAAACCGGCCCTGCCAGTGGAGTTTATGAAGGTGATAATGGAGTAGGCTTTGTGGTAGTTAAAAATGCCATGGAAGAAGCAATAAAGATGGCAAAGGAAGTTGGCGTTGCGGTGGTTGGAGTAAAAAGAGCTTCCCACAGTGGCTCCTTAGGCTACTTTGTTGAAATGGCTATAGAAGAGGATCTGGTTGCTCTGTCGGTCTGCCAGTCAGACCCAATGGTTGTCCCCTATGGGGGCAGTGAAGCCTATTATGGGACAAATCCTATTGCCTTTGGTGCACCTTCAGCTGATGAGAGAAAAGTGGTCTTTGATATGGCAACAACTGTCCAGGCCTGGGGCAAGGTCCTCCATGCTAGAAGTAGGGGGGAGAGTATCCCAGCTAGCTGGGCAGTTGATGAAGAGGGTAGCCCTACCACAGACTCCCACAGAGTAAACGCCCTTTTGCCAGCTGCAGGAGCCAAGGGCTATGGGCTTATGATGATGGTGGATATTCTTTCAGGTGTAATGCTGGGCCTACCCTTTGGAAAACATGTCAGCAGCATGTATGAGGATTTAACTAAGGGCAGAGACCTAGGCCACCTTCATATTGTTATAGATCCCTCTAGATTCACTGATCTTGAGACTTTTAAGGCAGGTATGAGCCAGACCTTTGATGAACTCAAGGAGATAAAACCAGCACCTGGTTTTGATGAGGTCAACTATCCTGGAGAAAGAGCCATGAAGCGCAGGGAGGAACACCTAGCCAAGGGTATCGAGATAGTTGATGAAGTTTATGACTACCTGGTAAGTGATGATATTCATTTTGACAATTTTCATGGAAAAAATAAATTTGCAGAATAGTATATAAGCTTCCCTAGGGAAGCTTATATATTAGAATTTATAAAACTAAGACTGGAGTCCAGGAGCCTATCTCTTTCCCTGCTATCCTCACTATCAAAGTCATGGCTTTGACTGGAGGAGCTAAAGAGGGTTGAGCCAGGAAAGAGCTTGGACATTTCCAGGGATTCTAGGAAGGGAACATCCTGGTCTTTAAAGCTATGGGCTAGAAAGAGCCTGGGAAAGCTATCTTGTTCCTCGAAATTTTGGAAGGAGTATTTTTCAAGAAATTCCTTCTCCCTACCTGCAGAAATAAGCTTGAGCCAGTCACCGCTTTGTCTGGCCTGGAGGTAGATAGGAAAGCGCTTACTGAGCTCACCTTCCAAAGGAGGGACCTTTAGCACTAACTCCTGAGCTTTCTTCCTAGTTACACCGGGATAGCTAAGATAGTAGCTAGAGGGAGACCTGGCCCAGTGGGATTTGAGAAAGCCGTAGCCATAGTAGGAGAGGAGCCCCTTGGGCTTTCTCTTGATATGTCTTGCAAGGTTAAGGGCTAGGAAGGCTCCAGCAGACCTTCCCCATAGAAAGTAGGAAGATCCGGGAGCAAGGCCTAGTTCCAAGCTCATATCGAGAAAAAAATTTACTCCATCTATCCCATCGGAGAGGGCCTCTTCAAAGGAGGCTTCGGGGGCTAGACGATAGTCCAGGGTGATAAGGCCCAGGTCCTGGTTAAGAAAGCTATCTATGTGCCCTCTGGGAAGGTCATTTCTCTTTCCAAAGATAAAACCTCCCCCGTGCAGGTAGAAAACCAGGGCTCGAGGCTGCTCGGGTAAATAGAGGCTGGCAGTGAGCTTAAGATCAGTTGAACCGTAACTTATATTTTTAAAAATTAACTCCATGTTTTACTCCAATAATCAGAATATCCCTTGGGGTAATTATACTATAAAGAAAGAAGAAATAAAAAGGAGGCTTTGGGTATGCTAAGGACAATAATAAAAAAGAATACCTATCAGGATTCAGTGGTGCTCATGCTTTTGACCAATGATATTTCTACCCTAGAGGGGGTTGATAAGGTTTCGATTATGATGGCAACACCTGCTAATAAGGACATTTTAGCGGCCAGTGGACTGGCTACGCCAGAACTAGATGAAGCAACTGCCAATGATATAGCTATTGTGGTGGACACTAAGGAAGACAGTGTAGTAGAAAAGGTCCTGGAAGAAGTAGATAATTTTTTAGCCGGCCAGTCTAAATCCAGCTCTAGTAAAGCTGAGAAGATTATTAGAAGCTGGGAGGGGGCCCTGGCTGAGTTGGAGGACGCCAACCTAGCCCTTATCTCTGTCCCAGGTGTCTATGCAGCCAGTGTTGCAAATAGAGCTCTGGATGAAAATCTGAACACATTTATTTTCAGCGACAATGTCAGTATTGAAGATGAACTCATGCTAAAGAAAAAAGCCCAGGAGAAGGGGCTACTTTGCATGGGACCTGATAGTGGAACCGGCGTTATAAACTCTGTTCCCCTGGCCTTTACCAACCATATTAGTCCAGGAAGGATTGGACTTGTTGGTGCTTCAGGAACAGGGATTCAGGAAGTTACAACTATAATTGATAACCTTGGAGAAGGAGTTACCAATGCCCTGGGTACCGGTGGCAGGGACCTCTCTGAAGAGATAGGTGGCCTGACTATGCTATCGGCCATTGCTCTACTAGCCCAGGATAAATCCACCGAGGTAATTACAATCATATCCAAGCCCCCAGCAAGTAGGGTCAGGGATAGGATTATGGACTATATAAGGGGTCTTGATAAGCCTGTAGTAACTCTTTTTCTAGGTGAGAAGCCCACCTACCATGAAAAGGGAATCTACCAGGCCTATACCCTTGAGGAGGCTGCAAGGATTTCAGTTAGCCTGGTAAGAAAAGAAGAGGTTCTGCCCTTTACAGGTTCAAAGCCTGAGCTTTCAAAAAAGAGTGACAGGACCATAAAGGGCTACTACTCCGGAGGAACCCTGGCAGGTGAGGCGGGTATGTTAATTAATAACAGTGTATTTTCTGGCCAGGCCCAGCCAGTTGAGGGTTATGTTTTTAAAAAGGATGGTTTTGAGGTAATTGATCTGGGGGATGACCAGTATACCCAGGGAAAACCCCATCCAATGATAGATCCCACCACTAGAGCCCAGTATATGAAGGAAGCAGCTAAGGATCCTTCAACAGGGGTAATCCTCTTTGATGTGGTGCTTGGCTATGGTTCCCATGAGGATATGGCTAGTGCTCTAGCACCCAGCATTGCAAGTTTAAAAGAGGAGGCTGAGAAGGAAAATAGAGAGCTCCATTTTATAGCTACTGTCTGTGGGACAAAAATGGATCCCCAGGGCTATGATAGCCAAAGGAAGATCCTAGAAGAACAGGGGGTAATGGTTTTCACTAGCAATAATAGTGCAGTGGAAAAGGCCCTGGCCCTTCTTGGTGTAGAGGTTGACTATCCTGTTAAGGAAGTAAGAGAAAAACCTGAGTCAGCTCAGGTCCTAGAGGTTCCTGTATCCGATAGGATGAGAGCCCTTATAAACGAAAAACCTAGAATAATTAATATTGGACTAAAGAGTTTTTCTGAAACCCTGGAGAAATTCCCCTGTGAAGTGGTTCAATATGACTGGAAACCTATAGCCGGGGGAGATCTAGAGCTAATCAAGGTCCTAGATTTCCTAAGAAACTACCAGTACTAATAGGATTGGAGGATAAAAATGACCTATAAGACAATAGATGATGCCAATAGAGAGGTAATTAACAAAATAGTAGTGTCCTCTCCAGTTCTTTTGGATGTTGTACCAGCCAAGGAAGTGATTAAGGAGCTTAATGATAGAACCCTACTCCATGCTGGCCCTCCAATTAAGTGGGAGAACATGCCCCATCCTGTGCAGGGGTCCTGTATAGGTGCAGTCCTCTTTGAGGGCTGGGCAGATACGGAGGAGGAGGCTCTGGAGCTTCTTTCTACAGGCCAGGTCAACCTTATTCCCTGTCATCATGTTGACGCTGTTGGCCCCATGGGGGGCATAACCTCAGGAAACATGCCAGTTCTGGTGGTGGAGAATACAGAGCATGGCAACAGAGCCTACTGCATCATGAATGAGGGTATTGGAAAGGTCCTAAGATTTGGTGCCTATTCCCAGGAGGTCATCGATAGACTTCACTGGATGGCCGATGTGCTGGGGCCTACCCTTGGTAGAGCTATTAGAAATATGGAGGGGGGCCTGAGCCTAAATCCAATAATAGCCAAGTCCATAGCCATGGGGGATGAGTTCCACCAGAGAAATATCGCAGCTTCCCTGGTCTTTCTAAAGGAGGTAAGTCCTACAATAGCCAAGCTTGATATGGATGAGAAGGACAGGGTAGACGTTATTAAGTTCCTTGCTGATACTGACCAGTTTTTCTTGAATGTCATGATGGCCGCTTCCAAGGCAGTTATGGATAGTGCGAGGACCATTGAAGAAGGCACAATAGTTACTGCTATGTGTAGAAATGGTGAGAATTTTGGAATAAGGATAGCAGGAATGGGGGACACCTGGTTCACTGCACCTGTCAACACTCCCCAGGGCCTATACTTTAGTGGTTATAGTGGCGAGGATGCCAACCCAGATATTGGAGATAGTGCTATAACTGAAACCTTTGGTGTTGGCGGCATGGCCATGATTGCAGCTCCCGCTGTTACTAGATTTGTTGGAACAGGTGGCTTTCAAGACGCCCTTAATATAAGTAATGAGATGCTGGAAATCTGTATAGACCAGAATCCAAACTTCATTGTCCCCACCTGGGATTTCCAAGGTATTTGTCTAGGTATTGATGCCAGAAAAGTTGTTGAGACTGGAATTACACCTATTATAAATACTGGTATTGCCCACAAGCTTGCAGGTATGGGCCAGATAGGTGCTGGAACAGTTCACCCGCCAATAGAGTGCTTTGAGAAGGCTATTAAAGCCTATGCGCAAAAACTGGGTTTTGAGGGCTAGATTAAGCTTGATTAGGGGAGATATCTGGTGATATATATAAAAGTAGACTCACTTCATCAAGGAGTTTTCAGGGAACTGCTAGAAGAAAGTTATGTGCACAGTGTCTTTGCCCATGGATTTAATATCCAGGGCAAAGATGCTCTTGTATATGTTGGCACTGATAGGGATGAGGAACTTCCAGGAGGCCTGGTAATAGCCCCTCAAGATTTTGAGGCTCTTAAAGTAGAGCAGGGAGCTAGGGCAGCCTTTGATGGCAGAAGGCTTGTGCTAGGTAGCAGTCTACTTGATCTAGAGGGTGCCAGGATTTTTTCTACTAGACAAGCCCCTGTGGCTTTAGAAGGTCTCTTGGTCTATCTTGAAACAGTAGTAGCTACAATATGCTCACTTGAACTTGAAACAGGTTTGGGCCTGACTATTAGTAGTCTACTGGGGGATCCCTTGGGCCTGGCTCTAAGGGATAGCCTTGACTCTAAGGATAGGGAAGAAACCAGCCTGGTCCTGAGAAAAATCATTGGTAGAGGCAGGGGTCTAACCCCCTCTGGAGATGATATCCTTCTAGGCCTTCTCTTGGTTGATTCGGCCTTTGGACTTCTATCTAAGGACTTTATAGCCTGCCTTAAGGAGCTAATTCTAGAAGAAGAGTTAACCACCCAGGTAAGCAGAAGCTATTATCTAGGGGCCTTTAGAAATGACTACAGTAGGGATTTGAGGGATTTCCTAGACAGTCTAGTGGATAAAAACCTAGATGATACAAAGATAAAAATTCAAGCTATAATTAAAAAAGGACATAGTTCAGGTCTTGATACCCTGGCTGGGATAGCCCTAGGACTGGACAAATTGTTAGAAATCAGGAGGAAGCCATGAGAATAGTAATTGCCCTAGGTGGTAATGCCCTAGGTAATAGCCCTGAGGAGCAGCTGGAGCTGGTTAGGCACAGTGCCAAGGCTATTGTGGACCTTGTGGAAGAGGGTCATGATCTTATAATTGCCCATGGAAATGGGCCCCAGGTTGGTATGATAAATCTAGCCTTCGAGGAAGCTGGCGCTGTAAATAAGAATCTTCCCCACCTTCCCTTTGCAGAGTGCAATGCCATGAGCCAGGGTTATATAGGCTATCATTTGCAGAATGCACTTAGAGAAGAGCTCTTGGATAGGAAGATAGAGAAGTCAACAGCCACAATTGTTACCCAGGTTCTAGTTGATGAAAAAGATCCAGCCTTTTCAAATCCAACCAAGCCCATAGGAAGCTTTTATTCCCTGGAAGAGGCTAGGGAAATTGAAAAGGCCAAGGGCTATAGCTTTGTTGAGGATTCAGGTAGGGGCTATAGAAGGGTTGTGGCCTCACCTAGACCAGTAGATGTTGTAGAAATAGATGTCTTAAAGACCCTGGTTGATAGGGGCCATATCGTGGTTGCTGTGGGGGGCGGGGGAATACCTGTCTATAAAACCCAGGCTAACAGGTTAGAAGGAGTTGATGCTGTTATTGATAAGGATTTTGCTTCCTCTGTTCTAGCCGAAAAACTTGATGCCGATTATCTTATTATTCTAACCGCTGTTGATAGGGTAGCTATTAATTTTGGTAAGGACAATGAGGCCTGGCTTGCAGAACTTGATATTGCCTCAACAGACAAGTATATTGAGGAGGGTCACTTTGCACCTGGCTCTATGCTCCCTAAAATTGAGGCTGCTAAGAGCTTTGCCCTGTCTAAAAAGGGAAGAAGAGCCCTTATAACCTCTCTATCCAAGGCCTCCCAGGGGATAAAGGGTGAGACAGGCACCATAATTGAAGATAGATAGGGAGGCTAAATGGATTTTCTTTTGACTTTTCAGAATGTCTCAGTCCTCTTTCTTTTAATTGTTGTTGGCTATGTGGTGGGTAAGATAGGCATAATAAGTCCCAGTGGTCAGAAGGAACTTTCCTCTCTGGTTTTAAAGGTGACTATGCCAGCTACAATTATCTTGGCCTTCCAGCTGGACTATACCAAGGAGAGGTTCACTACTGCAATTAGAATAATGCTTATAGTTGCCCTTGCCTATCTGGCCATGATCCTGGTTTCGATTTTTCTTTCCAAACTCTATGGACTTAAGGAGAATCAGAGGGATATTGTTCAAATAGCAGGGATACTGCCTAATACCTCCTTTATGGGTTTTCCCATAGTCCTCTCCATACTTGGTAAAGAGGCGCTCTTTTTCGCAGTCTTGGGGGCGGGCCTTATCTTTGAAGTGGTGGCCTGGACCTACGGTATCTACGTAATTAATAGGAGCACAGGTGGAGGTCTAAAGGGCAATCCACTAAAGAGCATCCTTCTTAGTCCTGGAATTCTAGCCATAATTATTGGATTTGGATTATTTATAAGCTCTACTTCAATACCAGAGCCCCTCAATACTACCATGGCTATTCTCAGTCAGGCTACATCACCTATGGCTATGCTAGTGGTGGGAATCCTCCTATCCAGGACTGATATTAAGGAGTGTATGGTAAATTTTAAACTCTACCTGGTGGCCTTAACCAGGCTTCTAGTCTTTCCCCTTTTGATTTTCTTTACACTGAGACTGCTGGGCTTTAGTGGAATGGAAATTGTAATACCGGTCATTATGTTAGGGATGCCTACGGCTGCCTATGTGGCAATTTTTTCAGCTGATGCTGGAAATGATGCCAATCTAGCCTCACAGATAGTCTTTGTCAGTTCTCTTTTGTCCCTGGTTACAATTCCCCTTCTAGTTATACTGGTTTCATAAAAATACACCCAAGAGCTTTCTTGGGTGTATTTATATCATGGACCTAGGCAAATGCGAAACTTAGAGCACTGGCTGGCGTAGAGGCTAGCCTGCATGGACTGGTTTGGGACAGATATCAGGCTTGTGCATGGTCATAAACTAACGGACTAGACCTAGCTCCTCCTCCAAGTTTTTGAGAAAATCCCCGATTTTACTATAATAGACATAGTCCATTTGTCTTTCCTGCGCAATGGGTTCAAGCCCTACATAGCACCTGGTCATGGGAAACATGAAGGGCAGCTGGGCTGCGGGATAGACTTCTAGACTGGTTCCCATAACCAGGATAAAGTCGGTTTTTTCTAGCTCATCAATGGCATCTCTAAAGGCTTCCTGGGGCAGGGCTTCACCAAAAAGAGTAAGGCTTGGCCTGAGTTTACCTCCACAGCTACAGCCTTTAGCTTCAAGGAAGTCCTGGCTAGTATAGTCCCTTTTGCAGCTATGACAGTGAAAGCGTCTCAGGCTGCCGTGGAGTTCTATTACCCTGCTGCTGCCGGCTGCCTGGTGGAGGCCTGAAACATTTTGGGTGATGATAGATTTTACTAGACCCTGCTTCTGGAACTGGGCTAGGATAGTATGGCCACCATGTATCTGGGCTTTTTTTAAGTTCTCCAGTCTGTGACTATAGAATTCTCTGAATAGATTATAGTTATTTTCTAGAGCCTGGCTACTGGCCAAGCTTCTTGGATCATGGTTTTTCCAAAGGCCATCGGGGCCTCTAAAGTCAGGTAATTTACTCTCCGTATCCATTCCAGCTCCTGTAAAACACACAACATAGCTGGCGTTACTAAGATCCTTAACCAGGTCTCTCATGGGCTACTCCCTTCTTCCTATGTAAAATCCAGAGGTTGTCTCTCGATTTTGAAACCCTGAAAGTTCAGGTGGGTACCCTGCGGGGGTCTTAGATGCTATCGTATTCCCCAACGACTCGGGTTCCCTCAAAATACTGTGCGGTTCAAAATATTGTGAGATCCTCTGGACAATTTAATTATATCATAAATAGCCTATCTTTGAAGATGGATTTTTTATTATCCTACTTGGTCTCTTGGAATTTTAAAGGCTTGCTTGTTTTTCTTTTATTAGTAAGGGCTTTTAGGCCTAATTTTACATTAATTTATCCACTTTAGCCTAGTGGTTTAAATTGACATTTTAAGCTATAATGGCTATAATTTATTAGGACGTAGAAGGGAAGAAGTACTCTTTTTGGAAGCTTCAGCGAGTGGGTGAGGGTGAAAGACCCATGTGAAAGAAAAGAGGAATAACAGCCTGGAGTCCAAGGGTATGCTCCTTATCGCACTGGAGAATAAATTAGGGTGGCACCACGACTTTTCGTCCCTGGGATGGAGGTCTTTTTTATTTAGGAGGCTTGTATGACATGTAAAGAAGTCTATGATGATTACTCTGCCCTTGCAGGAAAGCAGGTAGAGCTAAGAGGATGGATTAAAAGAAAGAGAACCAGTTCCAATGTTGGCTTTTTTGAGCTTAGTGACGGATCTATGTTTGAGACAATTCAAATAGTCTTTGACAAAGACATTGATAATTTCAAAGAGCTAGATCACCTGGCTATTCAGTCCACCATAGAACTAGAAGGAAAGCTAGTGCCTACGCCAAAGGCAAAACAATCCTTTGAGATCCAGGCCAGCAGGATAAGGGTCCTCTTTGAAGCTGACAGGGATTACCCTCTTCAGACCAAAAGGCATAGCCTGGAATTCTTAAGAAGTTTACTGCATCTTCGTCCTAGGACCAATACCTTTATGGCGGTTTTTAGGGTAAGAAGCCTAATTAGCCAGGCTATTCATGAGTTTTTTAAGGACAGGGGCTTTGTCTATATCCACACCCCCCTTATCACAGGAACCGATGCCGAGGGGGCAGGGGAGCTCTTTAGAGTTACTACCCTGGAGCATGATAAGCTACCTCTGGACGAGGCGGGCAGGGTGGACTATGGGAAAGACTTTTTTGGCAAGGAGAGTTTTTTAACTGTTTCAGGCCAGCTTGCCGTGGAACCCTTTGCCCTTAGCTTCGGTAAGGTCTATACCTTCGGGCCTACCTTTAGGTCTGAGAATTCCAATACAGCCAGGCATGCCTCGGAGTTTTGGATGGTGGAGCCAGAAATTAGCTTTTGTGACCTGGATTGCAACATGGAGATAGCCGAGGCCATGATGAAGCATATAGTGGCCTATGTTCTAGATAGAGCACCCCAGGAAATGGCTTTTTTCAACCAGTTTGTCGATAAGGGTCTGCTAGAAAGATTAAATAATCTTCTTGAGGAACCCTTTGGCAAAATAAGCTATACTGAAGCCATAGACCTACTGATTAAAAGTGGCAAGAAGTTTGACTATCCCGTCGAGTGGGGCTGCGATCTTCAGACAGAGCATGAGAGATACCTGGCTGAAGAGTATTTTGGTAAACCCGTCTTTGTTACCGATTATCCTGCGGAGATAAAGGCCTTCTATATGAAGCGCAATCCCGATGGCAAAACCGTGAGAGCCATGGACCTTCTAGTTCCCGGAGTGGGAGAAATAATTGGAGGTTCACAAAGGGAGGATGATTATGATACTCTAAAGGCAGCCATTGAGGAACGTGGTATGGCCATGGAGAACTATCAGTGGTATTTAGATTTAAGGCGTTATGGTTCAGCTGTTCACTCAGGCTACGGCCTTGGCCTTGAACGAGCTGTTCAGTATATAACAGGCATGTCCAACATTCGCGATGTTATAGCCTATCCTCGTACACCCGGACACGCAGAATTTTAAGGAGAAAAGATGAAGAAAATTATAATTACAGGCGCAACAGGACAGATTGGTACGGATTTAGTCGAAAGACTAATTGAAGTATATGGCGATGACAATGTTCTTTCCTGTTCAAGAAGAGAAAGACCAGATAACTGGGTGGGAAGCCACTACGAGACACTGGATGTCACCGATGGCAAGCGCTTCTATGAATTGACCAAGAACTTTGGTGCGGACACTATTTTACACCTGGCTGCTGTACTTTCAGCTGTAGGAGAGAGTAATCCCCAGCTACTGTGGGACATCAACGTTAATGGCCTTTATAATTCCTTGGAAATCTCAAGAGAGCTTAATACAGCTCTATTTGTTCCAAGCTCCATTGGAGCCTTTGGACCTTCAACACCAAAGGTTGGAACTCCTCAAACTACCCTTCAAAGACCCACCACCATGTATGGGGTGAGTAAGGTAGCTGGAGAGCTGCTTTGCGATTACTATCATAGCAAGTTTGGCATAGATACCAGGGGAGTTCGTTTTCCTGGTCTGATTTCCTACAAGGCCCTTCCCGGTGGTGGAACAACAGACTACGCAGTTCATATCTACTATGATGCTCTTGAAAAGGGCCACTATACCTCCTTTATTGCTGAGGGTACAAAGATGGACATGATGTATATGCCTGATGCTGTGGAATCCATTATTGATTTAATGGAGGCAGATCCGAGTAAGCTAAAGGATAGAAATGCCTTCAACGTATCGGGAATGAGCTTCGATCCTGAAGAAATAAAAAGAAGTATTCAAAAACACCTGCCTGAATTTACCATGGACTATGATGTAGATCCAGTTCGCCAGGCTATTGCTGATTCTTGGCCAGATAGTCTAGATATCAGCGCAGCCAAGGAGCAGTGGGGCTTTAATCCCAAGTATGACCTGGCAGCTATGACCAAGGATATGCTGGAAAAATTAGCTAAGAAGTAATTGGGAGTAAATAATGAAGGGAAGACTTTTAGAGTGTGTTCCAAATTTTAGCGAGGGTAGAAGGGCTGAAGTCGTTGAAGAAATCCTTGACACCCTAAGGGCTAAGGAGGGATTAAAACTTTTGGATTACAGCTCGGACAAGGACCATAATCGCACAGTGGTAACCCTGGTAGGGACGCCTGAAGCACTTTTAGAGCACCTGCCTTCCTTTGTCGCTAAGGCCAAAGAACTTATAGACCTCAGAAGCCATGAAGGCCAGCACCCTAGGATGGGGGCTGTTGATGTCATGCCCTTTGTCCCAATTAAGGGAATCAGCATGGAGGAGACCGTGGACTTTAGTAAGCAGGTTGCCAGTAAAATCCATGAGAAGCTGGATATTCCCATATTCCTCTACGAAGAATCTGCCTCTGCTCCCCATAGGAAAAACCTGGCTAGCCTTCGTAAGGGACAATTTGAAGCCATGGGGGAAAAGCTTAAAACCGATGAATTTAGGCCAGATTTTGGAGATAGGCTGCATGAGAGTTTTGGCATAATGGCAGTGGGAGCCAGGCCCTATTTAGTAGCCTTTAATGTGAATTTAAATACCAACAACCTGGAAATAGCCAATACTATAGCAAAAAATGTCCGCCATATAAGTGGGGGACTGCGTTATGTCAAGGGCATGGGAGTTTCTCTAGAAGAAAGAAAACAGGTCCAGGTTTCTATGAACCTTACGGACTTTACCAAGACCCCTATCCATAGGGTTTTCGAGCTAATAAAAATTGAAGCCCAGCGCTATGGGGTTTCTGTGGTAGGTAGTGAGATTATAGGACTCTTACCTATGGCTGCTCTTGTTAATAGTGCAGCCTGGTATCTACAGGTTGAGGATTTTGAGATCAGTCAGGTTCTTGAATCTCAGCTTCTAGATTAGAAAAAATAAAGGGTCAGGCCTAGGTCTGGCTCTTTTTTTAAAAGTCTGGACTTGCCCAGAGGGAAGGCCATTAGACCTATTAAAAGATATAATACAGGGGGAAAAATGTTTTTAGAAATGAAAGTCAGAGAATTTGTTGATTTAGTAGCTTCCGATGCTCCAGTACCAGGAGGAGGTAGCGTCAGTGCCTTGGTGGCTGGAATCTCAGCTGCCCTACTAGAGATGGTTACCAATCTAACAATAGGTAGAAAAAAGTATGCTGAGCACGAAGAAGAGATGCAAAAGCTCAGGGTGGAATTTATTGAGTTAAGGGAAAAATTCCTGGAGCTTATGGAGGAGGATGCGGCCAGCTATGAGGTAGTCATGAAGGCCTTTACTCTACCCAAGAGCACCGATGAGGAGAAGATTCTAAGGTCCCAGGCTATTCAAGATGGCCTATATGGTGCGGCTCTGATACCACTGGAGGTTGCTAAAACCTGTCTTTTGACAATGGAGAGTGTTGAAGAGGTCCTTGTAAAAGGAAACAAGAGTGCCTACAGCGATGTCAAGGTGGCAGGAGTCATGCTCAGAAGTGCCCTATACGGGGCCTGTTATAATGTTCAAATTAACATTGAGGGATTAAAGGATGCAGACAGGGCCTTAGAACTTGAAAAAGAAATTGACAAGCTGAGAAAAGCAGCCGATGAAATTGAAGAAAGGATTAGACAAAAGGAGGTAGTCTAATGAGAATAGTCTCTGACAGCAGTCTAGATATACGCCCCCCCTTGGAGGAGGTGGATTTAGTAGTAATTCCCTTTGTCATAACCTTTGATGAAAGTGAGTGGCGAGACCTAGACTGGTCCCAGCTACCAGACTATGAAGCGGAAATGAAGAAAAGTCAGAACTTCAAGACCGCTTGTCCTTCGCCCAACGAATGGCTAGAAGCCTTTAAGGATGCCAAGGGACCAATTTTTGGTATAACGATATCCTCAAGATTAAGTGGAAGCTACAATGCAGCCCTAGTGGGAAAAGAACTCTACTACGAAATGGGCGGAAAAGAAGAGATCCATATAGTTGACAGTAAGAGCGCAGGGGGAGGTCCTTCCCTGATCTTCTATAAACTCCAAGAACTGTTTAACCAGGGCAAGAGCTTTGAGGAAATAGTTGAGGCAATAGAGGCCTATAGAGATTCAATGAAGACAATGTTTGTGTCGGAAAGCCTTGATAATCTGGCCAAGGCAGGCAGGCTCTCCAACATAAAGCACAAAATAGCCAAGGTAATGAATATCCTACCTGTTATGATTGAAGTAGATGGCCAGATAGTTCACAGTGCCAGTGCCAGGGGAAGCAAGAAGGCCTTCAAGAAGATGGTGGATAGTTTGATCGAATTTGAGCCCCAGGGAAAATGGTTGTCTATTAATCACTCGGGTAATGAGAAGTGGGCAAACTATGTTAAGGAAGAACTGGAAAAAGCTGGTGTGACAAGGATATTTTTCCAAAGGACAACCCTACTCAATACGCTATATTTAGACCTAAATGGTGTTATAGTCTCTTTAGCTTAGGAGGTAGCATGTTTTTAAAGGCTGATAAAGTAATCTATGAGTTTGGGCCAGATCTTGAGGCCCACTACTATGTAAAGGCAGGCGATGAGTTTGTCGTAGAGACCAATGACTGCTTCTACCAGCAGCTTCTTTCTGAGGGGGGTTGCCTAGCTAATTTGGACATGGGCCGGGTAAATCCTGCCACGGGCCCAATTTTTGTCGAGGGTGCTGAGGTGGGAGACCTACTAAAGGTGGAGATTCTTGAGATCCAACTGGCTGATAGGGGAGTAGCTTCAGTTTTTCCAGGCATGGGCTTTCTTGCTGATAAAAATACGGAAGAAAAGAGTTTTATCCTACCTGTTGAAGAAGAAAAGGTGGACCTCTTTGGAGTTAGATTACCAGTAGAGCCTATGATTGGTGTAATTGGAGTGGCTACCAAGAAGGATTATCTTGCTACTGATACTCCAGGAGCCCACGGAGGAAATCTAGATACAAAGGATATAGGACCTGGCTCCACGATTTATTTTCCTGTAAACCAAGAGGGGGCCCTTTTGGCTCTTGGTGATTGCCACGCTATTATGGGAGATGGTGAGGTTGGAGTTACAGGACTTGAGATTGCCGCCAAGGTTAGACTTAGGCTTGATGTAATAAAGAATAAGGAGCTTCCATGGCCCCTTTTAGAGACTGAGGATAGCCTCATGCTCCTAGTCTCTGCACCGGATATTGAGTCCGCTTTAAAGCTAGGCCTGGAGGAAACCATCCTCCTTCTTAAGAAGAGCCTGGGACTCTCCTGGAATGAAGCCACAGTACTCTCTTCTCTAGCCCTTGATGCTAGGATATCCCAGCTGGTAAATCCACAAAAGACTGTAAGATATCCAATTAAAAAAGAGATCCTCTCCATGGAGAAGATCTTGAAATCTCTTTAAGCCCTTAGGGGCTTTTTTTATAGGGCCTTGCTCTTCCAATTTCCTCTTCGGTAGAAGTACATGGTAAGAAGAGAACCTAGAACCCAGGTTATAAGTAGGGATATGAAGATGCTTTCTGGTCTACCCACAGGGTATTCTGGGCTTCTGGTCAGATAGCTTAGTCCATAGGCCAGGGGTACCCTGACAGCCAGGGTAATAAAGATGGATATCCACATAGGGGTCACGGTATCACCTGCTCCCCGCATGACTCCTCCCAGGGACTGGGTGATGCTAAAGAAGATATAGCCTGGAGCTATAATATACATTAACTTTAGTGCGTAGTCTGCCAGCTCAGGGGTTTGTGTAAAGAGCATCATGAGCTGGTGGCCAAAAATAAGGATTATAGCAGTAAGACCTATGGAACTAAAAAGTGCCAGTAGGGTCCCTTCCTTGGTACCCTGAATAACCCTATCTAACTTACCAGCCCCGACATTTTGTCCAGTATAGGTCGTCATGGCAAAACCAAAGGAAAAGTTAGGTAGCATGGCTAGGCCATCGACCCTCATGACCATGAGGTTGGCTGCTATAAAATAGGGTCCAAACTGATTGGAGAGGGACTGGACTAGGAGCATAGCCAGGCTGAAAATACCCTGGGTGGCTCCCGAAGGAAGACCTAGACTTAGCATCTGGGAGAGGTATTCTTTGTGGATCCTGAAGCTCTTTCTATTTATTGTAAAAATATCGCTAAAGGTCATGAGCTTTCTAAAGGCGAGAAGGGAAGATATGCCCTGGGCAATGACAGTTGCCAGGGAAACGCCTGCTACTCCCATGTTAAAGTAGATAACAAAAACCAGGTCTAGAACAATATTTATAACAGTAGAGATCAAAAGATAGTAGAGACTACTAAGGGAGTCTCCCAGACCTCTAAGGATTCCCGAGAGGATGTTGAAGTAGGCCATGCCGGCTATACCCATCATTAGAATTCCCAAATAGTCCTTAGCCCAGTCTAGGATCTCGGCAGGTGTATTTATTAGTTCTAGAAAAAAAGGAACCACAAAGGGGGCAAGAATCATTAAGAAAATGCTGGAGAAGGCTGTGATGACAACTGCTGTTGCAATGGAATTTTCCAGTTCCAGCCTTTTTTTAGCTCCAAAATACTGGCTAACCATAATGTTGACGCCGGTGCTAATACCAACAAAAAAAATGATTAAGAAGTTTAAAAGAGGTCCAGATGCACCGACAGCAGCCAGAGCATTGTCCCCCACATATTTGCCAACTACTATTGAGTCGACGGTATTATAGAGATGTTGGGCAAGATTTCCCAGGAGAAGGGGCAGGGAAAAGGCCAAAATCCTCTGCCAGGGCTTGCCTTGGGTAAGGTCTTTACGGTCAATGTTGTTCATTTTATCCCTCCTTGATTTCCTCTTGGCTCTTGAAGCTTTTACCATTTATGATGCTAGTAGCTATTACTAGAATTATGACTCCTAGAATTATACCAGTAACACCTAGAAGTTTAAAGCCTAAATATATGGTCAGGAGGGTTATTAAGGGATTAATGCCAATCTGTTGACCTATTAATCTAGGTTCAACAATCTGCCTTACCGCTACTATGATTACGTAGAGCAGGATAGTTAAAAAGGATTTTAAAAAATTCTGTGTCAATAGATAGTATAGACTCATGGGCCAGAGCACAGCTCCAGATCCAAAAAGAGGTAGTGCATCAAATAGGGCCAGCCCTAAGCCCAGAGGAATGGGATAAGGCACCCTTATTAGGATAAACAAGAAAATAGAAAGGACCAGGGATATGCCCATGATAACAAGCTGGGCCTTTAGCCAGGATCTAAGGCCAATATTTACCGATTTATTAAAATCTACTATGATATTCTGGCTCCAGCGATATTTATCCAGCTTTTCCTTTAAATAGTCCATAAACTTATCATAATCCGAGCTTAAATAGTAGGAGCTCATTAAGGTGAAAATTAAAAAGATAAGGGATGAAGGAAGAATTCTTGCAGCTGTAAAAATTTTGCCACCAAAGTCAAATTCTTTTAGAGAGAGGAGACCACCGTCCTGGATATCTAGGAGGAAGCCTTCAAAGCTCTTGGTTATCAAATTTGGGTAGTGGCTTTGTAGGTTATAATAAATATCTTTAAAGCTGGTAGAAAAAAACTCAACCATAAGATCAATATAGCTTCCTGCAAAGGAAATGCCAGCTCTGGCTAGATTAAATATCATATAAATGAGTAGAATCAGGCTTGCAAATATAAGTATTATAGAAGTCAGAGAAGCCAAGGCGCCGGGGAATCCCAGTTTGGACAGTCTTTTTTTAAGTGGATTTGCTATGATCGCTATAAAAAAACCTATGACAAAGGGCATGAGAAGTCCTAGAAGGACAAAGGAAAATCTAACTAGGCTAAATACTCCAAAAATCAAAAGGATAAAAATAAAAAGTTTATTCATCAAGGGGCTGTTCATTGTAACCTCCAGTGGGATCCACTTCTAAAAGCATAAGTTCCTGTAGTCTAATTACCCAATTAAATTACTATTATGGATTATAATCTATAAAAGATTGAATAGATAGCTTTTTAAATTGAACTAGCCTAGTTAAATCCTTTTTCCCCTTGTCGATATAGGGGGGAACTCTAAAATAGAGGAATTAGCCCTGGTTATCTGCTATAATAGTTTTATAAAGAAGCGAAATAAGGAGGTTTAAAGTGGATTTTAGAAGTGATACAGTGACCAAACCTACGGATTCCATGAGAAGGGCCATGATGGAGGCCGCTGTTGGCGATGACGTTTATGATGATGATCCCAGTGTTAATAAATTACAAGAGGAGATAGCCCAGATGCTGGGTAAGGAGGCCGCTCTTTTTGTGCCTTCAGGTACCTTTTCAAACCAACTGGCAATCATGACCCATACCCAAAGGGGAGATGAAATTATTGTTCTTGAGGATTCCCATATTTTTATCCATGAAGCTGGTGCCCCGGGCCTTTTAAGCGGAGTAAATATGCGCCAGGCTAAGAGTCTTGATGGAAGCTATGACCTAGAGGAATTGCCAGGGCTTTTTAGAGAGGATGATATTCACTATCCAAGGACCAGCCTTCTTTGCCTTGAAAATGCCCACGGCAGTGGCAGGGTTATTTCTCTGGAAAGAATGGAGGGGGCCTATAAGATAGCCAAGGAAAAGGGAGCTTCTGTCCATCTAGATGGCGCAAGAATCTTTAATGCAGCCACCCATCTTGGCGTTGATGCAAGGAGGATTGCCCAGTTTTCTGATAGTATTAGTCTTTGTCTTTCTAAGGGACTTTCTGCTCCCATAGGATCTCTACTTGTTGGAGACCAGGATTTTATTGATAGGGCCAAGCGCTATCGTAAGATTATGGGGGGAGGAATGAGGCAGGTGGGAATCCTGGCAGCCTGTGGTCTTGTGGCTATAGAAGAGGTTCTCCCTCGTTTAGAGGAGGACCATAAACTGGCCCTTTACCTGGCAAGAAGGCTGGATGACATAGGGAAGATTGAGGTTTTTTGGGACAGACTTGATATAAACATGGTCTTTTTCCGCTATCAAGGGGATCTAGACCTTGCCGAGGCCCTTTTAAAAAGAGGAATACTTATAAATCCCATGGAGGATGGGGAGTATAGACTGGTAACCCATATAGGCCTTAAAAAGGATGATGTTGATAGACTCCTCATAGCCTTGGAGGAAATACTCCTGTGATACTGAAGGCAAGGGTAGAAAATCCCCAGTCCTTAAAATTATTTCTTCAGGGACATTTTGGACTTTCCTCTAGGATCCTGACTAGGCTAAAAAAGGAGAAGTGTGTCTTTGTCAATGGCAAATACAGGCATATGAATTTCCTCCTCAATACTGGAGATGAGATTTGGATAAATCTAGATTTTGATACTAATAGCTTTCCCCTGGAGGAGAGGGAAATTGATGTAGTTTATGAAGATGAGTCAATACTGGCTATAAATAAGGATGCCAACCTAACAGTCCATCCAACCAAGGGTACCCCCAGAGGTACCCTTCTAAATGCTGTTGCCTACTATGCCAGTAAGAAGGGTGAGGATTACAAGGTCCGCTTTGCCAATCGCCTGGATAGGGACACAACAGGAGTAATTATTGTAGCAAAGAATAAATATATAGACCACAAATTATCAAGGCAATTTATTGAGAGGAGCCCTGAGAAGTTTTACCTGGCTCTTGTGGAGGGTTATACAGAGGATGACTTCCTCTTCCAGGGACCAATGGACAGGCTTGAGGGAGAGTTTCGAAGGAGGATTATGGAAGGGGGCAAGGACTCCCTGACATACTTTTCAACTATTGCAAGAAAAAATGGGATCAGCCTGGTCTCCTGTAGGCCGGTTACAGGAAGAACCCACCAGCTTAGGCTTCATCTCAGTGAACTGGGCCATCCAATCCTGGGTGATGAACTCTATGGCTATAGTGGTAAAATAGAGCGCACCATGCTACACTGTGAAAGGATGGTAATTCATCATCCTATAACAGGAAAAGAACTTGAGCTCCATGCTCTACCCAAAAGGGATATGATGGACTTGCTGGAGGATGTATATGAGTAAAAGAGCTATTGGAATTATTCTTATGGTAGTGGGCTCTCTTTTGTTTTTAAAGTATGCCCCTATAGATCTGGATTTTCTTCCAAACAAGGAGCTTATCTGGCCCCTGGCCTTGACTGGCTTTGGTCTATATCTGCTTAGTGCAAGGAACTATCAGGCGGGATTGGTTGTTTTTTATATAGGCCTATGTTTTAGTCTGTATTATATTGGATGGGAGCCTATTCGAAGCTTTGTCCAAGCCGATTATTTCTGGGCAACGGTAATAATAGTCCTGGGGCTGGGTTTTATACTCCAATCCCCTAGGAAGCGGAGGTAAAAGGACCGAGGGTCCTTTTTTATTTAAAAATCCTGGGCTTTGCCTGTATATAGAAAGGCCTTAATGGGTATATATACAGAAAAGAAAATTTTGAGAGGTTGTGTTATGAATCCAGAATTAATTGTCCAAATAAACAAACTGGCAAAAAAAGAAAAGAGCCAGGGTCTGACCAGTGAAGAAAAGAAATTGCAAAAAAAATATAGAGATGAGTATTTAAAGGAGTTTCGAAGGAGCTTTAGGATGAGGCTTGAGAATATTGAGATAAGCTATCTTGATGAGGAGGAGCGATGAAAAAGTTCCTTAAAAATATGCTCCTAATGCTAATATTCTCCACTTTGATTGGAGTAGTTTTTGGTTTAACCTTCGATTACCTACAGGAAAAACCAGTGGAGGTGCCAGCCAAGGAGTTACAAGAAAGACAGGTGCAAGAGGAAATCATAAGAGAAACAAAAATTGAGCTAGTGGAAGGTTCAGTTATAGGTATTATAAATGAGATAAAAAACTCCGTTGTATCAGTTTCAAATCTGAAGAGCTTTCTTGGCAGTGAGCCCCAGGTGGTTAGCTCGGGTTCAGCAGTTTTCTATAAGGAAGACGAGTCCTTCTATTATCTAATGACTAATTCCCATGTTATCCATGAGGCCAATTTACTGCAGATTAGCCTGGCGGATGGTACTAAGGTGGATGCCCAGCTCATGGGTGAGGACGTAGACACAGACCTAGCTGTAATTTCCATTGAGAAAGACCAGGTGGCTGAGGATGAGGCAGTGGTACTAGCAAGGATTGGCAGTTCCGATAACCTGGTTGTGGGTGAGGATGTACTTGCCATAGGAAATGCTCTTGGACTGGGCCAATCTGTCACCAAGGGTATTGTCTCGGCTCTAGAAAGAGATATAGGAGAAGGCCTACCCAGGGCCTATAAAATGATACAAACCGATGCGGCTATAAATCCCGGTAACAGTGGAGGAGGTCTATTTAATGTAGAAGGAGAGCTTATAGGGATTAACTCCGAGAAAATAGGCGGGACTGTTATAGAGGGTATTGGTTTTGCTATACCTATAGATTCAGCCTTTCAAATAGCCAACACCCTACTGGATAAGGGCTATCTACCTACAGCTTATCTCGGGGTTAGTACAGAAAATATCAACCCAGATATTTTAGACTACTATAACATCCCTAGAGGGGTTTCCGTAGTTTACGTAGAGCCCGGTAGTCCAGCAGATAGGGCTGGGATAGAAGAAAAGGATTTGATACTAAAGATAAATGGTATAGAGACACCCAGGGCTGATCAATTAAGAGGGCTTATAAGAAACCTGTCCCCTGGTGATGAGATTGATATAACAATATTTAGGTTTGATCATGTTGTTGAGTTAAAGGCTATTTTAGTTGATAGTCCCAGACCTTAAAGTGCTTTATTGCTTATATCCATAGAGATAGAGCAAGTGATACTAGTTTCCTATAATAGCTACAGTTTTACCCGGGAGAAGATGAGCCTAGGCTGGCTGATAATAGACACCACCTCTTTTCTAAAGTAGGATCGAAGAGAGGTGGTTTTTATAAAAAAAAGGGGATAAATCCCCTGGTGGTGCCGGCGGTGGGACTTGAACCCACACGCTATTACTAGCAACGGATTTTGAGTCCGCCCTGTCTGCCGATTCCAGCACGCCGGCTCTTGCGTCAAGAACAAGTTTAACAGATAAAAGTCCAATTTACAAGATGATCATGAGCTTTATTTAACTTGGAAAAAATTGGATTACTTTCCAAAGTAAACGCAACCCCACTACTCCTAGGGTATTGCATTTACCTTTTACTCCTATGACCCGCTTGCCAAAGCATCGAAAAAATGCGGTTTTGATGTCAGCTTCTTGGATTTTTCCAAAGTGCCGGAAGGCTCGCTGCTCACGGAACATCTTGCCAATAGCATTTCCATGGGGTCATTGGGTGAGTCCTACAGCGTTCTGATGAATTTCGTTCCGAGAAGCTATCGCGTCCAGCGCATTCCGCAGGATGCCTATGATGCCATGATCTTTGTGGCGAACGCGACACCAATCGAAATAGAGTCACTGAACAAATAGATACTATGCGGAGGCAGCGATGGCTTTTGATTTCAAGAAAGAATACAAAGAATTTTATATGCCGAAAAACAAGCCGGAGATCGTAATTGTTCCGAAAGCAAATTATATTGCAGTCAGAGGCAGGGGCGATCCAAACAAAGAAAATGGGGCGTATCAGCAAGCAATCAGTGTGTTATATGCTGTTGCATACACTCTGAAAACGAGCCACAAAACGGATCACAAAATCAAAGGATTTTATGACTATGTAGTTCCGCCGCTTGAAGGCTTCTGGTGGCAGGATGATACAGACAGCGTAGATTTTACCGATAAGTCCGCATTCAACTGGATTTCCGTCATCCGCTTGCCTGATTTCGTAACGAAAGAAGACTTCGCATGGGCAGTTGAAACTGCGACGAAAAAGAAAAAGCTGAATTGCTCATCGGCGGAGTTTATAACGATCAATGAAGGTTTGTGTGTTCAGATCATGCACTTGGGCGCATTTGATGATGAACCTACAACTATCGCACTTATGGATGCATATTTGGAGCAGAACGGATATGTAAATGATATGAGCACGGAAAGATTACACCACGAAATCTATCTGTCTGACGCAAGGAAGGTTGCTCCGGAAAAGTGGAAAACGGTTATTCGGCATCCCATAAAGAGAAGGGCTTTGGTACAGAGTGATGATGCAGTCGATTTTGATTATTGATGATGACCAAACGATCGGGAATCTGGAGCAAGAGGTCTTGGAGCGAGAGGGCTATGCGGTACTGCGTGCGTATTCCGGCACGGAGGCACAGATGCTGCTTAAAAATGTCCGCCCGAATCTGATTCTGCTCGACCTGATGCTGCCGGGGCTGAGCGGCGAGGAGCTTCTGCCGCAGCTAAGTGGCATTCCTGTTATTGTCGTCAGCGCAAAGGCGGCCGTGCAGGATAAGGTCAGCCTGCTTCTCGGCGGCGCGGCAGACTATCTCACAAAGCCCTTTGACACTAAGGAACTGCTGGCGCGCGTTGCGGTGCGGCTAAGAGAGGCTGCACACTCCCCGCTTGTACCCGTTTTAACCTGCGGAGATCTGACACTGGATACTTCTTCCCATGAAGTTCGTCTGGCCGGAATCTCTGTCACGCTGACAAGGACGGAATATGCCATACTGAAACTGCTGATGCGAAATCCCGGACAGGTTCTGGCAAAATCCGTGTTGCTCGACCGTATCGCAGAGGATACGCCCGATTGCACCGAAAATTCGCTGAAAACACATATCAGCAACTTGCGCGGAAAGCTGCGCGACACATCCGGAAAAGACTATATTGAAGCGGTCTGGGGGATCGGTTTTCGGCTCAAAGTCGAATCTTAACGATTTCTGGAT
>CAYFUM010000013.1:0-7869 GCA_964346475.1 uncultured Peptostreptococcaceae bacterium
AAATAAAAAAAGAGAGGTGGAAAAAACTTCCCACTTCACTATGACCCACGAAGAGCTGGCCTATGAGATAGGCAGTGTCAGAGAGGTGGTCAGCCGCTCTCTCAAGTCCCTAGAAAAGTCCAAGCATTTGAAATTACAAAGGGGAAAAATCAGTCTTTTGTAAGCCAGACTGTAACAAAGTCACTGTAAACTTTTTCCATAAACCCTAGAATGTATTTATAAAATCATTTGGAGGAAATTTATGAAGAGTTTTTTTGACAAAAAAGGACTTACAGGAATCGCTCTTGGACTTATTCTAGGACTGGTAGTTGGTGGTGTGGGCCTCTATAAATCGGCTCCCAAGCTCATGATGCTGGAGGATGAAAGTGCCTATGATTTTGAGACCACTATTAAGAACTTTGAAGATGAGGTAAGTGCAGCAGGCTGGAAAATATCCACCGTCCACGATATGCAAAAAACTTTAGAGGGCTTTGGCCATGAGGTGGGAGAGATAAAAATCTATGAACTCTGCTCCTCAAAATACTCTGTCGAGATTCTAAAACTGGATGACGAGAGGATAGTATCACCCATGATGCCCTGTAGAGTCTCTATCTACACTAAGAGTGATGGCAAAACCTATATAGGTAGAATGAACTCAGGTCTTGTCTCTAAGTTCTTTGGTGGGGTTGTAGACGAGATTATGCAGCTAGCTGCAGGGGATACCGAAGTTATGCTAAATAAACTCATAAAATAAGGATATCACTTCGATATCCTTATTTTTATCCACAAAAGTCCTGGGCAATCCTGCAGTAGATATTTACATAATCAACCAGATGGGAAATTTCTATCCTCTCATCCTCTGTATGGGAGTAGCTTATATTTCCTGGCCCTGTGACCACAGTTGGTATCCCTGCGTAGTGGGATAAGAGGGCTGCATCGGTCCAGCCTCGCCTTCTAGTAATCCGGGGTTTTGCCCCTCCCACTTCCTCCAGAGCCTTGATGGTGGATTTAACAATGGCCTCTTCCGGTGAGGTTTCTAGATAGACATGGTCCAGGGTCAGAAAGTTGTTTTCCATCCTGACAAGCTCAGCGTCAAAATCTCTATCCTCTTTTTTAAGTTCATCTATGATTTCCTGGAGCTCTCTGAAAACCGAATTAACATCCTCACCGGGAATGTATCTCCTATCAATTTCTATAGAGCACCAGTCTGCTACGGTACTGGGCTGGTCGCCCCCACTTATCCTGCCAAAGTTCATAACCGAGGGTCCCATAAAGTCATTATCCCTTAGAGCAAGTCTTGGGATGAGCTCTTCTTCTATCCTTAAAATCAGCCTCGCTGCCTTAGATATGGCATTGACTCCTAGATGGGGAACCCCTCCATGGGCTGCCCTCCCCCTGACCCTTATTTCTATCCATTCCAGGCCTCTATGGCCGAGGGCATACTCGTAGTTGGAGGGCTCTCCCACAATGGCCCCCTGGGCAGTTATGCCTGATTTAATCAGGGCCTCACTTCCATCGCTCTGCTCCTCTTCCCCCAAGACACCGGTGAAAATTATATCTCCTCTGAGTTTTATGCCACTTCTTTTTATAGCAAGCAGGGCAATTAGCATGGAAGCGATTGGACCCTTCATATCCGAAGTCCCCCTACCCCACACGAAGCCATCCCTGACCTCCCCTCCAAAGGGATCTATTGTCATCCGATAGGGAGGCACAGTATCTGTATGGCCATTGAAAATAAGATTTTTTCCTCCACCACTTCCCCTTAGTTTGACTATGACATTTTTTCTAGGCCCCTCCACCTCTTGGTAGCTGACATCTAGCCCCCTATCCCGACAAAAATTATATATGAACTCCACTACCCTAGCTTCTCTTCCCGGGACATCCTTATGGGAAGGAATCCTTACCAGCTCCTGGGTGAGCTTTACTACCTCTTCCTCTTTAAAATGATTATTATAATTCATAGGAGTCTCCTTTCCTATAATCTTTAGCCTATAAGTTTAATTCCACTATAACAAATAAGGGAAATCTAGGCGAATTCCATTCCCGTAAATAATAAGGCGCCCAGTGGGTATCTAATTAGTGTATTGAAAATTTTAGGAGGCTTAAATGAAAAGAAGTGTTGTAGAAAAGATCAAGGGCTTTAGAACCAGAGATGGAGCCGGGGTTAGCCTTGTAAGAGTACTTAGCAATGCCACGGTAGAAAGTTATGATCCCATACTCATGCTTGACTCCTTTGATAGTGAGAACCCCCAAGACTACATTAAAGGCTTTCCTCTGCACCCCCACAGGGGCATAGAGACCATTAGCCTTATATCTACTGGCAAGATGATGCATAGAGATAGCCTGGGAAATGAAGACACCATCGGCGACGGCGAGGTCCAGTGGATGACTGCGGGCTCAGGTATTATGCACGAAGAGATGCTGCCCCCATCTGAAAGATTACTAGGAGTCCAGCTCTGGCTAAATATGCCAAGAGAGCACAAAATGGCTCCCCCTGAATACCACAGCATAAAAAAACATGAGATTGAAGAAATTAACTTTGAAGGGGGAAGTCTTAGACTTATCAGTGGAAACTACAAAGGCCACCAGGGATTTCAGGGTAAGTACCTGCCCCTTGACTACTACCACATCCTCCTAGAAAAGGATAGGAAGCTTGAACTAGAGACAGCCATGGATGATTCCGTTATGGTCTTCACCCTACTGGGGAAGGCTCTAATCTCAGGTGAGCTGGTAGAAGAAAAAACTGCTGCCAAACTCTCCCAGGGTCAGATAGTAGAGATCCAGGCCCTAAATGAAGATTGCCAAATCCTTTTTATAAGCTCAAAGCGCCTCCAGGAACCCATTGCCTGGGGCGGTCCAATTGTCATGAATACCCAAGAAGAGCTAAGACAAGCCATGTTTGAACTAAGAAATAACACCTTTTTAAAAGAGGAGGTCCACTATTAAGCCTGAGGATTATGGACTAGTTAGACTGGATGAGCTGGACAGTGACTTTATTATTGATCTGCGCTATGCCAGTGAAAATAACTTTACAAAAAAAAGGATATACGACAGTGAGCTTTGCTACATCTACTATGAGACTGCCAAACTCCTAATTAGGGCCAAGGAAATTTTTAAAAGGGATGGTCTAGCTGTTAAGATATGGGACGCTTACAGGCCCCATAGAGCCCAGCTCTACCTCTGGCAGGTTTATCCCGATGAAAATTTCGTGGCCCGGGCCCCAGACTTAAATTCAGACTACAAGTTAAAGCCAAGTCATATGAATGGCATGAGCCTGGATCTCACCTTGGTGGATAGCAAGCTAAGGGAGCTTGAAATGCCCACCCTCTTTGATGAGTTTTCCGAGGACGCAGATCCTCTAAAGACCAGGGCACCAAGGCAGGCCAGGGAGAATGCACTTTATTTAAGAAGGGTCATGTTGGAGCAGGGCTTTTATCCCAGCACCACTGAGTGGTGGCATTTCAACGATGGGGTCCATAAGCCCCAAGCCTTCTCAGACTGCCGCTACTAAAAAATCAGAGTAATGCACTCTGATTTTTTAATCCAAACCCCAAACTATCTCTCTATAGCTATGGGGATCTGTATCTGCTTCGGTGGAAATTATAAGCACCTTGGAGTCGCTATTTAGCTTTAATTCTTCCCTGAGCTCCCTATAGGCATCATCCTTCATAAGCCTGTATAGGACCCCGATCCCCAGGGCTCCTGACTCCCCAGCTACTATAGGTGGGTCTCCCTTTAGGGGCGCTGCTAAAATCCTCATGCCAAGGGCAGCCAGCTCATCATCACAGGAGAAATATCCTCCGGCATAGTCCCTTATAATCTCATAAGCAAAGGAATTTGGCTCTCCACAGGCTAGGCCTGCCATAATAGTAGGCATATCCCCCCCAACTGGGCTTATCCTCCCCTTAAGGGCCGACCTATAAAAGCAGTCTGCCTCTGCCGGCTCTATTATAAGGCTGGTGGGGTAATCTTCCTTCTTTAGTGCCACTAGAGCCCCCAGCATGGCCCCCGCAAAGGAGCCAACCCCCGCCTGGAGGAAGACATGGCTGATCTTCTTATTTTTAACTTCTTCAAAAACCTCAGAAATAATAGTGGTATAGCCCTGCATTATCCAAAGGGGGATTTCCTCATAGCCTGGCCAGGAGGTGTCCTGGACCACTATCCAGCCTTCCTTCTCAGCCATTTCCCTGGATAGTCTGACAGCATCATCGTAATTACCATCAATAATGCTAGCTTGAGAGCCCTCATTTATTATTGCCTCCAGTCTAAAGTCTGAAGATCCCCTGGGCATATAGACTACTGATTTTTGACCCAGCCTACTAGCTGCCCAGGCCAGGGCCCTCCCATGGTTTCCATCGGTAGCCGTAACAAATACAATTTCACCTAATTTTCTTCTAACTTCTTCTGAGCTAAAGTATTCAAAGGATAGTCCTTGAGGCTCCTGACCAAGCCTCTGAGCTAGAATTTTAGCCAGAGCGTAGGAAACTCCCAGGACCTTAAATGCGTTTAGCGAAAGCCTCTCTGACTCATCCTTAAGATAGACACTGTCTAAACCAAGAAAGCTTGAAAGGGCTTCCAGGCTATGCAGGGGACTAGGTCTATACTGGGGAAAACTCCTATGATAATCCCTCACCCTCTCCTGAACCTCTGCAGAAAAAAAATCTATGTAGCTTCTAGGGCTATAGTTTTTCTCCTCTAAATAATAATTAATAAGTCTTTTCATAGTGGAATCTCCTCTAACCTTCCTTCTATCCTTCTTTTTAGCGCCTCCCTTTCCCAGGGAAGGACTGCCTTAAATTTAAGTAGGTTGGTGGGGTGACTGCTATCAAAATCCAGGGCTTTTCTTGGTTTTAGCCCTTCAATAAGTATGAGCATTTCTTCTAGGACCTGCCTATCCCTAGCTGGTATAAAGCTGCCTCTATCCACCATTTTTTGTAGGGGTGTACCTTGAAAGATCCTCAGTCTCATTGTGATGATTGAAGCTGAATCAAAATGATTAAGCAGGCTACTTGTGGCCAGGGCATTTTCCTCTCCCCCGCCACTTCCAGCTATACCCAGCAGGATAATGCTATTAAACCTTATGTGAGCTTTATTTAACCTCCGGGCTTCTTCTATAGCCTCAGAGCGGCTATGACTCTTATTCATCCTTCTTAAAACCCTGTCACTGCCACTTTCAAAACCAATATAGAGCATGTTAAGTCCCAGATTATGAAGGCTGGCCAGCTGCTGGTCACTGAGAGCCTTGATATTTGATACCGAGGCGTAGCTGGCTATACGGGCCTTATAGGGCAGATACTTTCGGACTAGCTCCAGTAGGCTGGCTAGCCTAGCATATCCCAGGGCCAGGGGGTCTCCACCTGTAAGAAAAACCCTTTCTGTGTAGGGATCTGCCCCCCTTAAAATCTGTTCTATCCTATTTTTAGCCAGGCCTTTAAAGCCTTGATCCTTGTACATGCCACAAAAGGCACAGCCATTGTAGCTGCAACCCTGGCTGACTGGAAGAAGCAGGCTAGTCATCTCATCCTGGGGATAGTGGATAATTTCCCTTTCCATTTTCCTTGCTCCTCAGTGATTTAAATATTCCCGGGCTAGCTTCGCCTAAATATAGCTAGGATACCTAGTAGGATTAAAAATATTAAAAAGATTAGTCTAAGGATATGCCACCTCCTAGAGATCCATGGACTCAAGAAGCCTTAAAAGCTCTTTTAGCTCCTCCTTTGTAAAGGAAAGTCCCTTTCCCATCTTACTGCCATCGGGAGACCAGTCCCTTATATCATACTTGGCCTCCCTGCCATTCCAGCTGACCAGGTTTAATTCCCTAGACCAGCCTGCTCTACTTTCCGATAGGCTGCCGTATTTTTTTAAAATATCGTATTCAAAACTTTTCATATACCATCCTCTTTAGAGTTTTCTTGTATTTACACTACCCCTAATAATCCATAGAGCTGGCCTTCCCCTGTAATCGGCCTTCTTAGCTAGGGGCCTATCACAAAAGGGACAGGAAAGTTGACCCTCCAATTCTTCTAGGTCTACCTGGCTTTCCCTGATTCTAACAAGTTGCATCTTAATTAAATTGCCCCTGCCGGCTTTTTCATAAACTGCAACTGCATTTTTACAATGGCTACAGGCCACTTCCAGGAAAAAACTATTCCTACTCTTTCTATAATAAGGATTTTTATACCTAATCTCCGCCTCCAAAATTCGCTCTTTCTATCTTTATATCTGCTTAAACCCTTGTCTCCAGGACCTTATCTATTAGTTTTTCAATAAGAAGGGGCGTTACCCCATAGAGGTCGGGCTTGTAGACCCTTTCTGTATTTTTGTGAAAGTCCTTGCCCCAGGGCCCAAGATTTAAAACTGGCATGGAGAGCTTTTTCATAAGGTCTAGGGGTATATCATAAATGTCTCCCCATAGGAGAACATTTCTTCTTACATAGTTTATGCTGGAATCATCCTCTAGGAACATAGCGTAGCTTAGGTCTGATATTCCCGTATAGTAGTTATTAACCTCGAGTGGGTAGTCCAGTTCATTTTTTGCATAGTCAAGGAGGTCCTCCAGGGCTTCATTTATTTCCTCAGCAAAATAGCCTAGGAGGATGTTACTGACATTGGGATAGTAGGGCGGGGCCAGGCCCAGCACTACCAATGGGGTCCTATCCCTTATAAAATCCAAGGTCCTCTCTATAACCTGGATAGAGGCTTCTGCCATGCTAGTTTGACCAGCATTGATCTCTTCTTTTAATTTTAGATGCAGCTCCTCATTGGCCTTTAAAAACCTGCCCCCGGAATCCCTCAGGGCCTCGCTATAGATCTGGTCATAGGTCTTGACATTTACCCTCCAATCAAGCTCCTTGCCCCCCTCTCCTGCCAGGTCCATATATCTTTTATAACTTAACTCAGTATCCTCTATTACCTCTTGAAAGGCATCCTCAAGAAGAACCTTTATATCTTCCATGATTCTTTTTGGAGACCTATCCAGGGTTAGGATATTCATGTAGCCAGCTACGGAAGCCGGCAGGGAAACATCATAGACCTGCTTGGTGTCCTTCATATAGAGCCAGCTGGGGGCAGGGGTTGTGGTATTACCAACCCTTTCCATAAAGTCGGGATTTAATTCAGTTTTCCTGATGATTTCTGCCATGATGTTTATTGGATTAAGTCCCCTATAGACCTGGCCTACATGGGCAAGCTCCCCTCTGACATAGACAACTGGCATAATCTTACCAACTGACCCATCATAGATCCTTGCCTTACCATCATCAGACCGCTCGTGGGGCTCGGAGTTTAGCATGAGCCGGTAGTCCAGCCCATGGGTCTCCTTTAGCTTATCTAAAACATAGCCGGCACTTCTCATGCCCGCCGACAGGTTTTCCTCATCGGGAAGAGCCAAAAGGAGGAGGTTACCCTCAAAATCTCCCCTACTGGCATAGTCTTCTATAAAGGCCATGTGAATAGCTGCTCCCCCCTTCATATCGGCTGCAGCTCTTCCAAAGAGCCAGTCCCCCGACTCCAGGTCTTGCCTGGCATCCCGGGGGATGTCCAGCTCTCCCTTTTTCAAGGCCTCTCCCAGTTCATCGGGGCTATAGGCAAGACCTCCTAAAGCGCCGTATTCCAGGTTGTCCACAGTGTCGCTGTGGTGGATAAGCACCAGGGTCCTATCTCCCCTTCCCCTGACCAAAGCCCAGGCGATTGATCTTTCATGGGGATCATCCTGAATAGGATAAAAACCCCAGTTCTCCCTATTCTGCCTAAAATACTCCTGGCCCTCAAACCAGGCTCTAAAAAAACCTTCAGTATTCTTTTCCAGTGGGGTGTTGGTGTGGGTCACAAGGGCAAGATAGTCATAGAGGATTTTTTCAATCCTTTCTTTTCTCCTAGCATTTTTCATAT
>CAYFUM010000013.1:7969-36117 GCA_964346475.1 uncultured Peptostreptococcaceae bacterium
GTCTAATACTGCCTTCTCAATCTCACTAAATATCTCTGTTTCCCACCAGGCACTTAGTAGAAAGATCCTCTGGGGACTCTCACCTAGCTTAAGGGCATCCACTGTGTGCATATTTAAACAATAGGCGCAGCCGTTAAGCTGGGAAGCTCTGATTTTAATTAGCTCCACCAGCCTGCTATCTATACTGGTTTTCTTAGCAAAAAACCTTCCATGGCTATTAGGTTATCCATTGCTTCGGGAACCAGCTCAAAAAAATCCATATTCTTTTTCATAGGCTACTCCTTCTTTCTATATAGTGTCTTTATACCTCTATTAGCCGTCTACAATCACGGGCTAGGGGGTGAGCCTAAAAAAAAAGAGCTAGCCTTTCGCCAGCTCTTTTAATAACTAGTCGCCCATGGCAACATTCTTTTTTAGTTTTACATCGGGCTCGGCAGGCATAGAGAATAGGGGAATAAACCTATCAAGTCCTGTAAGAGTAAGAATTAGAATGGATAGCACTGAAACCCAGGCCATGAAGTTGTATTTAAAAAAATCAATCCATACAAAGTTATGCAGAGGGAAGATAGTCGATGATATTCCTATAAAGAAGGACATATAAACATGCCAGGGAATGAGAACAGCTCCAAAGACTCCTAGGGCATCGGAGAAGGTGGCGTTCCTTAACCTTAGTTTATACATATCCTCCTCACTGGCTATGACATTTTCATCGGTTAAATCCTTGATGATGGGTCCAATGGTTACTATCTGGGCCATCTCATCGGCCAGGGCTGCGTTACCTATAAGTGACAAAATTCCGTTGGCAAACATAAGTTGACGCACACTCTTGACCATCTTGGAAATATTATCTGCCAGGGGTTTAAAGGCATGCATCTTGTTCATAATACCACCAAAGGCCCCAACCCACATCATCATTACAATGACCCAGGCTCCTGCGTCCTCAAAACCGTTGTAAACCAGATCTAAAAATCCTGTGGTAGAATCCACCGTCCCTGCTAGAAGACCAAGTAGATAGGCGGATATAAGACCTAATCCAAGACAGGCTAGGGTTGGAACTCCAGCCACGGCTGCTATTAAAACTATAATAAGAGGTGTCACCATATATAGTGGCACTCCCTCCACAACCTGGTTGAGAAGCTCAACTGCTGCAGGTCTTTCAGTTTCCAGGTTGACCCAAACATCCTCAGGGATTTCAGAGATAGCTTCTGTGGCACTTCCTAGGGTTGCTGGAAAACCAAGGCTAACTGTAAAAAAAAGTATGGCTGCCAACACCAGGCTAAGTATGGACCAAATACCCTGGTGCCTTACCCTGTGAATTACCTCTACACCTTGAATTCCAGAGCTTACCACCGTTGTATCAGAAATAAGACCGATGTTATCACCAAAGCAGGATCCACCAGCTATAGCTGCAGCTGTTAGGGCTGGACTACCACCAACGATATGGTTAAGCCAGAGAAAAATTGGAGCAGTGGCAGCAAAGGTGCCCCAGGATGTTCCCGTGGCAATTGAAAGTAAAGATGAGACGATGAAGGCTACCAGAGCAACGGTCCTTGCAGAAATGCCAAGGGATAGTGAGATATTAATAATAGCCGCTCCGACACCAGTTGCCATGAAAACTTCTGCCATAGCATAGGCCAGCATTAGGATGAAAAAAACTAGTTGCATTTCCTTGACGTTGTTCACTGCCGCGTCCACGAGTTCTTGGAATTTTAATTTTTCAGTAATGTAAGCAATTATAGCTGCAAAGATTGTAGCTATAGGTGCAATTATAAGTATGTCGAGTTCGAACCAGCCAAGAAATCCTATGTTACTAATCATCATCATTCCAGCTAATAGAATTACGGGTGAAAGTTTAATAAGTGCAAACATAATTCCTCCTTTTCAACTATGTAATTGATTGATTCAATTATATCATTAAAAGGATACAATTAGCAATTTAAATTATTTTCTTCAGACAATTACTCCTCTTTTCCATCCCTCCTAACTCATCAGCAAATTGAAAAAAACTCTACACTCTATCCTACTTGAGCATTTTTTTAAGCTCTCTCCACTGGGGTAGATAGCTGTCCATTAGAGCGTAGAACCTTTTATTATGACCCCTTTCTATCAGGTGGAGCATTTCATGGACTAGGACATATTCAATAAGCTTCTGGTCTTTCTTAATAAGTTCTAGGTTGATCCAGATTCTCCTTTCTCTGACATTGCAACTGCCCCAGCGGGTCTTCATCTTTCTAATCCTAATCTCTTCTACCCTTAGACCCAGTTTTTCCTCCCATTTTTCCACAAGGGATTGGAGAAGAATTTTAAGCTCCTCCCTATAAAATGCCTCCAGAGCTGTCTTGTTTTTCTCTCCACTACTCTTCTCACCTAGATTCAAATATATCCCCCCATCTCTAAGCTCTACAGGTCTCCTTAGATCCTTTTTACCTGATTTAAGAAGATATGATTTGCCAAGAAATTTATGGCACTCTCCAGGAAGAAATTTAAGTTCTTCTTTCATCTCCCCGAGTGAAGCTCTATCAAGATGACCCTCTATCCAGCTTATCTTTGATTCCAGGAAGGCCACTATATCTTCTTTTTTAGTATCAAGAGGAGCTGATACATAAAGTCGTCCCTGGGCGGGATAGACCCTTAAGTTGATATTTTTAATCCTTTTTCTCTCCAGTTCAAAGTAATGTCCCGCTATAACAATATAGTCCACATTTTGCTCCTTTAGCCTATCTAGGCCTTTTAAGACAAACTCTTAAGTTTTTTTATTATACTCCATCTATAGCTACACTTACTTAACCAAGTTTTATTTGCCCTGGATATTTTAAAATTACTTTATCTTCAAAGGCCCTCACTGGGGTATAAGGGTAGCAAAGAGAATAAAGGAGTGCGTTATGAATATGATTAAAGTACTGGACCAAGGCTATGTGAGGCTGGTTGATAGCCTGGGGTCTGATTTGACCATCGCCAACGCTGCCAGGGTTTCCTATGCCAAGGAATCCAAGGAGCTCAGTGACAGGGACAAAAGGCTAATTGACTTTCTGGCCAGAGAAGACCACACCTCCCCCTTTAGACATGCTGTCCTGCAATTTGAGATCTACGCTCCCCTTATGGTAGCCCGGCAGTGGTGGAAGTATATTGTTGGCTCTTCCCACCAGGAAGCCATTGGGGATCCCCTAAATGCCTGGAATGAGTCATCAAGAAGGTATATCACAGAGGACCCTGTCTTTTATATCCCCGAAAAAGACCAGTGGAGGAGTATTCCTGAAAATTCAAAGCAAGGAAGTGGCCAGCCCATTGAATGGGAATTGGGAGAGAAACATACTAAAAGACTTATGGAGCTAGCCGAGCAGGGGCTAAAACTCTATGAAGAGGCCATGGAAGATGGTATCTGTGCTGAACAGGCCAGGCTTTTTCTTCCAGCCTACGGTATGTATGTGCGTTGGTACTGGACTGCCTCCTTGCAATCTGTAGCCCACTTTATCCAGCAAAGGATAGCCTCGGATGCACAAAAGGAAATCCAGGACTATGCCAAGGCCGTTTTAGACCTAGCAAAGCAGGCCTATCCAGTGGCTTTAGAATCGCTCTTTAAATAAACTTAGAGGGACTGTAACCAGTCCCTCTTTTAATTTATATAAGTCCTAAAAATTGCCACCAGGGGAAATAGAAAAGAAAAAGGGCAACAAAGGTTATTAGACCGGTAATGAGTCCTAGTTTTATCACTGGTTTATTGCCATAAAAGCTATTTCCAAGACCCACAGAAATCAGGGCGTGGTGGATTGGCAGAATATAATGGTTAGCCATGGAGCTAAAGAGTATCAGGCTTATAACAAGGGGGCTTACCACTCCCTTTGTCAGGACATAGAAACTGGGTATTGCCACAGAAAGGGAAGTGGTAACACTGCCTAGCACCATATGGACTAGCATTGCGATAACCATCATGGTAAATAAAAATCCATAGGAAAGCTCTCCTGGCAAGGCCAGGGAAAAACTATCCATAAGTCCCTGGGCGATGCCGCTACCCATCATGACATTACCTATGGAAAAAGCAGCAGTTAAAAAGATTAGCAGCTCTGGATTTAGTGACTTGAGATCTGAGACCTCCAGAACCTTTCTGCTATACATGAGGATTATCCCAGCCAGTAAAAAATATACCCCCCCAATTCCATGAAGGCCTTCGGTCATCCAAAGGAGGGTTGTAGCTAAAATAATAAGAAGATTAAAGCCATCCCCCCTGGAAAGACCTGGCTTTTCTTTTAGCTCCTTACCTAGATCCAGGTCAGAAAACTCCCTTTTAAAAATAAATATAAGTGCAAGATATATGAGTATGAGGAGTCCTAGGCCAGGAAGGGTTAGAAATTTTATCCACTGGAGATTTGTAATTTCTAATCCGCTTATCATAATCATGGCCCTGTTTAGTATAATATCAGCCTCTTTAAACATGGTGTTTATTACAGCACTAAAGGCAAAAAGAGAAAACAAGAGGGCTTCTTTAGATTTCTCACCCAAGCCTAGCTCCTCAAAATACTTTTTATAGACCAGGGCTATGAGGATGGCTCTGGAAAAGGGCTGGGGTATTATAAAGGACAGGATAAGAATTACAAAAATCATGAAGAGTAAAAACTGGTGGATGTTAGAAGAGTATTTACCTATCAGAGGTTCAAAGAGTTTTTCTGTTAGACCTGTATTAACTATACCTTGAGAAAAAACAAAGGACAGGGCAATTACAGAAAAACTAGGTGAAAGGGGGAAGCTAAAAACCTTCTCCAGGGGTGTGTTTCCAAAAATAGCAAAAACAAAAAGGAGAAAAATCGAAGAGATGGATTTTCTTGTCCTTCCCCTGGTCCAGGAGATGAGGGTTAAAAGCAGAGAAACAAGTACAATTATTTGGTTAGTCTTCATAGCTCTTCCTTTACAATAATAATAAGAGCCCCAGGGGCCCTTAAAAATCTTCTTAGGACTATTCTATATCATTTTCCTCCATTAGCCTAGGAATAATCTTCTAAAAAGAATAATTAATTTACAACAGAATCTATATTTTTATCCCTGTGGCTTTGATCAGCATAAAACTTGAATGGAGAGCTCTAATTAAGGAGCTCCCCACTTTCATAGTTATATTTAAATTTGACCCTGCTGCCCTCACTATTTTTTACTTCTAGCTGGAATTTTATATAACCTCTTTTGGCTTCAAGTTCCCACTCATCCAGCCAAAAGCCAGGTCCAAGCTTCTCAAAGGCATCCTCGAGGTAATCATCAATGGGGCTTAAATCCAGCTTTCTTAAATCTCCCCTTTGCTCCTCATCCTTTTCCACATCCCTATCCAAAATCTCACCACTGGCCCCATCTATCTTAAGTTCATACTGGCTAGTGCCCTCATGGCCCTCAAATTCATATTGGTAGCCAGAGCTTTTTCTCTCAAGCTTTATTTCATTTATACTAGCCTGGGGAAATTCCTTTTTAAAAATCTCCACTGCCTCCTGGGCTGAAATTCTAACCTCTTCATAGAGCCTTTCCAGTGGGGCAAGCTCTCCATCCTTCTGGGCTACTTCTACCACTGGCTCCTCCTTATTATCAGCTAAGTCTTTAACCTCCTCCCCTGCTCCTTGAAGATTTTCCCTGGTCTCTTCACTGCTGCTAGATGGACTTTCTCCACAGGAAGAGAGGACAAGTAAAAGAGCAAGTAAAATCCATAGACCTGTCCCAAATTTTTTCATGGGCTCCCCCCTTTCAAGTCCTTGCTATATAATAGATTTACCCCCTAGATTTCCCGGAAAAACTTTTTTTATTAGTTGTCTTTTAGCTTGGTGGAATGTCTTGAGTTTTAATTGAGCAAGGATACTCAAGCTAGAGAAATATAGGAAAAAATTCTAAAGACAGGTAAGGAATAAGGCCAATGAAAAATTTAAATCTACTTTATTTTAGTGCAACAGGAACTACAGAAAAAATCTCAAAAACCCTTGCCTCTTTACTGGCAAGGGATGTCACTATCCATGATATTACTATGACTAGCGCTAGAAAAACTACACCTGTCTTTTCTAGGGAGGACCTTCTTTTAGTGGCTCTTCCTGTTTACGCCGGCAGAGTTCCCGATTTTCTTGGAAGCTATCTTAGAAGGATAAGGGGCGATAAGACACCTGCAATCCTACTCATTGTCTATGGTAATCGCAGCTATGATGACGCCCTAGGTGAGCTCAGAGATATCCTTGAAGACAGAGGCTTTATCACCCTTGCAGCAGCAGCCTTTATAGGCGAACACTCCTATACAAAGGAGGTGGCTAGCGGCAGGCCAGATGGGGAGGATCTTAGCTTAATTAGGCTCTTTGCCGATAGGATAAGTGATAAGCTAGCAGACAAGGGACCAAATGATAAGCTCCTCCTGCCAGGAAACCAGCCCTATAGAGAGCCTATGGCCTACAACACCATCCCTATTGAGACCCTGGATAGCTGCGTAGATTGTGGTCTATGTTCCACAAGCTGTCCCCGGGAAGCACTGAGTAGACTTAATAACAGGGATTTGGACCTGGATAGGTGTATCAAGTGCTGCAGGTGTATAAAAAACTGTCCACAAAATGCCAAGACAATCAGCCACCCTGATCACCTAGATTTTCTGGATAAATTTATTAAAACCTATGGCTCAATAAGAAGAGAGCCAGAATTTTTTATCTAACCTTAAAATAAAAAGACAGGGCTGGTTTTTCCAGTCCTGTCTTTAACTAACTATTAGATTAGGAAGTTGAGACTTCCTCCTTAGAAACCTTATTCATTATCATGGCTATAGCAGCATCACCTGTAATGTTACAAGCGGTACCAAAGCTGTCCTGGGCCACATAGAGGGCTATCATAAGTGAGAGCATGGCCTGGGGAAAGCCCAGCATTGTCTCTAGTAGTCCAAGGGCTGCAATAACTGCTCCACCTGGAACACCTGGAGCCGCTACCATGGTGATACCCAGCATTAGAATAAAGGGGAAGTAGAGGCCAAAACTGGAATCCATACCGTTTAGCATCATTACTGCCAGGGATGATCCCACCAGGGTAATAGTACTTCCCGATAGGTGAATAGTTGCACAAAGGGGAATTACAAACTCTGCTATCTCATCTCTTACCCCATTAAGCTTGGTCTGCCTTAGGGTTACAGGTATAGTAGCTGCAGAGGACTGGGTCCCAATAGCTGTTAGATAGGCTGGAATCATATTTTTTATGGACCTCAGTGGGTTTTGTCCTGAAATAGCTCCCGCCACTGTAAACTGAATTAAAATTACAGTAAAGTGAAGGAGAATTATTACCACAAAGACCTTGGCAAAAACCGATAGGATTGTAGCCACCTGACCTGCATAGGTCATGTTGGCAAATATACCGAAAATATGGAAGGGCAGCAGGGGAATTATGATCTTGCTGATTACCAGTTCAATTATTTCTTGGAACTCACCTACTACTTTTTTTAGTCCGTCGCCTTTAATAGAGGCCATTCCCAGACCCAGTGTAAAGGCAATTAAAAGGGCTGTCATGACACCAAAGATCGGGGGCATATCTATTGTGAAAAAACCATCCACAAGCCCTGCCTCAGGGTCCAAGGAATCAACAACTAGACTTCCTATTTCAAGGAATTTGGGGAATATCAGTGATGATGTGAAATAGGAAAGAGAACCTGCAAAAATAGTTGAGCCATAGGCTATACCAGTGGTAATAGCCAGGAGCCTTCCAGCACCAAGACCAAGTTCACCTATACCAGGTGCTACAAAACCTATAATGATTAGGGGAATTGCAAATTCCAAAAAATTGCCAAAAAGACTATTAAAGGTAGCAGCCAGAGCCACCACACCTCTTAGGGCCACCATGCCAACTATAATACCTAAAATAATTGCAATTATAAGCTTTGGCAGGAGCCCTATTTTTTTCTTAATTCTATAACCTCCTTAGAATTTATATGACAGATAGGGCCATTATACCCTGGAAAAAAAGGCATCTTTTTTCCTTTTCGACAGAATTATATAATAGATTGGTTTTTATTTGACTTATTGCTTAAAATATAACAACTATTATCCTCAGGCTAGGGGCTATTAGTTTCCTCGCTCTAAGGCCTTGGTCCCCCTTTAAGAAATATTGAATCTATAATTATCTAGTCCCTATTAAACAAAAGACCCAGACAGCCTACTTTACATGTAATTTGACCTAGAGGCTAACCCAGCTAGTCAGGCCAATAAAAAAGCCTGGATAAGGGAAACTTGTCCAGACCTTTTTTAGAATCTAAGCTCTTACTATAAACTCCAAGGTGTTTTTAGAAGGATCCTCTATAAAAACCCTTCCCTCCCTTTCAAAGGAGGCAAAGCCCAGGGCTTTTAGCCTCTCCAGTCTCTCCTCCATCACCCTTCTAGAGGGAAACTCTAGGCTATAATAGTCCATACCTGCCATACTATCATCCAGAGGCTTTGCACCTCTCCCTGCCCAAATATTAAAGGCTATATGGTGGTGGTAGCCAGCGCTGGAGGTAAAGACTGCTGAGCCCCCCATCTCTAAGATTAAATCCATTCCAAGCCCATCAATATAAAACTTCTTTGCCTCCTCCAGGTCTGCAACGTGAAGGTGCATATGGCCTAGAATTGTCTTTTCAGGCATCCCCTGCCAGTCCTGGTCCCCGGCAAGGCTGAGGAGTCTCTCGTAGTCCAGGGGAAGAGTTACCATCTCAATAGAATCATCTCTTCTTACCCAGTCTTCAGGGTCCAGGTCAGCATAGACCTCTATGCCATTTCTATCGGGATCATCAAAGTATATGGCCTGGCTAACGCCATGATTGGATCCCCCAGCCAGGGGATATTGCGCCTTAACCAGCTGCTTTAAGAAGAGCCCTAGCTCAAGCTCACTGGGTAGTAAAAGAGCAAAATGATAGAGGCCAGTTCTTCTTGGGGCCTTGGCTAAAACAGTCCCCTCTTTCTTCAAAGTTATTATGGGACTCTTCCCATCGGCTGTGAGCAGGACCCTGGAGTCCTCCCTAGCTAAGAGTCTAAAACCCAGAAGATCCCTATAAAAACTCTCCGAGACTTCTAAATCTCTAACCCTCAGCACCAGCCCCTTAGCATATATGTTATCTTTTCCATGAAAATTTGTCATAACCCACCTGCCTTCCTCTTGCCTAAAATTTACCCAGGCCTGTGGGTATCTATCTAAAGATTCCAAAATAGTTTTGATATTTTCTTAAGGCCTTGCTCTAGCCAGGGGCTCCTGATAGGGAGATTGTATAAATAGCCCTTTTTATATAAAAGTCCCTTAAAGATAGGCCTATTTAAAGAGCCAGGAAAGAAAATAGGGCATTTGTTTTCTCCACCAGGGCCAGTCATGGGCCACATCATGGCCCCATAGCTCAAAGCTTCCCGGTAGGTTTTTTAGTTCAAAGGCCTTTTTTAATTCATAGAAGGAGGCTAGGCCATCCTGTTCCCAGGGACCCTGGCCTGTACATATAATGACCTTGGCCCTCCTATAATGATCTATAAACCAGCCATCATCTTGAAACCAGATGGCTTCACTGGGTGAGTTCTTAAAGACCAGAGGGTCTCCCCCATAGTCCCCACCAAAATAATGGGCGTCATAGATACCACTTAGGGTAATCACCCTCTGGAAGACATCGGGGTGACGCAAGTAGAAGTTAACACTGTGATAGGCACCCATACTACAGCCTGTAACACCCAGGGCCCCTCGCCAGCCTGTCATATGCTTTATATAGGGAATAGCCTCATCTATTACATAGCTATCATAGGCCTCGTGGGCCCTGGCCCTGTCATGCATGCTCTTGTAAAAGCTAAGCCAGCTCTCGCTATCAATACTTGATAGGGTAAAAAATTGCACAAGTCCCCTTTCAATATACTCTCTACTGGCATCTATCATACCAAAATCCGCATACTCATTATGGCTGCCACCCGAGGAAGGGAAGACCACAAAGGGCATGCCGCCGTGGCCATAGCGATTGAGCCTCATCTGCCTTCCCAGTCTACTGCTCCAATGATTTAAATATTCCACCTTCATAAAAACACCCTAGCCTTCCAATACAAATTCAACTATTTCCTCTAGCTCCTCCGCCTTATCAGTAACCAGTATAAAAAAAGTGTCCCCTAGTAGGTCCCTAAAAGCCAGAGGGGTAGCGTCTATCATTTTAATAGAGGAGCCATACCTGGCCCTGATTGCATCTAGATTATTTTTGTAGTGCTGATCCTCTCCCCTTCTACCAATTCCCAAGGCATACTGGCTGTCTAAGCTGCTTCCCTTGTAGCCTTTGCCGGTTACTAGCCTGGCATACTCGTCATATAGATCAATTGAGTGGGCAAAGTTATAGACATCAATGGTAAAACCACCAGCCAACCTGCCATTATACTCAAGGGTTATATAGGATCCATCTTCCATCCTAAAGAACTCAATGTGAAAAAATCTCTCTCTATGGCCAAAGGTCTTGATAATCCTTCTACCTATATCCCTCAGCTTGGGATCTATTTCAGGTTGCACAATATAGTAAATGCTTGTATCAGTACCAATTACATCCAGGGTAGGGAGGGAGTAGTTGAAGCTAGTTTCAAAGACTATATTACCCTGGCTATCTATAAGACCATCATAGGTACAAAGCTGGGCCTTTTCTACAAAACTCTCAATGAAATAGGGCGTGCTTCCATCCCACTTCTCCTTAAAATTTTTAAGGTCCTTCCTAGAATCCAGTCTATAGGTCGCCGCTGTACCCACGCCACTATCGGGCTTAGCTACTAGAGGATAGGTTAAGTCTGCCTCAAGAGCTTTCAGTTCCTTTAGATTATTAACCAGGTAACCATCAACCACTGGGGCTCCAGCTTCCCTAAAGAGCTCCTTCATCCTAGATTTGTACTTGACATCCTTAAGCTCTTCACTTTTTAGCCCAGGAATATTGAATTCTGTCCTCAGGTAGGCATCAAGTTCTAGCCAGTACTCATTATTGGATTCCAGCCTATCTATCTTGCCGTATTTAGAATAAAAATATGCCACCGCCCTGGCTACTTCCTGCCAGTCCTCCATGTTACCTACTTGATAATACTCAGCCAAACTACCATGGAGTCTTTCCCCCAGCTGATGGTAGGGCTCCGAGCCTATGCCCAGGACCCTGACTCCATGTTCCCTTAACCTAGTTGCAAAAAGCTGAAAATTATGGGGAAAATAGGGTGATATTAGTATAAAGTTCATTCCAACCCCCTTTTACTTATAGCAGTGAATTGGAAGTGGTAGCTGCCAGATAAATTGAAGCTTCTCCTACCAGCCCTCACTGAGAAATTCAAGGCAGGAAGAAAAAGCTCTGGCCCAGGCTTTCTCCTCATGTCTTGCTCCTGCTATTATTTCTAATTTTATATTTTCAATGGGAAGGCCGCCCCTTATCAGGGCTTGATGGTAATCTAGGCTAGAGTCTATATAGGCCTGGTTTAAAGTAAGTCTGCTGAGCCTTCTATCTTCCCCATAGCCTTCCTCTGTGCCAACCTGAATATATATCTTCTGCTCCTTGTCTAGATCCCTTTCAAATAGCCCCTTAAAATCCTCTTTACTTATCCAGCTGGCCAGGGAGAAAATCCCCAGCCTACCTACTATATCTGGATAATTAACTCCAATATAAGCTGAAATATTCGCCCCTAGAGAGCTTCCGCAGACTGCTGTGTACTCCCTTTGGGGCCTTGTCCTATAGCGCTCATCTATATAGGGTTTTACTTCCTCTAGCAGAAAGCTTGCATAGGCCTGGCCATAGCCTCCCTGGTTCCAGTCCTCGGGATAGGGGCTGGAGGAAAGTCTCCAGGGTGAGTACTCATTGCTTCTATCATCTCCAAAATTATCTATTGCTACCACAATTAAATCAGGAAGATTTCTATAGCGTCTGAGGGTCTGGATTACCCTCCAGGAATATTTGGAATAGGACTCATTGTCAAAAAAGATGTTTTGCCCATCCTGCATATAGACCACAGGAAAACTCTCCCTACGTCTATGGTAGTTTCTAGGAAGCAGAACCCTGACCCTTCTTTTAAGATTGGTATAGGGTACCTTGATCCAGTGTTCCTCTAGGTTAAAAAAGAAGGGATAATTTCTCAAGTCTGGCCACCTCCTCTATTTAGAGATATTTTGTGTTCCAATGATTATACTAAAAAGTCTTATGTTAAACTTTTAATAAGTCCTTTCTAGTAGTTTCCTTGAGAAAAACACTGGATTTTCCCCTTAAAACTAGAAAAAACCTCCCTAATCACAAAGTTTCAGTCTTTCTAGGCATAAAAAAAACCCTGGTCTTGCCAGGGGCCCCTCTATAAATTAGAGGATTTCTCCTAGAGCTTCTTCAACTTTAGCAACTATGACATTACTTTTAATAAGCTCTTCACAGGCATTGATGCCTTTATACATAACCACGTCTTCAAAGATTTGCTCAACCTTTTCTCTTACTAAATCATAGGCTATCTGGCTACCTCTGCCCAGACCCTTGTCTCCCCGAAGATCAACTCCCTGGGCTGCCGCCATGAGCTCCATGGCAAGCACCTTTCTGACATTTCCCATAATTTCCCTGGCCTTCCTGGCTGCAATGGTCCCCATGGACACATGGTCTTCCTGGTTAGCCGAGGAGGGTATGGAATCCACGCTGGCAGGATGGGCCAGGACCTTGTTTTCCGATACCAGGGCTGCGGAAGCATACTGGACAATCATAAAGCCAGAATTAACCCCACCATACTCAGTTAAAAAGGCTGGCAAGCCTTCGCTAAGGGCAGAGTTGACTAGCCTCTCCAGTCTTCTTTCTGATACATTGGCAATTTCTGCTAGGGCAATGCCTAAAAAGTCAAAGGCTAGGGCCACTGGTTGACCGTGGAAGTTACCACCGGAAATCACCTCTTCTTCATCATTAAAGATAATGGGATTGTCAGTTACGGCATTCATCTCGATCTCAACCTTGGTCTTCACATAGTCTAGAGCGTCCTTGGAGGCTCCGTGAATCTGGGGAGCACATCTCAAAGAGTAGGCATCCTGGACCCTGAGTTCTCCTTGAAGGCTTGTATTCTTGCTGCCTTCCAGGATTCTAAGGACGTTGGAAGCCGCGTCTATCTGGCCCTTGTGACCTCTAGATTCATGGACCTTCCTGTCATAGGCTGTTGTAATACCATTTAGAGCTTCCATGGTCAGGGCTGTTACTATATCAGCAGTTTTACTTAGGTTCAGGCCGTCATACACAGTATGGGCCCCTATTGAGGTCATGACCTGGGTACCATTTATAAGGGCCAGGCCCTCCTTGGAGGTCAGCTCAATTATATCTATACCCGCCTTCTCCATGGCAGCCTTGGAAGCCATTCTCTCACCCTGGTAAACCGCCTCACCCTCGCCGATCATGGTTAGAACCATATGGGCTAGGGGGGCTAGGTCTCCACTTGCTCCCAGGGATCCCTTTTCTGGTATTACTGGGTGGACACCCCTGTTAAGCATATCAATAAGGGTCATAATGGTAGATAGCCTGATTCCTGAATTCCCATTGGACAGGGCATTGACCCTAAGGAGCATAACTCCCCTAACTATATCCTCCTCCAGGGGCTCACCTACTCCGCAGGCGTGGCTGATAATTAGGTTTCTTTGAAGGGCCTTGGTATCCTCCTCCTTGATTGTTACATTGGAGAATTTACCAAAACCAGTGGTTATTCCGTAGACCACCCTCTCTTCCCTAACCAGCCTATCGACAAAGTCCCTGGACCTGTTGATTTTTTCTATGGCCTCCTGGCCCAGTCTAACCTCTTTATTATATCTTGTAACCTGAATAAACTGTTCTAAATCCAGATGCTGTCCGTCAATTTCAATATACTGCATAGTATAGTGCCTCCATTTTTTTAAAGTATCATTGCCGCAATTATACCAAAGATGATCAGCGGAATGTTAAAGTGAATAAAGGTTGGAACACAGGTGTCCCAGATATGGTCGTGTTGTCCATCGGCATTTAGTCCCGAGGTTGGACCCAGGGTAGAGTCTGAAACGGGAGAACCAGCGTCACCTAGGGCTCCGGCAACTCCTACCAGGGAAGCTATAGCCATGGGGCTAAAGCCTAGCTGGACTCCAAGAGGAACAAAGATTGTTGCAATAATTGGAATGGTACCAAAGGAAGTTCCAATTCCCATGGTTATAAGTAGTCCAATTAGAAGCATAATTGTTGCAGCAATGAGCTTGCTACCTGCCATCATTTCAGCTGAAGCTAGTACCAGGGCGTCCACTCCCCCGGTTGCCCTAATGACTGCACCAAAGCCAGAAGCAACCAGCATAACAAAGGCTATAAAGCCCATTAGGCCAATTCCCCCAGACATCATATCATCAAGTTCTGATAATTTAAAGGATCCAAAAACTACCATTAATATAAGACCAACAAGAGCCCCTAGGGGAAGAGATCCAGTAAGTAGCTGGATAGCAAAGGCAGCTACTGCTGCTATCAGGGCTCCCCACTGGGGCAGTCCCATGGTTGTCTCTTCACTCCTCTCAGGACCTGCTATAGCTATGTCCTGATAGTCTCTTGTCTTAGTATAGGTAACAAATACTGCAATCAGAAGACCCACTAGCATACCAAGCCCTGGAAGCCATAGGGCCTTCCACACCTGGGTATCTATCATGGCAACGCCATTGTCACTAAGTGAATCTGCAACTATTCCGTGGAAGATTAGACCAAAGCCAACAGGCAGGGTCACATAGGGGGCCTTAAGACCAAAGGTCAAGGCACAGGCTACTGCCCTTCTATCGATCTTGAGTTTATTCATAAGCCCCAGTAGTGGTGGGATCAGTATGGGGATAAAGGCTATATGCACTGGTATTAGATTCTGTGATAGAGAGGCTATTGCCGCTATAGTCAAGATAAAGGTCTTTCTTTTATCACTTATAAAAGAGCCAATCCCTCTAACTAGGATATCTGTTACCCCTGTGTGGCTGATAGCCATGGCTAGAGCACCAAGGAGTATATAGGAAAGGGCTGTGTCCGACTGACCTCCCATTCCACCTACCAGGGTTGCCATAATATCACCTAGGGGCATGCCTGCAACCAGACCACCGACGACAGCTGAAATAAGAATGGAGATAAGCACATTGATTTTTAAAAGACAGAGTAGTGACATCACAACAACGGCAATTAAAACAGGATTTGTTAGCTTTTTTTTCTCCTTTATTTATAATATTTAAACCCTAGGGTTTAATTTCTTCTACTGAAATAAGGGCTTGGGGACATGGTCCCCAGCCCCTATCTATCTTCCACTAGCCTTTTTACCAGTTCCTCACTGGCAACATAGGGTATTGTAATATGGTCCGTCTTTTCATTGTTGTAGTTGTACTTAATTGAGGTCTCTATTGAGTTTTCGTTTCTTGCCCAGGCTCTTCTTGCAACTCCCCCCATAACGTCCCAGGGCATGGCCATGCTTAGGATTGCATCCACTCTTTCGCTACCATCCAGCACCATACCAAAACCACCATTAATGGACTTGCCTATACCAACTCCCCCACCGTTATGAAGGGCAATTAGGCTCATTCCCCTGGCCGCATTACCTGCAAAGCACTGGGTTGCCATATCAGCCATGACGTTACTGCCATCCTTGATATTGGCTGTTTCTCTAAAGGGACTGTCTGTTCCCGATACGTCGTGGTGGTCTCTACCCAGCATGATAGGTCCTACTTCTCCATCCCTGACCATCTTGTTAAATTTAAGGGCAATTTCCAGTCTACCCTCGGCATCCTGGTAGAGAATTCTAGCCTGGGTCCCTACTACTAGAGCATTTTCTTCAGCGTCCTTGATCCAGTTGTAGTTATCCCTGTCCTGGCCCCTTCTGGTGGGGTCGATGATGGACATAGCTGCTTTATCGGTTTTTATCAGGTCTTCATGCTCACCACTGAGGCAGACCCATCTAAAGGGACCATAGCCATAGTCAAAGAGCATGGGGCCCATTATATCCTCCACATAGGAGGGGAAGATAAAGCCATCTGTGTCATCATAGCCATTCTTAGAAATTTCCATCACTCCCGCATCATAGATGGACTTTAGAAAGGCGTTGCCATAGTCAAAGAAATAGGTTCCCCTGGCAGTAAGCTCCTTAATAAGTTTAAAGTGGTGAACCAAGGTCTTATCAACAAGCTTCTTAAAGCCCTCCTTGTCCTCATAGAGCATCCTGGTCCTCTCCTCAAAACTTAGACCCTGGGGACAGTAGCCTCCGTCATAGACGGCGTGGCAGGAGGTCTGGTCCGATAGAAGCTCGATATGGATCTTGTTTTCGAGGGCGTATTCCAGTAGGTCTACTATATTTCCATGGTAGGCCAGGGCCGTTGCCTTTTTGTCCTCCATGGCTTTATGGGCAGTCTCAAAAAGCTCAGCTAGGTCATCAAAGACCAGATCAACCCAGCCCTGTTCAAGTCTGGTGTTGATCCTTGAGATATCCACCTCTGCGATGATACCAACTCCACCGGCTATCTTGGCAGCCTTACCCTGAGCACCACTCATTCCCCCTAGACCAGAGGATACAAACATATGGCCCGTAAGGTCTCCATCCTCAGCAACACCCAGCTTCATCCTGGCTGCATTAAGTACGGTGTTGAAGGTGCCATGGACTATGCCTTGGGGCCCAATATACATCCAGCCACCGGCTGTCATTTGTCCGTAGTTTGCAACACCCATGGCCTGGGCCTTGGCCCAGTGCTCCTGGTCATCAAACATACCCACCATTAGGGCGTTGGTGATAATTACCCTTGGGCTCATTTTGTGGGATCTAAAGAGTCCTAGGGGATGGCCCGATTCTATTACTAGGGTCTGCTCATCGGTGAGCTCCTCTAGATACTTCATAGTAAGATTGTACTGCATCCAGTTCTGAAAGACCTGGCCAGTTTCTCCATAGGTAACTAGCTCATAGGGATAAAGGGCTATGTCAAAGGAGAGATTGTTATCAATCATTACCTGGAAGGCCTTGCCCTCAATACACCTTCCCTTATAGTCATCTAGTGGCTTACCGTAGATATAGTTCTTAGGTCTATACCTATAGCCATAGATCCTACCCATGCTATAGAGCTCTTCTAAGAATTCAGGAGCGATCTCCTCGTGGAACTCCTCAGGAATATACCTAAGGGCGTTCTTTAAGGCTACTTCAATTTCTGCCTGGGTCAGGGTCAGGTCCCTTTTAGGGGCCCTTCTTATTCCCTTTTCAAACTCGATGGGCTCAGGAAGATACTTGTCTAGTTTTATCTTCATAGCCCCATCTATGTCCTTGTTTGTATACATTCATCCCTCCTATTTTTCAAAAATTACTTTTCCTTTTTTAATCACTTTATCAGTATGGTTTATCCCAAAATGATAGACCATATACTCGAGGTTTGGTACATCAAAGATAGCAATATCTGCTAGTTTTCCCTCCACTAGAGATCCTCTATCCCCTTCAAGACCCAGGGCTGCAGCTGCATTTATCGTCACTGCTGTGATTACCTCATCGGGGGTCATCTTAAGAAGTAGCGACCCTAGACTCATCATAAACTGCAGGTTTTCACTGGGACAGGACCCAGGATTATAGTCTGTAGATATAGCTATGGGGACCCTTCTTTCTATCATCTTCCTAGCGGGTGCAACCCTACTGGACTGGAGGTTAAAGCTGGTTCCCGGCAGGAGTACCGCCACCACCCCCTCTTCAGCAAGGCGTGAAATACTCCTATCATTTACAGCCATTAGGTGCTCTGCGGAAATACAGCCCACATCGGCAGCCAGCTCTCCTCCCCCTAGATCTACTATTTCATCGGCGTGGAGTTTGGGTATAAGACCAAGCTTTTTTCCAGCCTCCAGTATCCTTCTAGACTGCTCAACTGTGAAAACACCCTCTTCGCAGAAGACATCATTAAATTTTGCAAGCTTTCTCTCTGCTACCAGGGGAAGAATCTCATCTACCAGCACATCGACAAATTCATCGGATCTTCCTTCAAACTCCTGGGGTACAGCGTGGGCTCCCATAAAGGTGGATACAAGATCTAGATCCTCCTGGTCGTTAAGTTTCTTTGCAACCTCCATCTGCCTTATTTCGGTATCAAAGTCTCCAATGCCATAGCCAGACTTGGCCTCCACCGTAGTTACGCCAAAGCTCTTCATGATATCCAGGCTCTTTTTAGCCTTGTCATAGAGCTCCTCTGCACTAGCCTTTCTTGTAGCCCTAACAGTGGAATGGATTCCTCCTCCCGAGGCTAATATATCCAGATAGGCCACTCCTTCAAGCTTCTGCCTAAACTCATTTTCCCTACTACCCCCATGGACTAGATGGGTGTGGCAATCAATTAGTCCTGGGCTTACAAGCTTTCCCCTGCCATCAATAAATAGTGTCTTTTCGTCTACCTCTATATGTCCTGGTAGGTCTCCTTCTCCCACATAGATTATTCTCTCATCCGCCACAGCCAAGATACCATTCTCTATAAGGCCAATTTCAGCTTGAGAAGCTCCCCTGCGCGCCTTGTTTTCACCCCTTAGAGTAATTAGATTGTCAATATTTCTTATTACCAGTGTTGCTTTCATAAATATTCCTAACTCCTTATCAGCCTTATATAGTCCACAAGCTTTCTATAACCAGTATAACATCTCTAGGCTTCTCTAGATGATAGATAAAGCAAGATAGATGCCAACTTTACAGAAAAAAAGCATAGTCCATGCTATGCTTTTTCCCCTTAAACTAGTTCTATGAAAATAGTGCTTTATTTTCAAGCAGTTCTTTTCTAAGGCCAAATTAAAATAAAACAGAGTGTTTCATTTTGAAGCACTATTCGGGTCTATGAATCCCCAGCTTTCTCATCCTGTAGACCATGCTCTGCCTGGTTAAGCCCAGTACCTGGGCAGTCCTTTTAACATTCCACAGGTGTTTTTCCAGTTCCTCTAGAATTATCCTTCTCTCCATAAGGTCCAGTCTCTCCTGAAGATTTAAATCCCCTGGCTCCCCTGGCTGGCTTTCAATGTCTATATTCATGATGTTTTTAATATAGTCAGGGATGTTTTTTACTCCGAGGACAGTCTCCCCCTGGTCGGAATTAATCATTAGACTCTCAATAAAGTGGGAGAGTTCTCTGACATTGCCTGGCCAGCCATGGCTTTTCATAAGTTCTCTTAGCTCAAAGTCTATGGTTTTTACCTCCCTATTCATCCTGGTATTATTATTATGAATAAAGTGATCAGCAAGTTCAAAGATATCATCTTCCCTATCTACAAGCCTTGGAATATAGAGATTGTAGCCGGCTATCCTATAAAAGAGGTCCTGCCTAAGTTTTTTCTTTTCAATGAGCCTGTAGGGGTCCTCATTCATGGCTGACAGTACCCTGCAGCTGATTTCATAGGACTTATTTGCCCCCAGTCTTCTGGCAGTTTTTTCCTGGAGAACCCTGAGGAGCTTGGTCTGCATAGCCTGAGACATGGAATTTATTTCATCTAGAAAAATTGTCCCCTGCCCTGCCTCTTCAAAAAGTCCAGCGCTGTCTAGAGCCCCTGTATAGGCCCCCTTGACCGAACCAAAGAGGATGCTTTCTAAAAGATTCTCTGGAATAGCTGAGCAGTTAATAGCTATAAAGGGCTCCTCCCTGCGCTTACCAAAGTTGTGAATACTCTGGGCAAAGACCTCCTTACCGGTCCCTGTATCCCCTACAAGTAGGATGCTATTATCCAGCCAGGCCAGGGACTGGGCCTCCTTTATGAGTTTTTTAATGGCTTGGCTAGATCCCACAATATCTGAAAAGCCATACCTGGTGCCACTTTTTCTCAGCCTTTTATCGGGCCCCTTAATTTGGCTAAACTGCCTTCTAAGTTCACTTATTTCTGTCAGCAGGGCTCTGAGTTTGGACTCATCCTTGCTTATAGAATAGACTCCCCAGACCCCCTCTTCATTTTTAATTGGGACTGTGCTATAGGACTTGTAGATGGGGGTTCCCCCACTGTAGGCGTGGGCACTGTATTTTTCAAGAATGGCCTCACCGCTCCTTTGCACCATCATATGCTCGGATTTCTCCGGATCATTATAGCCATAGGCCTCCCAGATGTTTTTACCCAGCATATCCTCTTTGTTTTTTCTTTCCAGCTCCTCCATGGCCCTGTTGTAGACCAGGATCCTTCCCCCGCTGTCGGTTAAAAGTACCCCATCATTCAAGGCTTCAATTATCCTTTCATAGGCAAGGACTAGGTTGGATTTTCTATCCTCTAAAACCAGGAGCTGGGCCTCTAAAAAATCCAGCTCAAAAACAAGGCACCTGTACTCCCTAGTAAAAATATCTATCCTGCCTTCCTTTAATTCCCCAGCCTCTAGCATCTCCTCAATTATAGGGGGAAGTTCTTGGCTGGACCAAAGGATCCTATCCTCTCTTTTAATCAGAAGATAGGGGCCCTGCCCTAATTTACTTTTTACCTTATCCATCACAGTTCTCCTGGGCTAAAATACGGCTTAAAGCGAAAATCTTGGCCTAGCAAATTTACACCATTATATCACAGGACAAATGGCCCTTCCCAAGGCCAGTAATATATTAATGTAAAAAAAGTGAGTCCTATTTAAAATAAGGACCCACTTAAACTTGCTAGATTTGGGCTAGCTTGCCCCAGTTAAATCTCCCACTTGGCCCGCAGACTGCCAGGGCTGCAGCTCCATAGAGGCCGCCATTCTGGCCAAAATCCGAAGCCTCCACCAGGAGTTTTTCATTGGCCTTCCTATAAATAAGGCCGCTGAGTTCTTTTCTAAGGCTATTTTCAAAGAGATCAAAGGACTGGGAAACCCCTCCCCCAACCACTATCTTCTGGGGATTTAGAAGATTTACAGCGCTGGCCAGAGCCTTGGCTAGGTAGGAGCCTTCTTGTTCATAGGTCTTTAGTGCTAAGCTATTTCCCCCTCTAGCTAGCTGGGCTAGGGTCCTTGCGTCAAGGCCATCATTACTCCCAGCATCTCCTGCTAATTTCAGATAGTTCTTTACTATACCTGGTCCCGAGGCGTACATCTCTAGGCAGCCCCTGGAACCACAGCCGCAGAGCCTTCCCTTTTCTTCCACCACAATGTGTCCGATCTCTCCAGCACTGCCATAGCCTCCATAATAAAGGCTATTGTTCACAAAAATTCCTCCGCCCACGCCATTGGATACAGTAAGATATAAAAAGTCACTGTTATTCTGGCATCTGCCAAAGACCTTTTCAGCTAGGGCGCAGGCCTGGCCATCATTGTCAACATAGACAGGAAGATTAAACTCTTCCTCCAGGATTTCCTTTATCCTAATATTTCCAAGACCTGAGAAAACAGCCTCTATCCACAGCCCCCTTCCTGGGTCTGCTAGACCTGGAATTGTCACTCCAAGGGCTGAAAACTTCTTTTCCCTATGGCCGGCTAGTAATTCTCTAGTTGTTGAGACTAGATTATAAATGAGCTCTTCCTCAGAGTAAATGGCCCATTCCTTCTTTAGCCAGTCGTGGATTCTACCTTCCTGGTCCATAAGAGCCACCATAAGCTTGGAGCCACCTATATCAAGAGCCAGAAGAAAGTCTCCCACCACTACTCACCTGCTTTTAGGGCTGAGTCAAAGCTAACTCTTGAGGGGTAGAAGTTTATTTTTTTGGTAAACTCAAAGGCCTCCCTGGCGCCAAAGAGTCTATCCATGCCGCTGTCTTCCCACTCTACGGAAAGAGGCCCCCCATAGGAGATTTGGTTTAGCTCTCTGATTATGCCATCAAAGTCCACATCGCCGTGGCCCAGGGATACGAAGTTCCAGCCCCTGCGGGTGTCGCCAAACTCAATATGGCTTCCCAGGATTCCCGCCCTTCCATCTAGACTAAGCTTTACATCCTTCATATGGACATGGTAAATCCGGTCGCTAAAATCCCTGATGAAAATATTGGGATTTATGCCCTGCCAGACCAGGTGGGAGGGGTCAAAGTTAAGGCCTAGGGTACTTCTATTATCAAAGGTCTCAAAGAGTCTTTTAGTAGAGTAGTAGTCAAAGGCAATTTCAGTAGGATGAACTTCCAGGGCAAACTTGACGCCACACTGGTCAAACTCGTCAAAAATTGGTGTCCAAAGCCTTTTAATTTCCTGGAAACCCTCCTCTATCATGGCTTCGGTGGTTTGGGGAAAGGAGTACCAGTAGGCCCAGATAGGAGAACCGGTAAATCCGGTTACCACCTCTACCCCAAGCTTTTTTGCAGCTCTAGCTACCAGCTTCATCTGCCCTATTCCCCACTGGCGGATTTCCTCAGGTTTACCCGCTAGTTCCGATGGGGCAAAATTATCCAGTCTCTCATCCCACCTATCGCCAACACACTGGCCATAAAGATGGGCTCCCAGGGCCCAAACCTTTAAATTATAGCGGTCTAAAACCGACTGGAACCACAGAAAATACTCTTCATCCTCTAGAATTCTCTCCACGTCCACATGGGCATGGGCTGCTACCTCAATGCCTTCATAACCGATTTCACTGACCTCTTTGCAGAGTTCTTCCAGGCTAAGGTCTCCATACTGCCCAGTGGTTATTGTTATAGGTCTTTTCACAGAAACCTCCTAGTCTATCTCTATAATGCTCTTTGTCCTGGCAGACTCTTCATTGGCAAAAATCACCTTCATGGTATGAAGAACGCTCTCGCCGCTAATTATTGACTCCCTATTTTCCAGAATACTGCTTATAAACTCATCTATTACCCCTGTGGAAGTCCTGCCCCCAGTGGTCTGCTCCTTATTTGAAGTCAGTAGGTCCAGCTCGTAAAAGATGTTTGATCCATCACTTTTTTCCACAATAAGGGAATATCTCTCATCATCATAGCAGCGGATTACACCACCCTCTAGATAAATCTTGGTGGAATTATCCTCCTTGCCATAGTTTGTCCAACCCACATGCATGGTGCCAAGGGCTCCATTCTCCAGGGTGTAGATTGCATAGGCATTATCGTCTACAGATATAGGATTACCCGCTGAGTCCTTTTTATTAAGGGTTTCTAGCTGGGCAAAGGTCTTGCTTATCTTTAGACCAGTAATATACTGTAGGGCGTCGGTTTTATGAACTCCCAGGTCTGCCATAGCACCAAAATTGGCAATTTTTTTATCAAAAAACCAGGAGTTCTTAAGGCCAGTCCATCCCTCGGGACCCGGATGGCAGAAGGAGGTCTTAAAGGAAATAACCTGGCCCATCTCCCCAGACAGTATTATCTTTCTTGCCTGGGCATGGGCTTTGGCCAGCCTCTGGTTTTGACCTATCATAAGAATCTTTCCTGCTTTTTTTGCACTATCTACCATGGCCTGGGCATCCTCTAGATTGGAAGCCATGGGCTTCTCGCAAAGTACATGCTTACCTGCTTCTAGCGCCTGGAGGGTGACCTGGGCGTGGAGGTAGTTTGGAACACAAACACTGACTGCATCCACATCCGAGGCCAGAAGGGCCTCGATGCTTTCGTAGGCCTTGCCACCATACTTATCAGCACACTTCTGGGCTTCATAAAAGGTCCTATTGTAGAAGGCCACCAGTTCACAGCTGAGATTTTCAGCATATTCGGGTATATGTCTAACCTGAGCTATCTTTCCACAACCTATAATTCCAATTTTTATCATGTCTGCTTCCTTTCCCAGTTGATAACTAACCGAATCTTCTTCTATTTTGAAAGTTTTGCATTAGTACAGCAACAACGATTATGGCACCACTTATGGCACCGTTTAGGAAGGTAGACACATCGGCAGCAGTAAGGATATTGCTGATCATTTTAAACATAATAACACCTGTAAAGGTACCAATAATCTTTCCTCGCCCGCCACTCATAGCTGTGCCTCCAATTGCTACTGCAGCTATGGTTTCCATCTCATAGCCTACAGCCGCACTGGCTGCAGCTACTGCTGTCATCCTGGAAGCGTAGACCACAGCTGCCAATCCACACATAATGCCAGTAATTGTAAAGGTAAGGGTTTTTACAAGATCCACATTTACGCCTGATAGTCTAGCAGAAGTCTCATTGCTTCCTATAGCATAAATATGTTTTCCAAGCTTGGTATGCTTCATTATTATGTCAAAGATTATAGTTGCAACTATAAAAATTATCATGAGATAAGGTATTTTAAATTTGGGACCAAGCTGAACTCCACCCACTGCCAGCTGTCTAAACTGGTTAAAGAGCTCCCTGTCCACCGTAAATGGTCCTCCGGAACCAAAGTGATTGATTATGGAGCGGCAGGCACCCATCATGGCCATTGTAGCTACCATGGCGGGCATCCCCCCCTTGGTGATAAGTAGCCCATTGGTGGTTCCAATTACAATTCCAAAGGCTATACAAAAAAGCAGCATGAGCCAGGGACTGCCGGTTTTATTCAGAACCAAAATACCAAAGCCACCTATTATGGCTACCTGGGAACCCACTGAGATATCAATTTGCCCTGCAGAGATAACCATGCTCATCCCCATAGATATTAGTCCTATCATGGAACTCTGAACAAATATGTTGGAGATATTTGTCCAGGTAAAAAAATTCTTATTGACCGATGCAGCAATAATAACTAGTAGGATAAAGGAGAGCACAAAACTATATTCGGAAATTAGTAATTTGAAAATATCTTTAATTGAAATAGTCTTTTTTTCCTTGGTACTGGTTTTAGGCATAATCTTCAACCTCCACATTTCCACCCGTAGAATAATACATAACATTTTTCTCCGTCAGCTGGTCTCTATCTAAAACACCATTTACTTCACCCTGGTAAAGTACTAGACACTTTCCTGCCAACTTCTGTATTTCAGGAAACTCTGCAGAAAAGACTATAACAGCCTTGCCTGCTTCTGCCAGTCTTAAAATCAAGTGATATATTTCAAATTTTGCACCCACATCTATTCCCTGGGTGGGGTTATCAAAAAGTAGTACATCGGCGTCGGCCTCTAGCCATTTTCCAAGAATAACCTTCTGCTGGTTACCCCCTGATAGAGAGGTGATTACATTTCTTGGATTTGCGGATCTAATACTTAGGGAATCTTTATGGAAATTATAATTCTTCTCAACTTCTTTAGAGGGTATTAGCAGCTTTTTAAACTTAGAATTTAAATATGCCATATTAAAATTGTCTAGGATGGAAAGGTCATTATGAATACCTCTTTCCTTTCTCATCCTGGGAACAAGGCCAATTCCCCTTTTCATAAAGCTTCTAACACTAGAACCTGGTTTTATCTCGCTGTCTCCAACGAGAATTCTACCAGTAAAGCTCTCCTCACCAAAAAGAGCATCTGCCAGGGCCTCTCTACCGCTACCCTGGAGTCCTGTTATTGCTAGGATCTCACCCCTGTGAAGATCAAAGCTAATATCCCTAAAGTTCTTACCCGACAAATTTTGGACCGATAGGGCTATTTCTTCACCACAGTGATTTACATAGCTTGAAAAGTCGTCCTCGAGGAGATATCTTCCTATCATCATCTCTGTTAACTTGTCTTCATCAATATCTATAAAGCTTCCCTTGGATACCAGCTTGCCGTCCCTGAGGACATAGTATTTTTCGCAGATTTCAAATAGCTCTGGCATCTTGTGGGATATGTAAATAAAACTCACGCCCTGTTTTTCAAGCTCCCGCATAATTTCAAATAAATTATAAATTTCCTCTGTTGTTAAGGCAGTGGATGGCTCATCCATGATTATTAGCTCTGATTTAAAAAGCAGAGACTTGGCAATTTCCACCAGCTGCTTATCAGCCGCTTGAAGGTTACCAGTTATGGTAGTGGGGTCTATATCTACCTTCATGCGGGAAAAAACCTCCTGGCACTGCTTTATCATTTCTTTTTTATCAAGTAGTAGAGCCTGCCTGCTTAATTCTTCCCCTAGAAACATGTTTTCAAAGACCCTAAGGTCATTGCACAGGTTAAGTTCCTGGTGAATGAACCTAATTCCATGTTGGTTAGCCACCCTGATATTTGAAATCTGAATCTCTTCACCATTGATAAAAATACCACCCTCTGTAGGGTCATAGGTTCCCGCCAGAATATTCATTAGGGTCGACTTACCCGCACCATTCTCACCAACAAGGCCCACTATTTCTCCACTATCAATTTCAAAATCTACCCTATCAAGAGCTCTTACTGGCCCAAAGTCCTTAACTATTCCTTTCATTTCTACCAGCATCTACTCACCCCTTTAAATACGTATGTAAACAATGAACCGACCCAAAAGAATCGGTTCATTGTCACTAGTAGGCCTAAAAATTACCTATAGAATATCTTTCTTCGTAGATATCACTGGCCCTGTAGGCATCAAAGTCGTAGTCTGCTTCACCAGCATTACTGATTGAGAAGGATGGAATCAGATACTGACCGTCTTTAAGAACTGCACCATCATATTCTTCACCGTATAGGTGGGTTACAGAGAGTCTTAGAGCCTCTCTAATAAAGGCTGGTGCAAAGTAGAAGGTTGTAAACTTGATGTCTGTATCGGTGTTTTCAAATTTAACCAGGGTATCCTCACGTCCACCTACAGAGGTCATAAGCTTAATGTTGATTTTCGCGTCGCCTGTATAGCCTTCAATGGCATTCATTACACCATCTACAACCTCGTCGTCGTGGGTAACAATAAGGTCTAGCTCTTCAATTTCTTCAACAGACTTTGAATTTAGCCAGTTTTCCATTTCCTGCTGGGCTTTTTCGGTTGACCAATCAGTAACAAAGGTATTGGCTACTTGCTCAAACTTATCGTCGATTACAGCGTCCATACCGTCGCTTCTTTGGGCGGTTACAGTTGAACTATCACCAACGAACCTTAGATACTTGACACTGTCATAGTCTGCGTAGAAGTCGTTGATATACTCACCCATAAGCTCGGCAATACCATAGTTATCACCCATGATTTCGCCAACTAGACCTTCGAAATCATCAATTAGTCTATCGTAGACTACCAGCTCAATACCGGCATCGATAATACTCTGGGCAGCACTTCTAAGGGCTTCACCCTCCATGGGCCAAAGCATAATCAGATCCACATCGCCACCGGCAAGTAGGTTCTCAATGGATGTAATTTGATCTGAAGCCTCAAGGCCATCTTTAACAGTGATTTCTAGTCCGTCGTATTTTTCCATAAGAGCGTCAGCTTCCATCTTAGCGTGAGCAACACTCTCTCCAGTAAATCCGTGGTCTCCTGATGGTATAACGACACCAATCTTAAAGGACTCTCCACCTACTTCTTCAACTTCCTCTTCTTCTGCTGGCTCTTCTGCTGGTTTCTCGGCTGGTTCTTCTGCTGGAGCTTCTGGCTCAGGACTAGGCTCTTCTGAACCACCACAAGCTGCTAATGAGAACACCAGTATTAGAACCAGTGATAGCGCTAAAAATTTTTTCACTTTAAATCCTCCTTAGGTTTTTATATGATACAGGCCCTCTTGCCTTATATCCTTATTAAGTTAGTCAAAGGTAATTACACCTTTAATATACCCATCACTTTTATTTATGGACCTTTCAAAAATTCTATAGATCTCCTCTAAGCTATTAAAGCTGGCAGTGTGGGTAACAAGGCTCCTAGTGTCATAGACTCCTCTTTCTATAAGTCTACCAGTGCCTCTGGTTAGGTCGCGGAATCTTGAATTGGTCTTAGGGGCTACGTTTAGGACCCTCAGGCCCCTTGTATGCCAGCTGCTAGAGTCTACTTTTCTTTCTCCTCTATGCCAGGAACCTATTATAAGCTTACCCGCTTCCTGGGCGCTAAGTCTACTTGCTAAGTCAAGGGTGACCTGATTACCTGCAAGTTCTATCACTATTTCTACTCCACCCGAAGAAACCAGGCTCTTAATCTTATTTTTACCCTCGTCACTATTACTATTATAGCAGTAGGGGGTATACTTTCTAGCTAATTCCAGTCTTTTTTCATCTATATCAAAGACCAGGACCTGGCCAGCGGGAGAAGACTTCGTCAGTCCCTGGAGGGTAAGTAGTCCCATATAACCAGCTCCTATAAGTGCCACCCTATCTCCGGGCTGGATATCACTCTCCCTAATAATATTGACAACGCAGACTGTAGGCTCTGCCACCCACTTTACATAGTCCTGCTCCTCTTTGGGAATCAGGGCCACACAATCCGCCTCCACGTTGAAGTGACTGGCCATCATCTGGTCTCCGCCAGTTCCCACAAAGACCTTGTCACCTATCTCTATATCCTTTACACCCTCTCCCCTGGCTATAACCAGGCCTACTCCTTCGTGGCCTATCCTGTAGGG
>CAYFUM010000013.1:36217-39543 GCA_964346475.1 uncultured Peptostreptococcaceae bacterium
TTTTTACTCCTACCGTAGAGTATTTTAGCATAATATAGGGCCTTGTCTATATCTATCTCTTTTTCTTCTAAATCAAAAATCTGAGCGAGCTCCTGGTGGTTACACTTTAGGATAAGATTTTCAAAGCTATCAATGTCTCTTCTGGAGTCTACATACCATATAAGTTCACTGTGCTTATGAGCTAGATGAGATAATTTTTCTATAACAAAATCTGTTAATGCAGCGCAGTCCCTCTCCAGGTACTGGCCACTTACAACGATACCATCTACCCTAGTAAGAAGGGCAGACAGGTTTTCTAAAAGTTTTTCTTCTAGCTCTCTTGGAGTCCTAGTAAAGTTTTTTATATCAAGACGGTTTAACTCCTCTGCTAGATCCCCCCTATAGGCCATGGGTTTAATATAGGTTCCCGTAAGTCTAGTTTCTGTGCTAATGAGATATTCAGTAGATGCTCCTGCTCTTTCCAGTAGTCTTTTTAACTCATAGCCCTCACCATCATCACCAATAATCCCAACACAATAGACCCTGGCTCCCAGGGCTAAGAGGTTATTAACTATGGTGCCTGCAGCTCCCGGAAAAAGTCTTTTATGAGTAACCTGGTAGGCAGTTAGGCCAGTTTCCAAAGAAACCTCATCTCTATTCCTATCAACGTAGAGATATTTATCCAAGCTATAGTCTCCAAAGACTGCAATTACAGGAACCTTATCATTTTTTAAGACCTTTATAATACTATTTTTATCCATGACCAAGCTCCCTGTCAAGTGCAAGGGCTTCCCTGGCTAGACTTGTAAGTGTATCTCTGTGTAAGCCCTGGATATAGTAACTTTTTCCTCCATCGGCCACAGTCCTAGCTAGGATAGTTTTCCAAGGCCTAAAATAGTACCTGGCATCGGTTTTAGGCGGTGTGATTTCATAACCACTATCGGGAAGATCTTGGATGTCAAAGACTGCTGTTGTAAAGTTTTTTATTTGTTTGTTATTCTGATGGGCTACATTTCTTGCCATGGCTAGAGCCTTGAGATAGACCTCAGGGCCAGTAACGGCGGAACCAAAGTTTAAAAACACTCCGCCCTCCAGCCGGCTGATAGTCTCGGTGTAGATTAAAAAATCTATATAGGAAGCTTCACCCAGTGCCCAGCCTGAGGCATTGGGATGTTCATGGATAATATCACTTCCAATTCCAATGTGTATTGTTGCTGGTACCCCCAGCCTATAGGCCTGAGCCAGGACACTATAATCCCTAAAGGCCAATTTTTCCTCCCAGATATAGCGGCCTATGGCTTCACCTGCCCCTAGGTCATCCTCCAGGCCCTCTTTAATAATGTCATTTATTAGGCCGGTTTCCTTCCACAGGCCAAATTGACCCTGAGAAACGTATTTTGCTACAGATTCACAGCTTTCTCCTATAAGAGAAAACTCAAAATCATGTATGGCTCCAGAGCCATTTGTTGCAAGGTGATTTATCAGGCCTCTTTCCATAAGTTCAATCATATAGGCTCCACAGCCCGAACGGATAACATGTCCTCCGTACATCAAAAGACGACTGGCATTGATAGTTCTAGCCTCTATAAGGGCCTGGGCTAGCTTTCTCAGCCTTGTATCATCCAAAGGTGGTGCCTTGTCCTCTAGAGGAATTAGAACATCCATCAGCTTTACATCGTGGATTCTCTCTTTCAGGGGTTTTAATAATAGTTTGCTGGTATCAAACCTCTTATGACTCATTCCAAAACCCCCTTAAGAATTCCATAAGTCTTTCTACATTAGAAAAGTCTGGAATTACCGCATCGGCTCCAGCTTGAAGAAGTCTTTGTCTCTTCCAAGGATCTACTGATCCGTCTTTCATTTTTTCATTACTCGCCAGAGCAAAGCTATAGGAACCCACTCTTTTTGCTAGTTCAATCTCCACATAGCCATCGCCAAAACTAAGAAGCTCCTCACCGGATATCTTCTTTTCATTTAAGAGATTTTCTATAACCTCTTCCTTAGAGCAGTGGGTGGAATTTTCATCGGTGGCACCATGAATACCTTCAAAATAACTTTCTAGACCCAATAGTCTTGCTTCCTGCACCACATCCTTCTCATCAGTCCCACTGGTTAGGTAAAGCCTTATTCCCTCTTTTTTCAGCTCCTTTAGAAGCTTCTCTATTCCGGCGACCAAGTAGGGGCTTTTATCATCTCCTGCAGCTAGGCCTTTTTTTCTATCCTTTATATGTTCTTCTAGTCTTTTAAGATACTCTTTTTTATAGTCTAGTGGATCCTTGGGCTTTCCTCCGTATTTTTTTATTTCATCTGCTAAATGTATACACTGAAAGATAGTCTGCTTACCTGTAAGACGGTCTACAAAGTCCTCGACAAGTTCTCTTACTTCATCCTTTTCTGGAGCCTCTGGACAAGCCATGAGTTCTTCTGAAAAATACCCATACATTATAGGCTGCCAGCCCTCTCTAATTAGGCTTACGGTACCATCAAAATCAAAAATAGCGTATTTTGGTTTTATTTTGCTGGGATAGTTCACAACTTCTATATCCCAAATATACCTGAGCTTTTCCCTGACGCTAGCTATAAGGGCGTGACAATAAACCATATGAAGGTCTTCGATTTGTTCCATGCTCTCCGTTGGTGCAAGAAGAATATGCTGGCTAAGCTCTTTCATTCTGCCGCCATCGCGACCCCCAAAGGCTACAGTCCTAATATTCATTTGTCTTGCTGTTTTCAAAAGATGAATTATATTTGGTGAGTTACCAGAACCACTAAAGACCACTAAGAGGTCCCCGGGCTTAGCATAGGTCCTCAGTAAAATAGAGAAAATCTCCTCATAGGAGAAGTCATTGGCTAGACAAGTAACAAGAGCCATGGAGTCAGTTAGACCAAAGGCGCTAAAGCCCTCTCTTCCATCTACCCTACAACCCTTGACTAAATCGTTTACAAGGTGGGAGGCCGTAGCTGAACTTCCCCCATTGCCAGCAGTGAATATCCTGCTTCCAGCCTTCTTACATAGAATTATCTCCTGGGCAATTTCTTCAAGGACCTCAAAATTGCTTCCCGATAGAGCCCTAGCTACCTCATCGGCGTACTCCCTAGGATTAGTTGAACCGCTATAATAAGACATAAATCCTTCCTTCTAAATGACAGGAATTTCCTAGAGGAAAAGACTTTCAACTAGGCCTTTTTATATTCCTAAGTCATTTCAAATCTTTTTTTGGGTAAATTGTGTTATGTAGAGTGAAAATTTATTTCTTTAATTAATTTGAGCTCTATTCATAGCCAGACTTATTTGTATAGGTATATTGTAGCTTTTATGTAGGAGAAATACAAATCTAATAATTAAT
>CAYFUM010000014.1:0-9074 GCA_964346475.1 uncultured Peptostreptococcaceae bacterium
AAAGTAGAAAGACTTAGAAAGGCACCCCTAGTGGTGCCTTTTTGCATTTATAATACAAAAAATTAAAAGTATATGTTATAATAATCCTATAGTTAAAAGTCTAGCCTTAATAATTATTTACTAGATTAGGTAAATCTAGGGATAGGAGAAGCTATGAAAAAATTTTTAACTCTCTTTTTAGTTTTGGTCCTGGCTCTGTCACTTGTAGCCTGTGGTGATAAGCCTGAGGCTAAAGAGCCTGAGGACAAGGCTCCCGAGGAGGAGCTAGAGGAAGCTCCAGCGGAGCCTGAAGAAGAGCTGGCTGAGGAAGAAGTTGAAGAAGAAGACGGTGAGGAAGAAGGAGTTCTCAGGGTCCTTGACATGGAAAGGTATGACGAGGGAGAAGGAGAGGTTATCCTAGAATCCCAGTATGGCAGGGTTTTCATTCCAGAGGGTTTAAAGTATGAGATAGAAACAGTACCCGATGAGGACGAAACCTATGGAGATCTTTTCAGATTCTACTTTGGTGAAAAGTTTGCCATGATAGAGTTTGGTATTCAAGTAATAGACGATCTAGACAGTCTAGAGGGTGCAGTGGAGCGTGTAATTGACTATAATACTTGGGATGGTGGTGACCATATCCTGGGAGAGAAGATTAAAATTGGCCAGCTTGAGTATCAGCAGATAACAATAGAAAATGAAGATGGAGGAGACAGTTACTATTTAGTATCTTACTTTGAGCATAAGCACGGTGGCGCAATTGTGGAACTTTTTGACTCAAGCGATGAGGACTTTTATAAAACCCCTCTAGCCAAGGAGATGCTGGAGAAAACAAGCTTTGAGTAAAAATCATTTAAATAATAATCCCGTCCGGTATTAGCGGACGGGATTATTTTTAGATTATTTTCCTATCTGATATTTTGAAGGTGGTGACTATTTCTTTGCCACAGGTCTTGGCAAAGGGGCAGCTGGAACAGACACTGACACAATCACTTCCTGTTTCTTCCTTGGTCAGATAACCCATTTTTATTAGTTTTTCTATTCCCTCATCCACCATGGGTGGAGATAGGTTTAGTTTCTTAGCGATTTGACTTCTGGATATATATCCTTCTTCATTTATCACTTTTAAAATATCCTTTAGCATATCTCCGCCTTAACTAAAACCCAGTAGGCTGCCGATTTGATAGATTAGCACTGCTGCAAGCCAGCCTATGGCAAAGGTGTAGAGAGCCATGGCTACAGGCCATCTAAGGGATTTGGTTTCCTTTGCAACTATGCTCAGTGTGGCAGCACAGGGGGTGTATAAGAGTACCATGACCATGTAGGAAATGGCGGTCAGGTGGGTAAAGTGTTGCTGGATTGTCTTTACTAGAATGGTGCCTTCTTCCATGTACTCACCGGCATAGAGCATACCAAGAGTACCTACCACAGCCTCCTTAGCAGGGATACCTGCAAAGAGAGCTACAGATTCCTGCCAGGTTCCAAAGCCTGCCGGCTTAAAGAGGGGGGTGAGGAAGGTTCCAACCTGTCCTAGAATGGACTCTTGGCTATAGGGCTCTGCAGAGCCAGGTAAAACTGCCAGGAGCCACATGATGGTTACTACCATAAAGATGGTGGTACCAGCTCTGAGGATAAAGCCAGAGACGTTGTTCCACATATCCCTAAGGACATTTTTCATCAGGGGCATTCTATAGGGAGGAAGCTCCATAATGAAGTAGGAGGGTTCTCCCTTAAAGAGGGTTTTACTAAAGATTTTTGCCAGTACAAGGGCAATGATTATTCCAAAGGAGTAGAGGGAGAAAAGGACTATCCCTCCATGGCCTGGGAAAAATGCCGCTATAAAGACAGAGTAGATGGGTAGTTTTGCACCACAGGACATAAAGGGATTTACCAGGGTGGTAATCATCCTATCCTTCTTATTGTCCAGGGTCCTTGCTGCCATGATCCCGGGTACGTTACAGCCAAAGCCTATAATCATGGATATAAAGGCCTTGCCCTGGAGGCCAAAGCTCCTCATAAGATCATCCCATACATAGGCAGCCCTGGCCATATAGCCGCTGTCTTCTAAAAAGCCCAGTAGGAGATATAGTACGGTAATTAGAGGTACAAACTCTATTACTGCTCCAACGCCGTTTATTGCTCCGTCTACTACAAAGGAAACTAGCCAGTCTGGGAGATTCACAGCCACCATGAGGCCCTCAACTATCTCGCCAAGGTATTCTATTAAATTGGCAGCTCCTTCGCCTAATAGGCCTTCTCCTATTACAAAGGTAATCTGGAAGACCAGGAGCATGATCAGGGCGAAGGCTGGTATACCAAAGTACTTATTGGTTAGAACCTGGTCTATCCTGTCGCTAAGGGTTACCACCTCCACCTCGGGCCTCTTTACGGTCTGCTGGGCCACCTTGTTGGCAAAGGCGTATCTTGAATCTACTATATCAAGCTCAAAGCTATCACTGGAGTGGTACTTGTAAAAGTCTTCTATTGCCTGGAGAATCTCACCATCCTGGCAGTCTTCCTCCAGCATCCTTTTTACTGTCTTATCTCCTTCAACAATTTTTATAGCTGCCCAGCGGGGAGAGAAGTCTAGGCCTCTGCCCTCCAGGGCCTCCTCCATATGGTCTATATGGTGGAGGACGGTTTCATTATATTCAAGAGGATTTTCAAAGCCATTATCTGAATCCATTAGCCTTATGGCCTCTGTTATAATCTCCTTTATTCCTGTGCCTCTATGGGCGACAGCCGGTATGACAGGAGCCCCTAAAAGCTGGGATAGTTTTTCCACATCAAACTTTATATTCCTTTTTTCTGCCTCATCGGCCATGTTAAGGGCGATGATTATCTTTTTTCCCATCTCCAGGAGCTGGGTGGTAAGGTAGAGGTTTCTTTCTATGTTGCTGGAATCTATGATGTTTATAAAGACGTCGGCGTCGCCCTCTAGGATATACTCCATGGCAACTACTTCATCCTCTGAGAAGGCCCCCAGACTGTAGATACCAGGTAGGTCAACTACATCATAGTCTTGGCCTTCATAGTTAAAGGATCCTTCTTTTTTCTCAACAGTTACACCGGGCCAGTTTCCTACGTGCTGGTTAGAACCCGTCAGAGCGTTAAAGAGGGTGGTCTTCCCACTATTGGGATTGCCCACCAGTGCTATTATTCCATTTCTCATTGAAGTTTACCTCTATTTTTCCAGGACTATCTTGCTGGCTAGTCCACGGCCCAGAGCAACCTTGTTGCCATTGAGACTGACAATAACAGGGCCCGAATCATTTTTTATGATCTTTACCCTGGCCCCCGTGTTAAAGCCCATCTCATAGAGCCTCTTTGTGGCTCCCCTGCCAGCGCTTATCTTGCTGACCCTGCCCATATCGCCCTGGGCCAGGCTAGTAAGTATTTCCTTCATGGTTTTCTCCATTATCTATTACTAGGATAACTTATCCCACCTAAGTGAATAAATTCTGCTTTTTATGTGCTATAATAAAGCAGAGTTAGTTATAACTAACTTTTATGTTAGTCTAGACTAACTTATTTGTCAATAGCTAGAATGCCTATATTTTATGACAAAATCAGCTTTTTCAACTTGTCCTAGGAGGTAATTAGTGAGGGTAGGTGAAACAATAGAAAATTACTTGGAGACCATACTTATTCTCTCAAAAAGGCAGGATGAGGTCCGATCTATTGATGTGGTCAATGAGATGGGCTATTCCAAGCCCACCATAAGTATTATGATGAAGCAGCTAAGGGAAAAGGACTATATAGAGGTAGATGATTCTGGCTTTATAAGCCTTAGCCCCCTGGGTCTTGCTATAGCCAGAGAGGTCTATGAAAAGCATGTGCTTTTAACTAAACTTTTAATAAAGCTTGGAGTCGATAAGGATAGGGCTGCCGAAGACGCCTGTAAGGTAGAACACGTTATAAGTAATGACACCTTTCAAAAAATAAAAGAGTACTACTTAAAGATGACATCAAAATAGACCTCCCCTGGGAGGTCTATTCCTTTAAATAAATAACCAATAAAGTATCTTTACATAAATTGTAGCAGGTTACCCATAAAGATTCCCAGATAGTTCCCTATAATATAGCCAAAGACTCCAGCCAGCATGGCAGGGCCTATGAGCTTGTTCCAGCCCTTGGCTATGGCCATGGCAACGGCTGTGGTGGGCCCTCCAATGTTGGCATTGGAGGCCACCAGGATTTCCTCCAGGTTAAACCTAAAGAGCTTACCTAGGAGGAGAGAGACCAGCATATTTATAAGGACAATTATGCCGGTAAAGACCAGAAGCAGGGGGGAGCGGGTTAGGATAAGCTGCAAGGAAGCGGGGACCCCTATTACCACTAGGAAGATATAGATAAGAAAGGTCCCTATCTCCTCGGCTCCATTTATAGAGGACATAAAGTCTGGCAGGTAGGTGGCCAGCAGCATGGTAAGGGTGGTGATTAGGAGGTATTTATTGCCAAGAAGACCATTGATAAGATTTAGTAAGAATCCCCCGGTGGGAATTACTGAGCCCAGATAGCCTGCTATCTCCCCTGAAATCCAGACTATAAAAAAGGCTATAGCCACTGCAAAGGAGATGTCCTTTAAAGAGATGTCCTTTCTGCCCCAGTACTGGGCAGCCAGGGTTTCACCTTCTGAGGTATCCACCTGGCCTTCAACTTCATCCATGTGGGGATGATTAAAGTGTTTTTTGAAAAACCCAATAGAAGGTATAGCTAGGAGGACAAAGAAGTAGAGGGCCATAAGCAGGTTGTCTGCAACCACTAGAGCAGAGACCCATTCTCCCGGAGTGGCAAAGGATTCTGCCATGGCAGCAAAATTTACCCCTCCTCCTATATAGGAGCCTGTCATAATGGCAGCCATCCTGTAGAGCTCTGGGATTTTGTTTCTGAGGAGGATAAAGGCAATAAAGGTGCCCAGCAGGGTTCCCAGGGAGCCGATAAGAAAGATAACCATCATCCTACCACTCTCCCTCCAGATTTTTTTAATGTTGGCATTAAAAAGTAAGAGGGGTATGGCCAGAGGGACCACATAGTCCCAGACTACATCAAAGGTGGGGGCGTCGGTGGGGATAATTCTAAAGTTAGCCAGGGCCATGGCAATGACCAGGCCTATAATTGCGCCGGTAATCTTGGAAGCCCACTTGTAGGTTTGTTCAAGGTAGATACTTAGGGCTGCTGTTCCTACAAGGATGGTCCACAGGGCCCAGCTATTATCAGGGCTAAAAAGCGTTGACATGATTTCCTCCTTAAATTCCTCAAGATTAAGATACTTATTATGTTCATTGGCAAAACAAGTGTAGACCCAGAGAAATCAGGCCTGCTTTCTTGCCCTAGGGCCTAGGAGTTTTAATAGGATTATTAGCATCATCCTTGACTGAACAGATCCCAAAATGAGAGAACCTATTAGGATAACTAATAGAGATGGATCTTGTCTCCTAGTCAAAACTTATTTGCTTCTTTCAACTATTATTTCTTATTGTCAAGTATACAACAGATGCTAGCCCATCTTCAAAGGTATTTTTATTTTTTTCAAGCTAAAATCAAGCCGGTAAAGAAGGTAGTGTCTTTCTTAGGGTAAATGCAGTAGCCTAGAAGTGGTGGATTGCCTTTACCTTGCAAAGTTAGGATAATAATAAGCTAGATATGTTGGCTAGATATATTGGGCTTTTTTTTAAAATAAGCCTTGACAAAGGAGAAAGAATTCATTAGGATAATTTTTATAGAGTAAAAGCGATGAAGAGAAGAGTAGGAAGGATGCCGCCATCCTAGAGAGTCTGGTTAGGTGAAAGCAGACATGGGGCAAATTCTGAAGATGGTCTCGGAGCAGGGGTGGCTGATAGGTAAGTCATCATGGGAGCGCCCATTACAGCGCCAGGCTATGTTAGTAGCTGGAGAGGAAGGAGTCGTGAGGCTTTTTCGAATTAAGGTGGTAACACGTGTAAACGTCCTTGCATTGCAGGGACTTTTTTATTTGGAGGGATCATGGTTGTAATTGAAAAGGTTAAAAAAAGCTATCCAGGGGGAGTGGAAGCCCTTAGGGGGATTAGCCTGGAGATTGGCCAGGGGGATATCTATGGCATTATAGGTCTTTCTGGTGCAGGTAAGTCCACCCTGCTGCGCTGTATCAACGGCCTGGAGTCTCCCTCCTCGGGTAGGGTCCTGGTGGAGGGCAGGGAAGTGGCAGCCATGGATAAAAAGGAGCTGCGGGCTCTGAGAAGAGACATAGGCATGCTCTTTCAAAACTTCAATCTCTTTGAAGCCAGGAAGGTCTATGACAATGTGGCCTATCCCTTAAAGCTTAGGGGGACTTCTAAGAAAACCATAGAAGAAGAGGTCATGAAGATGCTCAGGCTGGTGGGACTAGAAGATAAAGCTCTGGCCTATCCCCACCAGCTGTCGGGAGGCCAAAAACAAAGGGTTGCCCTGGCAAGAGCCCTGATTTCAAAACCCAGGATCCTTCTTTTAGATGAGGCCACCTCGGCACTGGATAGTGCCACGGGCCAGGCAGTACTGGAGTTAATTGGAGAAATAAAGACAAAGCTGGATTTAACGGTAATCCTTATAACCCACGATCTGGAGGTGGTCAGGTCCATCTGCAGCCATGTGGCCATCCTAGAAGATGGCCAGCTCCTGGAGGCGGGACCCATTGCCAGGATGTTTAGGGGAAACCATATCAGGAGGATAAGGGAGGACCTTAGCCTGCCCCCCGGGGTCCTCAGGGGCCGGGGCCTTCTTCTCACCTTCTCGGGCCAGTCGGCCCAGGAGGCGGTTATCTCAAAGCTCATAAGCAGCCTGGGAGTTGAAGTAAATATCCTACTGGGCAAGATTGAGTATGTTGATCATGAAGCCCTGGGAAGACTTCTCATTGAGGTAGAAGAAGTAGAAGAGGATAGGATCAGGACCTTCCTCGAGGAAAGAGGAGTTGGAGTGGAGGACTATTATGGATTTTCTTAATTTACTTTTAACCAGTCTAGGGGAAACCCTGGTACTGGTGGGGGTCTCCTCGGCTCTAGCAGGTTTTATTGGTCTTATCCTGGGGCTTCTCCTGGTGGCTCTAGGGCCTGGAGGGGTTGAAGAGAATAGGTATTTTTACTTTGTCCTCTCAAAAATCCTTGACGCCATTAGATCCATTCCCTTTATAATCCTCCTCCTCTTTCTCTTTCCCATAACCAGGAAGGTGACAGGGACCAGTATTGGAATGAAGGCTGCACTCTTTCCCCTTATAGTGGCAGCCAGTCCCTTCTATGCCAGGATAAGTGAGGGGGCCCTGCTGGAGGTGCCCAGTGGAATTAGAGAGGCAGCTGCCAGTATTGGTGCAGGTAGCTGGGAGATTCTAAAGGTCATGCTGGTGGAGGCTAGAGCCCCTCTTTTAAGGGGACTGATAAACCTAATTATAAATCTAGTTGGTTACTCCGCCATGGCAGGAGTAGTGGGAGGTGGCGGCCTAGGGGACCTAGGAATCCGCTATGGTATGCATAGATATAACTTCCAGGTCATGCTGGCGACGGTTATTTTCTTATATGTACTTGTCAGTTTAATCCAAAATATAGGCGACAGATATGTGGCCAGTCTTCAAAGAAAGTGAGAGAAAAATGAAAAAAATATTTCTATTTGTAGTTATTTTAAGTCTACTGGTGGGCTGCTCAGCCAAGGAAGAAAGTGAAAGCATAAAGATTGGAGCCAGTCCTGTACCCCATGGTGATATCCTAAACTTTGTAAAGGAAGACCTGGAAAAAGAAGGCTATGAGGTGGAGATAGTAGAGTTTACTGACTACGTCCTGCCAAATCTTGCCCTGGAGGAGGGTGACCTAGATGCCAACTTCTTCCAGCATGTACCCTATCTTGACAACTTTAATGAAGAAAGAGGAACCAGCCTGGTCTCTGTCGGTGGAGTCCACATTGAGCCTATCGGAATCTACTCGAGCAAATATGCTTCCCTGGAGGAGCTGCAGGAAGGGGACCTTGTTGTTATACCCAGTGATGCCACCAATGGGGGCAGGAGCCTTCTTCTTCTAGAAAAGCAGGGCCTTATAGGTCTTAAAGATGGCGTTGGCCTTAGTGCAACTCCTCTGGATATAGAGGACAACCCCCTGAATCTTGAGTTTAAGGAGCTGGAGGCAGCCCAGATACCTGGAGTTCTGGTGGACGCAGCCATAGCAACTATCAATACCAACTACGCCCTAGGGGCAGAACTTGATCCCAGGGATGCCCTGGCCCAGGAAGAAGGTGTGGACAACCCCTATGCCAACATAGTGGCTGTAAAAAAGGGTAGGGAGAGCGAGGCCTTTGTAAAGGCAATTTTAAAGGTTCTCCAGTCGGATAAGGTGAAAACCTTCCTTGAAGAGAAATATGAGGGCGCTATTTTACCAGCTTTCTAGTTTAATTATGATAAATTTGATAGAAGGACCTATCTCTTGGGTAAAATGAAAAAAAGTCATTGTAGAAAGGGGTAGGGATGAAGAGGCTAGTTATACCCATTTTGGTAATAATCTTTCTTGTCTCCTGCGCTCAGGAACATCCAGGGGATAAGCTGGAGGAGTTTTTAACAGAGCGTTTTGAAAAGGGAGATAGGATTGTCCTGGTGGAAGAAATGGTTGAAGCACCCTGGGACAGTGTTTGGCTCGTTGATAGGTCTAAGGAGGACATGATCCTACCCGAGGATCTAGAAGGACTTGAAGCTTCCGATGAAGTTAGGTTGGTGGCGGTTAGAGAGGGTGAGATTGAGGTTTTAGACCTGAGCAAAAATGTAGAGTTTTCCTATATCAGCCAGGTTATTGTCTCAGCTTTCCAGCTCTACAATGATACGGAGTTTTTAATCGACCGGATTGATGGGAAGTTAAAGCTCTACTACCAGGAAGACTGCAATGTCTGAGAGGAAGACTCGGCTCCAGTTTGGAGTCTGGTAAGAAAATAGTAGCTTTTCTAAATAAGGAAAAAGGACAGGGATAATTATCCAAGCTGTCCTTTTTTAATACTTACTCCATAAAAGACCTATCCTAATAAAAGACCCATCCTATTGCTGGATTACCAGGTCTTATGCTGTGGGTTTTAAGAAGGTATTAAAGGTAGAACCTAGAAGCCCTGGATTAATT
>CAYFUM010000014.1:9174-35202 GCA_964346475.1 uncultured Peptostreptococcaceae bacterium
TGCTGTGGGTTTTAAGAAGGTATTAAAGGTAGAACCTAGAAGCCCTGGATTAATTTGTGCTGCAATGTATATGGATAATCCTGTAATTAGAAATTTAAAAGGAGCTAACTCTATGTCTGAAGGCAATAGAATAGATATCGCTAGATATATATATGGGCTATCAGGGAATCTCAAAGAGACCTAGAGCTTAAAAATCTAGATTTAATAGGCTACAGAATCTGGAGATACTAGTTATACCGAAGCCTTCAAGCTTTTAGATAAGTCCCTAGGTACCTATAACTACTTTAAAGAGGGGCTTATGGGTTATGGAGGATAAATATCATATCAATGCCAATGTTTTTATTACTGCCCATAGACAGACCTATCCCTTTGATACTACTCCCGGCTTCTGGATTCAACTTGTAGAAAAAGCAGCTGATAGGATAATTATAATTGAGGGAGTTGAAAAGGAGTTCTTATCTTACAGGTAAAAATTTATTAACAGATTGGTATAAAAGTAATTCTTCAAACCTCACCCTACTTAGGATACAAAAAAAGAAGTAATAGAAGCCTATAGGATAATAATTGATTTTGTTAATGATAGTGAGGATTATAAAAGGTCAGCTAGGGAGGAATTTGCATCGGTGGTGGACTCTTGGCTGTTAGTCTAGGCTTTAGCCTATGGAGCAAAACCTGTGAGTTTAGAAAAATATCAGGAGGGTGTGAAAAATAGAGTTAAAATAGCCAATATTTGCAGAGAATTAGGGATTATCCATATCAGCCTCTTGGAATTTATGAGGAAAATTAAGATAAGGCTATGAAGAGTCTTTAAACATCAAGGCTCCTTTCTACTAGAGAAATTAGATAGAGGGCAAAAAACAATCCTGGGAATTGTATACTCCTAGGATTGTTTTTTAATTAATAAACCCAGACTGGCATGCCCACCCAGCTTAGGCTATAGAGGGTGGCCATGTCGCCTACTGAGAGGTTTACGCAGCCATGGCTGCCATCCCAGAGGTATACGTCGGTGCCAAAGGCCCAGTGCCAGGTGGCATCGTGGAAACCTTCAATCATGCCTTCATTATTAAACTGCATCCAGTAGTTTACTGGTACGTCATAGCTATAACCCTCCCTATTGGTATTGGCAAGCCTGGTGTTGGTTGCCTTGGAGAGGATGGACCAGTTGCCCCTGTGGGTGGCATAGCCCCGGTTGGGGTTTCCCGACACTATGGGAGCTTGGAAGATTTCCTGGCCACCGCTAAAGACCCAGAGCCACTGCTCATCCAGGGATACGGCAATACCAGTATTCATGTAATTACTAGGGCTTCTTCTAACCCTGCTGTAGCTAACTTCAAAGCTGGGGGTTTTTTCTTCCAGGGCCTGGATAAAGTCGGGTAGACTTTCTTCTATATCTACCTTCCAAATGGTCTGGCCTCTGTCAGCCTCACTAAAGTAGTCTCTAAAGGCCTGTTCTGCCTTATTTTTATCCAGGGAAAAGTCCTCTTTATATAGGCTGTAGAGCTCCGGGCCCTCAAGGGTCCAGGAGTAGTCGCTATTTCTAAAACTCAGCTTTTCCCAGAATTTATATTCAGCTCTTAGCTCCCTAGTTAGGACCTCGGGATAGTGAATATAGGAATCTAGGTCTATCTGGAACTCATAGTTTTCCAGGGCCTGGCTTACTAGACTGCTAAGCTCCTCCTGGCTGGGAAAGTCGTAGCCCACCAGCTGGGGAGTCAGTAGGGGTCCCTCTTTAGTTAGGACCAGGGAGGCGTCCCTGGGGGATCTATTTTCAGGTAGCTGTGAGAGGACTTCACCAAGTTCTTTTTCCAGTCTAGACCTATCATAGACCAGTTTTTTCTCACTGGTAAAGTGGATGGGCTTGAGGTTAAACTTTTCCTTCTCAGGGGTTGAGATATGAAGGGAAAAGCCTCCCTCTAAAAGGACAAAGTCCTCTCTTAGCTCTGAGGAAGTGAGTGTCAGGCTGGTATCCATAGGAGAGATGTTTTCATAGCGTCTTTCCTGCCAGGAAACATCCTCACCATCCAGGCTGGAGCCGGGAAAATAATAGATAGAAAAATAATAATTAAGACTAAATAAAAGAATAATAAAAAATAGGATAAGGCCCACAAGTCTATATTTTTTCATGGCAGCCACCTTTCTTATAATATTAGTATGGTACAATAATATTGACACAATAACAAGCAGGAGGGACTATGATAGAACTTAGGAATTTAAGCAAATCCTATGGCCAGAAAAAGGCCGTAGATGGAGTGGATCTAGATGTCCTGCCCGGGGAAATCTTTGGCTTTCTTGGGCCCAATGGAGCAGGAAAAACCACCACCATAAAAATGATAGTTGGCCTTTTGGCCCCCGATAGTGGGTCTATTAGGGTAAAGGGAATAGATGTAAAAAAAGAGCCCCTGGAGGCAAAAAGACGCATGAGCTATATCCCCGATACTCCCGAGCTCTACCCCAACCTTACAGGCAGGAGCTATTTGAATTTTCTTGCCGATGTCTATGGGGTGGATCTTGAAAAAAGAGACGGGCTTATTGAGGAGTACGCTGAGACCTTTGAGATGAGGGGGGCTATAGACCAGTTTATCTCCAGCTACTCCCATGGTATGAAGCAAAAAATGGCTATTATGGGAGCCCTTATCCATGAGCCTGATCTACTGATCATGGATGAGCCCATGGTGGGTCTGGATCCTAAAAGTTCCTTTAGACTTAAGGAAATAATGAGGGATATGTGTAATGAGGGTAGGAGTGTCTTTTTTTCCACCCATGTCATGGAGGTTGCCGAGCAGCTCTGTGACAGACTGGCCATAATTGATAGGGGCAGGATAAGGGCCCTGGGTACTATGGATGAGATTAGGGCCCTGGCTGAGGATGGGGGCAGTCTTGAGAAAATCTTCCTGGAGCTGACCCAATGAAAAGCCTACTGAGTCTAATCAAAAAGGATATTTTACTGGCCTTCCCCTACCTAATCCATCCCGGCCTAGCCCTGGGGGACAAAAAACTAAGAAAGAAGCTCTTAACCCAGCTTCTTGGTATAGCTATAATAATAATCTACGGAGCCATCTTTCTAAAACCAGTTTTTAGCCTCTATGATAGTTTCCAGATGCTGGATATGCCCCTGGCCTACCTGGCCCTGGGCTTTACAAGCTTTAGCTTTGTGGTTCTAGTCTTTTCCTTCCCCTATATAGTTAGTAAGATCTACCTTAGCGAGGATGTGAAAAACCTCCTGGCTCTACCCCTGAGGCCCAGGGAGATTCTCCTGAGTAAACTTCTAGCCCTAGCCATAAGTAGCCTCTTCTACAGTCTTATTACGGCTCTGCCCTTTCTACTTAAGTATGGTTGGGCCCAGTCCCGGGGAGTTTTCTACTACATCTACGGGATACTTGGAATCCCCCTGGTGGCTCTTGGAATAATTTCAGTCCTCTCCATTCTGGCCATAGCAGTCATGGGGGTATTCACTGGGCTGCCCCGGATAAAAACAATAATTCAGACCCTGGGCATGCTGCTGGTTCTAAGTCTCTCCCTGGGGATAAACTACCTGGTCCAGTCCCAGATGGTGGGAGATCCTGGCCAGGCTCTGGATAGACTAGCAAGTTCCAGCAGCCAGCTTTTAGAGACCCTGCTGCCAGCCCTCCCCAATGTAAGGTGGCTTCTCAGCGCTATGGAAGAGGGGGCCTCCTTAAGGGGTCTAGGGTATTTTCTGCTGCTTTTTGTGGCAACTGCTATTTTGGTATATTTTGTTGCCAGTGTTTTTTCTCCTCTTATGGTCAAGGGGGTTCTGGGAACCAGCCTGGCTAGGGAGAAGACAAATAGGAAAAAAGGAAAAAACAGAGCCCTGCCAGTGGCCTTTCATATCTTCTCCAAGGAGTTCAGCGAGATAATAAGAACTCCCCTCTACTTTTTTAATACCCTGGGAGGTGGCTTTATTATGCCCCTGGCTATTTTAATACCACTTTTTGCCCAGGGTCTGGTGACAAAGGACACCCTGCTGGGTCTTAGGCATCTGCTACCCATGCTTCCTCTTTTTAGACTGGAGCTTAACTTTTTAGCAGTCCTTGTGGGTATGGCTCTGGGGATTTTCCTTGGCTCAGTGGCTGGCCCCCTGTCCTCCTCCTTCTCCAGGGAGGGTAAACATATCTGGCTTATAAAGAGCCTTCCTATTAGGGTAAGAGACCAGGTGCTTGGTAGGCTCCTTGTAGCTCTAGCTATACAGAGCCTGGTAATCCTACCCATGCTCCTTGTTTTTATATTTTTTATGGCCCCAGCCTGGGAGCTGGTCCTTCTGATCTTTTTAGGCAATATCTTCTCAGGGACCTTTGTTGGCCTTCTAGGCCTTAGCATTGATGCTACAAGGCCTAAGCTTGTCTGGGATAACCCCCAGGAAGCCATGAAGCAAAATCTCAATCTTGCAATTACCATGTTTACTTCCTGGGCCCTTCTAGGAGGCCTGGGCTATCTAATTTTTAAGTTATTTGCCAGGGACTTTTTGTATAGGATTCCAGAAATTACCCTCATGGTCTTTTTCCTCCAACTTCTTTTAGATGGAGGACTAGTCCTATATTTAAAAAGCACTTTAGAAAAATCAATCTTTAGGATGGAGGTATAAATTGATCCTAATTAAGGGGACCTTTAATGAGGCCAAGGTCTTCACAGATGACCTGGAGGAAACTGCCAGGCTTCAGATTAGGGAGCTCCTGGAGCAGGACTTTGTCAGGGGCTCAAAAATAAGGATCATGCCCGATGTCCACGCCGGGGCTGGCTGCACCATAGGGACCACTATGACCATTGAGGACAAGCTGGTGCCAAATCTTGTTGGAGTGGATATCGGCTGTGGTGTGGAGGTGGTAGAACTTGGCAGGGTGGAGCTGGATTTTCAAAGGCTTGATAGGCTTATAAAGAGCTCCATACCCTCGGGCTTTAAGACAAGAAGGGACCCCCACCCCTACCTGGCTGAGGCGGACCTATCCAAGCTCCTTTGTAAAGGGGAGAAGATGAGGCTGGACAGGGCAGAAAGGAGCCTGGGAACCCTAGGGGGAGGCAACCACTTTATTGAGATAGGCCAGGATGAGGAGGAAAACTACTACCTGCTTATCCATTCGGGCTCCAGGCATCTAGGCTACCAGGTGGCAGGCTACTACCAGAAGCTGGCAGCTAAAAAAAATAAAAAAGTCCCCAGGGACCTGGCCTATCTTGAGGGCCAGGATAGCAGGGACTACCTCAGTGATATGCAGCTCATGCAGGACTATGCCCACTGGAATAGGAGGGCTATGGCGGAGGTCATTCTTAGAGGGATGGGCTTTGAGGCCCTTAGCCGTTTTGATACAGTCCACAACTACATAGATATGGAATCAAAAATCCTTAGAAAGGGTGCTGTCAGCGCTAAAAAGGGAGAAGTTTTTCTCCTGCCCATGAATATGAGGGATGGCTCCTTTATCTGTAGGGGTAAGGGAAATAGCGACTGGAACTACTCGGCTCCCCATGGGGCTGGTAGGATCCTTTCTAGGACCCAGGCCAGAAAGGACCTGGAGGTCAGGGACTTTCATGAGGATATGAAGGGGATTTTCTCCACTTCAGTAGGGCCTAGGACCCTGGATGAATCCCCCCGGGCCTACAAGGAGGCTGAGGATATCTTAAGACATGTTGAGGACACCCTTGAGATCCTCCGCCACCTTAGGGTGGTCTACAACTATAAATCATCAAACTAAAGGAGAGAGAATGTTTTCTTATTCAGTAGGGGAGAGAAGGGTCCTGGTAGACTCCATCCCCTGTCTAAGGATTGAGCCAATAAAGGAAGGGGACTTTCCCTGGATTATCCACTACCATGGCTGGGGCAGTAAAAAGGAGAACCACAGGTTTATGGCATCAAGTCTTGCTGCTGCAGGCTTTAGAGTCCTGGTACCTGATTGCCTCTATCATGGGGAAAGAAAAGAGGATAAAGAGATTGAGTCGCTTCCCAGGGTCCTTCTTTCAAACCTTGAGGAGTTTGATAGTCTTTTTTCCTATCTAGGCACAGAGGAGGTCTTTCTCAGTGGCCACTCCATGGGCTCCATGAGTGCAGGCCTCATCTTTCACCACAGGGATGTGGTCAGGGCCGCAGCTATTATAAATGGCTATCTAAGCTACAAGGACCTTGAATATGAAGTTCCAGAGAGCTTGAGAAAGCTTGATCCTCTTGACTATTTAGAGGGGCTTGGAGATAGACATCTACTGATCCTCCATGGTGATGCCGATAGCTCTGTGGATATTGAGGTCCAAAGAAACTACTACAGCCAGGCCCAGGCCTACTTTAAAGAGGGCCACCTTATCATGGAGGAGACTCCTAGGCTTGACCACTATATAACCCTGGCCATGCTGCAAAGAAGCCTGGAGTTTTTCCTCTCCCTTACCTAGCCTTTCCTTAGGGGAGGCTATTTTTTTGTAACTCTTTCTAGGGGAAAAGGGGATAAATTTACATATAGAAAGAGGCCAGTCTAATAAAGGTAGGATTTTTTTCTAGAACTGGGTATAATAATACTTATTGAATTACTTTACTTACCCAAAGAAAAGGAGTTTTTATGGCAAGAGTTTATTCTATATCAGTAAGCAAGGAAAGGGGAACCCTTAAAAAGCCCCTGGAAAGTGTGGAAATAACATCGGCTGGTATCCTGGGTGATGGCCACTCAGGAGATTGGCAGCGCCAGGTAACCCTGATGAACTATGAGGATCTTTTGTGGGCCAGGCAGGAGTCGGGCCTGGACCTTGGACCTGGTGATATGGCAGAAAATTTTATTATTGAGGGCCTGGACTTTAGCCAGTGTCAGGCTGGCACTAGGATAGCCCTGGGAGAGGGGGCAGTAGTTGAGGTCCACCAGGTGGGTAAGGAGAACCATCCCAGTGTAGTGACCAGGAGCTTTGGAGTCAGTGTTCTACCCCATAGGGGACTTTTTTGTAGGGTGATAGAAGCAGGTCCTGTAAAGGTAGGTGATAGAGCTGAGATTATTAAAGGTTAAATCCCTGGAAGAGGGAAGAGAGCTCCTTATAAAAAATCTGGAGGAGCTGGGTCTAAAGAGGACTAGGAGGCTTAGTCTAGAAGAGAGCCTGGGACTTATCCTAGCCCAGGACCTGGTGGCCAAGGAAGATATTCCTTTTTTTAACCGCTCCAGCGTGGATGGTTTTGCCCTAAAGAGCATTAATACCACCGGGGCCTCGGATAGCCTGCCCACCATGCTAAAAATTGTTGAGGACATCCCCATGGGCGGGGTGCCCAGCCGGGCCCTGGCTTCTGGAGAGGCTTCAAGACTAATGACTGGAGGCATGCTGCCTGAGGGAGCCGATGCCATGGTCATGATAGAGGATACTGAGATCATGGGCCAGGACCTTCTAGCAGTCTATAAGCCAGCCCGGGCCTATGACCATGTGGTGGAGATTGGTGAGGACTGTAGGAAGGGAGATATCCTCTTTAGAAGGGGAAGTAGGATTGGCCCCAGGCTGATAGCAGCAGCAGCTAGCCTGGGCTACGCGGAACTAGAGGTTTTCAAACCTCTGAAGGTCAGGATAATCTCCACAGGAGATGAGCTGATTTCTCCAGGAGAAGAGCTTAGAGCAGGTAAGACCAGGGATGTAAATAGCTACGCCTTGGAGGCCCTGGCCAGGGAGCTGGGTCTTGAGGTCCTGGGCAAGACCCATGTAAAGGATGATAGGGATTCCATTGAAAGGGCCCTTAGCCAGGAGGCAGATCTTATCTTTATTTCTGGCTCCTCCTCCCAGGGAGACAAGGACTATCTGGCAGGGATCATCTCTAGTATGAGGCCGGGTCTTATCTTCCATGGCCTGGCAATAAAGCCTGGTAAGCCCACCATCCTGGGTAGCGATGGGAAAAAACTATTTCTTGGTTTTCCCGGCCATCCAGTATCTAGCTACTTTGTCTTTAAGGCCTTTTTCGAAGAGGCCATAAGGCAGCTCTATGGCATGGAGGCCAGGGCCTATAAAGGTGCAAGACTTGCCCATAACATGGCGGCTAGTCCTGGAAGAAGCCTCTACCAGGCCTGTGAGCTTGTGGAAAGCCAGGGGGAGCTTCTTGCCAGGCCTATCTTTGGCGCCTCGGGCAGCCTGTCGGTGCTGGCCAGAGCCCAGGGCTACTTTGTTATAGAGGATAAAGAGGAAGGAGTTGGGGCAGGAGACCTGGTTCAGGTCTACCCCCTGGACTAGTATGAGAAAAGTTTATTTATCCATGATGAGTCTTGAGGAGGCTAGGAGCCTCTTTGATAGGGCTCTTGAGGACTTTTATAGTGAAAAAAAGGTGGAGCTGGTGGATGTCAGAAGGGCCCTGGGCAGAGTGACCTCCCAGGCTGTCTTTGCCAGTCTTAGCTCTCCCTCCTTTCATAGCTGTGCTATGGATGGGATTATGGTAAATTCTAAGGACACCCTAGAAGCCAGAAAGCATAGGCCCTTAAAGCTGGGTAAAGAGTTTTTTTTGCCCTGTGATACGGGAGACCCCCTAATAAGCCCCTATGACTCCGTCATTATGGCTGAGGACCTGGTGGAGGAGGAAGATGGAGTTACCATCTATGAGCCCTCCCACCCCTGGCAGCATGTCAGGCCCATGGGGGAGGATATAATAGAAAGGGACCTTCTTTTTACCTCCCAGTACGTTCTCTCGGCTGTGGATCTCAGCGTCCTCCTGGCGGCAGGTATCAGGGAGGTGGAGGTCTATAAAAAGCCCCTGATCAGCCTAATTCCCACGGGGGATGAGATTGTATCCGGGGACCGGGAGCTAAAAAAAGGAGAAATCCTGGAGTCCAACACCGCCATGCTGGAAGCCCTGGCCTACCAGGCTGGAGCTGAGGTGGAGCGTTTTCCCGTTGTTCCCGATAATAAAAAGGATTTAAAGGAGGCCATTGAAAGGGCCCTTGAAGGGGATATAGTGGTTATGATTGCTGGCTCCAGTGCGGGCAGGGATGATTTAACCTCGGTCCTGGCTGAGGAGATGGGAGAGCTCCTGGTCCATGGCATAGCCCTGAGGCCGGGCAAGCCTGCAGTTCTTGCCAAAATTTCCGGCAAGCCCTTTATAGGTCTACCAGGCTACCCTGTAGCAGGCCATATAATCTTTGAGGAACTGGTCCTGCCCCTGATAAGTAGGAGGGCCAGGCTGGCAAAAAGGGAAAAGGAGAAGCTGGAGGGGATTCTCACCAGGAGGGTGGTTTCTTCCCTGACCCATAGAGAGTATGTCAGGGTTAGGCTGGGTCTAGTAGGGGGCCACTATGTGGTTACTCCTATGGATAGGGGGGCTGGCGCCTCTTTATCCCTGGCAAGAAGCGACGGTTATCTAATTATAGAGGAAAATTCCGAAGGAATCCTTCGAGGAGAGAAGGTGGAGGTTCATATGAATAAGAAGGTAGAAAACCTAGATAAAAGGCTGGTGGTTACAGGCTCCCATGACATGGTGCTGGATCTAATAAATGACCTGCTAGCTGAAAAGGGCCAGGAGGGTGGACTTATTAGCTCCCATGTGGGAAGTCTAGCAGGCCTCCAGAGTCTAAGGGATGGTGAGTGCCATCTAGCTCCCTCCCATCTACTAGGTGAGGATGGCAGGTATAACTATGAGGCTATGGACCTCTTCTTTAAGGGAAGTTCCATGGCCATGATTAATGTTGTTGGAAGGCGCCAGGGACTTATCGTGCCTAAGGGCAATCCCAAAAACCTTCAGGGCATTGAAGACCTCAAGGGAAAGACCATGATCAACAGGCAAAGGGGAGCTGGAACCAGGGTTCTTTTTGACTATCTTCTGGCAAGGGAGGGAGTCTCTCCAGAGGATATAGAGGGCTATGATAATGAAGCCACCACCCACCTGGCTGTGGCCCTGGCTGTAGCCGAGGGGGATGTGGACTTTGGCCTGGGCATTGAGTCAGCTGCCAGGACCATGGGCTGTGATTTCGTCTTCCTAGCCGATGAAGCCTATGAATTTATTGCTTATAAGGAGAGCCTGGATAATCCTCAGGTCCAGGAAGTAATTGAAGTTCTAAAGTCTGAGGAATTTAAAAAGAGACTAGAGGAGCTGGGAGGATACGCTAGCCAGGCCAGCGGCAGCGTCAAGATTTATGAGGGATAGTTTTGATAGAAATATCAATTATCTCAGGGTCTCGGTAACGGATTTTTGTAATTTTCGCTGTAGCTACTGCATGCCTCCAGAAGGAGTTTCCTCTGGGAAAAGGGAGGATATCCTGACCCTGGAGGAAATCTACTCCATTACCAGGCTCTTTGTCCAGCTGGGGGTGGATAAGGTGAGGCTGACTGGGGGCGAGCCCATGGTGAGGCCGGGCCTTGAGGGCCTGGTCTACTCCCTGGGCAGGCTGGAGCCCCTTAAAGACCTCTCCATGACAAGTAACGCCTCCCTTTTAGAGGCAAGAGCAAAAAAACTAAAGGAAGCTGGACTTGATAGGGTTAATATTTCCCTGGACAGCCTAGATCCCCAGGTTTTTGCCAGGCTAACGGGAGGTGAGCTAGCTCCTGTGCTTAGAGGTATAGAGGCAGCCCTGGAGGCAGGCCTGGGAGTTAAGATAAATACGGTGCTTTTAAAGGGCATAAATGATGGTGAGCTTGAGGACTTTGCAGAGCTTACTAGGCGCTGGCCTGTGGATGTTCGTTTTATCGAGCTAATGCCCCTGGGCCACAATGAACTATTTTCAAGAAAGCACTTTCTTTCCTGCCAGGCTGTTACTGAGAGGCTAGAGCTTAGCCTGGAAAAAAACCAGGAATACTCCTCCCCGGCCACCCTCTATAGATATAAAGAGGGTAGGGGTAGGGTGGGCCTGATAAGGCCCCTTTCCTGCAGTTTCTGCTCTGAGTGCAACAGGCTGAGGCTCTCAAGCCATGGTAAACTAAGACCCTGCCTCCACTCCGATAGCTATGTGGACCTACTTGGTCCCCTGAGAAGGGGGGAGGATCTAAGGCCCCTTATCATGGAGGCCCTGGAGAAGAAGCCTTTAAGCCATAGGCTGGAGGAGGGCCAGGTGGTGGAAGAAGATATGTACAGGATAGGAGGCTAGGATGTTTAACCACATGGATAAAAACCTTAGAGGCCACATGGTGGATATTTCCGACAAGGACATAACCACAAGAGTCGCCAGGGCCCAGGGCAGGATTACTATGAAGGCTACTACCCTGGAGGCCATAGAAAATCTCAGGATTAAAAAGGGGGACGTCCTGGCTATAGCCCAAATAGCCGCCGTCCAGGGGGCCAAGAAGACCCCGGACCTTATACCCCTGGCCCATCCCATCCTCCTTCAGTCGGTGGAGGTTGATTTTGAGCTTGGGGAGGAAGAGATCATCTGCCGGGTCCAGGTTAAGTGCCAGGGCAAGACCGGTGTTGAGATGGAGGCTCTGACGGGCTGTAGCCTGGCCCTTCTTACCATCTATGACATGTGCAAGGGGCTGGACAAGTCCATGGAGATAGGCGAAATTAGCCTTCTTGAGAAAAAAGGTGGGAGGTCTGGCCACTATGAAAAGCTTTAGCTACGCCGTCCTAATAGCCAGTGATAGCAGGTCCCAGGGAGAGAGGGAGGACCTGTGTACAGCTGCAATAGAGGAGAGTCTGGGCCAGGGCTTTGAGCTCATCTATAAAAAAGTAATACCCGATGAAGCTGAGCTTATCACCGGGGAGCTTTTAAAGATCTGCGATGAGCTGGGGGCTGATCTGGTCATAACCTCGGGGGGGACTGGCTTTTCCCCCAGGGACAATACCCCGGAAGCCAGCCTTGCAGTTATTGAGAGAAATACCCCAGGGCTTTCCGAAGCCATAAGGCTTATTGCCCTGAAAAAAACTCCCTATGGCATGCTATCAAGGGCTGTCAGTGGAATCAGGGGGAAGAGTTTAATTGTCAATCTACCTGGAAGTCCCAGGGCCGTGAAGGAAAGTATAGAGGGGGTCAGAGAGGCCCTTATCCACGGTCTAGAAGTTTTACTGGGACACCAGGGTGAACACAAATAAAATGTCGAGAGGAGACAAAGATGAAGAAGTTTTTTAGTTTAATGCTGGTACTGGTTATGGTGCTGGCCCTGGTAGCCTGTGGTGAGACTAAGGCGCCAGAAAAAGAAGAGGAAAAGGTTGAAGAAGAAGTAGTAGTAGAGGAAGTAGAAGAGACGGTTGAAGAAGAGGAAGAAGAGGGGGAGGAAAGAGTACTTAGGCTTACAACCACCACCTCTGTCAATGACTCAGGCCTTATGGACTATCTGATGGAGTATCTGAAGGAAGATACTGGCATAGTTGTGGAGATAGTATCCAAGGGCAGTGGGGCAGCTATTGAGGATGGTAGGGTAGGTAACGCCGATATTATTTTGGTCCACTCTCCAGCAGCAGAAAAGGTCTTTGTTGAAGAAGGCTACGGTGTTGAGAGAAAGACCTTTATGCATAACTACTTTGTTATAGTAGGTCCTGAGGATGACCCTGCAGCTATTAAGGGCCTTAGTGCTGAGGAGGCCTTTGAGGCCATTATGGAATCTGGAGAGATCTTTGTCTCTAGAGGAGATGAATCAGGAACCCATAAGAAGGAAGAAAATATCTGGGAAGCTGCTGGCTTTGAGATAGATGACATAGTAGCTAGAGATAACTACAACGCCCTGGGTGATGGCATGGGAGCAACCCTGACCTTCTCCAGTGAAAAGGCTGGCTATACCCTGACCGACCTATCCACCTTTTTATCCATGGAGAGTGATCTGGACCTTGAGGTCCTGGTGGACTCTTCAGAATCACTGAAAAATGAGTACTCTTTAATCCTGGTCAATCCAGAGCTTGTGGATGGGACAAATCCCGAGCTTGCTACAGAGTTCCAGGACTGGATGCTAAGCGATAAGGCTCTAGAGCTGATTGCTGAGTATGGAGTTGATAAGTACGGCCAAGGGCTCTTTTTCATAAACTAAGATGAAAAGGGAAATTATTCAGATTGTCCTTTTGACACTTCGAATATGCACAATTTCCACCCTGATTTCTGCGGTGGGGGCTCTGCCCCTGGGCCTTGTTTTAGGCCTCTACGAAAATAGGGGGACAAGATTTTTTCGTCCCCTTATCACCGCCCTTACAGGCCTGCCCCCGGTTATTGCTGGAGTAGTGGTTTTTATGCTCTTTTCCAATAACGGGGTCTTTGGCAGCCTCAAATGGCTCTACAGTGCCCGGGTTATAATCCTGGCCCAGGTCCTTATAGTCCTTCCTATTATTACCTCCCAGATCTATCCGGCTGTGGAGCCTATAAGGGAGAGCTATCTACTTAGCTGCTATGGCCTGGGGATGGGAAGACCTAGAATCCTCTTTCAGCTTCTAAGGGAACTGTCTTTGACGGTACTAGCAGCCATCCTGGCTGGCTTTGGCAGGGCCATTGCCGAGGTGGGAGCTGTTATGATGGTGGGAGGAAACATACGCTTTAAGACCAGGGTTATGACCAGTGCCATAGTCCTGGAGACCAATAAGGGCAACTATCCCATGGCCCTAAGACTTGGTATGATACTTATTCTTATCTCCTTGCTACTGAGTTTTGCTGCTATCTATGCCAATAGGAGGACCAGCCATGATTAGACTTAGAGAGCTAAGCCTGGATGTCAAGGGAGAGTTCCTCTTTAGCGTTGACTCCTTTGATTTTGAAAGGGGCAAGAAGTACCTTCTTGTTGGGGATAATGGCAGCGGCAAGAGCTCCCTTATGAAGAGCATGATCAGCCACTTTGATTTTTTTACAGGGAGGATAGAGGTGGAGGGGCAGATTATCTACCAGCCCCAGGACCCCTACCTCTTCCAGAGGACAGTCAGGGATAATCTCAGGCTCTCGGGCATGGATGAAGAGCTTATGAAAAAGGAGCTAGCTAGGCTCTTTGCCGAGGATATTTTGGATAAGAGGGTCAGGGTTCTCTCGGGAGGCCAGAGGCAGAAGACTGCCCTTTTAAGGTCCCTCTACAAGGCCAGGGATATCCTCCTTCTCGATGAGCCCTTTTCCCAGATGGATGAGAAGTCCTCTCTGGAGGCCCAGGCCATGGTGGAGGACTGGCATAGAAAGGATGAGGATAGGATCCTGGTTATGATCTCCCATGACATGGAGCTAAGGGCCATGGAGTTTGACACCAAGATCCACCTGTGTAACCAGTCCTTTAATGTGGAGAAATTAAGATGAACTACAAGAGAAATAGGCCTCTAATAAGTGAGAAAGACCAGGAAAAGCTGGCTGGTAAGACCCTGGCTATAGTTGGCCTGGGGGGCCTGGGGGGCTATGTGGCCCAGGGAGCTCTGAGGCTGGGTATAAAAAATCTTATCCTTATTGATCATGACACTTTTGATAGGACCAACCTAAATAGGCAGCTTTTTTCCAGTGAAAGGACCCTGGGAGAATTTAAGGTTGAGGTGGTAAAAAGAGAACTTCTTTTAATAGACCCCAGTGCGGATATTAGGATACATAGAAGAAAAATCAAAAGCCTCCAGGATGGGGGCCTCTTTGAAGGGGCCGACCTAGTCCTGGACTGCCTGGATACCATCCACTATAGAAAGCTTCTTATGGAGCTTGCCATGGAGAGGGGACTAGCCCTTGTCCACGGGGCTCTGGGGGACTTCCAGGGCCAGGTAGCCCTACTTGAGCCAGATAAGAATAGGATGAAGCTGATTTATAGGGGGGCAGGCGAAGCTGAGTCTGCCAGTCTCTCCTTTCTAGCTAGTCTTGTAGCTTCTCTCCAGCTCAAGCTGGTGCTAGAGTACTTTCTGGAGCTTGATATGGAGAAGAACACCCTCTTTAGGCTGGATCTTAGGGAAATGGAGATAGAAAAAATCCCCCTTTAGCCACCGGCTATTGGGGGAAATAGTGCTAGAATGTCGCCAGCCTCCAGGGGATGGTCCAGGTCTTTATGGAAGCCATTAACCAGGATGATGGCTACTTTTTTTTCGTCAATTCCCAGGTGGTCTAGGACCATCCGGGGAGTGGAAAAGCTCTCCTGGGGAAGGAAGCTTATCTTGTCTCTTCCTTCCCGAAACTGAGCAAAAAGTCTAACTTCAACCATTATTTAAGGCCTAGTCTTTCCAGGGTTTCCTCGGTGGGGAAGGCTTCCTGCCAGCCCCTGAGTTCATAGTATTCAGGTAGCATTTCATCGAGTCTTGAGACCATGCCCTTGGAGGGACCCTCGGGGATTGCTTCCTTTAGTAGACGCCTGGGTAGGTTGTCCTCTTCCGGGGTCATACCAGCTTCTTTATTGAACTGTCTTTCCAGGTTATATATCCTCTCGCCAGCTTCCATAACTTCATCCACGGTGAGATTTGCACCTGTTGCTGCGTTGTAGAGGGCTGTATACTCCGGAGCTCCTAGAGCAAAGGAGGTGAAAAGACAGAGTCCTAGGGAGTCTATAACTGAGGTCAGGTCCTGGAAGACCTTGACAAGGCCAGCCTTGCCCTGGGTTGTAGTCCTATCATACTGCTCTGGTAGTCCCATGATTTCAGGTGCAATGGTGTAGCCCCTGACGTGGCAGCCTCCTCTATTGGAGGTGGCATAGTTTAGGCCTATGCCCTGGATGGCCCTGCCATCGTAGGCGGGGAGTTCTTGCTTTTTAGAACTCATGGAGTATTCTGGGGCTCCGTATTTTTCACAGAGCTTGTAGGAGCCATCGGCCATGAGTTTGCCAAGTTCTCCCTCAGCCTTACCCATGCGGGTGGTCCAGCCAGTTATGGCTTCCGCGCTACCCCAGTCCAGGCTCAGTCCATCCAGTTCTTCCTCTTTAATATAGCCTCTTTGATAGAGTTCCATGGCAGCCGCTATGGTACAGGGGGCTCCAATGGCGTCTAGACCATATTCATTGGCTAGGCGGTTGGCCTCGGCTATGGCTTCTAGGTCATTTACATAGCAGTCGGATCCGTAGGCCCAGAGGGGCTCATACTCAGGCCCTCCTACTTCTTCATCATTTAGCCTTACAACCCGGCCGCAGCCAATGGGGCAGCGGTGGCAGAAGGAGTTCTTGGTTAGAAGTCCTGTTTCAACCATGGCCTCACCGCTGATCATATCTGCATCATCATGGTAGGCTAGTTGCCAGTTTTTAGTAGGTAGAGCTCCTATGTTGTTTATGATATTTACCAGGACTGCTGTTCCATAGGTGGGCAGGCCTTCACTGGTTACGGGATTGGCTCTTATTTTTTCCATGGAGACCTTAAAGGCCTCCTTCATGGCCTCAACATCATAGGCGTCTACCACATGCTTTGAGGCATTGACGGCTATGGCCTTGAGGTTTTTACTTCCCATGACGGCTCCCATGCCCCCTCTTCCCGCTGCCCTGTCCAGGTCATTCATGATACAGGATAGAAGGGAGAGGTTTTCTCCTGCTGGTCCTATGTAGAGGGCAGAGGATTTAGGGCCGTGTTTCTCCTTTAGATATTTGTCCACCTGGGTGGAGGTCTTGCCCCAAATTTCACTGGCATCCCTTAGTTCAAAGGTGTCATTATCAAGGTAGAGGTAGACAGGTTTTTCTGATTTTCCTTCTACAATAATGGCGTCATAGCCAGCGTACTTGAGCTTGGCTCCCCAGACTCCACCGGAGTTTGCTGAACCGATAAAGTTATTCAGGGGCGCCTTAGTAACCACCATGTAGCGGCCAGCCGTTGGAGAATTGGAACCCGTTAGAGGACCAGTTATAAAGACCAGCTTGTTATCTTCTGAGAGGGGGTCTACATGCTGGATACCATCATCGTAGAGCCACTTGGTGGCTAGGCCCCTGCCGCCGATAAACTTATGGGCCTGGTCCCTATCAATAGTCTCTTCCTTTAGACTGCCTTCAGTAAGATTGACTCTTAGAAGCTTAAAGTGATAAGTTGATTGTTTCATTTTTACCTCCAATAAAAAACAGGGTCCGCGACCCGTGGAACAAAAATAGGGCCGCACTAAAAAATAGTGAGATCCCTTTCCAAGAGTGGGAGGCCCTGCTGTTTCCGGCAAAACCCATCGGCGCTCTACCATTGTCCTCAGGTAGCTACGCTCGGAATCACTTGTTATGGATATTTTAGCAGAAAAATTAATTTTTGTAAAGTTTTTCTTCCTACCTAGCTCGGTCCTCTCTTTTTTCTCTTCTTATGAGAAGATACTTAATTATTAGAATTATAAGGAAAATTATAACTACAAAGGCCCCATTGACCAGGATAGAGGTGTACCAGGGGGCAGAGTTTATCTCGTAGATGCCGGGGTTTTTTCTGTAGTCCAGGTATTTGAGCAGGGAGGAGATGAGAAAGACTCCTGCCAGGGCTCCCATTAGATTATCAAGTATTCTTTTAAGCATTATTACTCCTAAATTTTTTGGCCTCTAGAACTAGGGTTACCAGGGGCAGTAGAATGAGGTAGAAGGCAAAGGGGATGGAGGAACTAGTAGCCCCCATGGCTGCCAGGGGTAGGGAGGAGGCAATGGACCAGGGGATAAGAGGGGGAAGGACCACGGCGCTATTTTCCAGGTGGGAGGCCAGCTTGTAGGGGTCCTCCTCTATTTCCTTGTTGAGCTCCCAGCCCAGGAGGATGGCCAGGGACTGGTTACAGGCCAGCATGGCAGCCACCAGGGAACTTAGGAGGACAGAATTAAAGCTAGGGCCTGGGATCCTTCTAAGAAAAGCCTTGATATCTTTTAGAAAGCCTGTCTTCTCCAGGATCCCCATATAGGAGGAGGATAGGCCAACAACAAAAAAAGCCTGGCCCATGGAGAGGATTCCACCACCTCCTAGAAGCTGCCTAAGAAGGGGGTCTTCAGGTTTATAGCCCCCCAGGGCAATGGTTATTACCTGGCCCAGTTCCATTTTTTGGAGGCTAAGTGCAACCAGGGCCCCTGCCAGGATATTTATAAGGATGGTTTTTCTAGCTCCCAGGCCCATAAGGGAGGCCAGGAGCATGGTAAAAACAGGTAGCAGGCTCCAGAAGCTTAAATTAAAATTTTTTGCTAGAAGACTAGTGGCTTCCCTGGCCTGGCTTTTTATCCCCAGGCCCAGCACCAGGTAGATTAGAAGGCTTAGGATGAGGGGGACTAGGGCAGTCTTAAACATAGTCCTTATATTTTTATAGAGGTCAGTCTTAGTAACCTCACTGACTAGAAGGGCGCTGGTGGAAACAGGAGATGACCTATCTCCAAGATAGACCCCGCTTAGCAGGGCTCCACCAATTAGGGCCTGGGAGATGTCCATGGCTCTTGCCATGCCCATAACTACAGTGCCTAGACTGGCAGCACTGCCAAAGGAGGTACCCGTCACTAGGGATAGGCCCGAGGCCAGGATAAAGGCCATAAGGGGCATAACCCGGGGGCTGATCTTTAGGGTACCCCAGTGGACCAGGTAGGCTATGGTTCCCGAGGCTCTCCAAAGAGCTGTCATCATGCCTATTAGGATAAAGACGCTGAGGATGGTCCTTACCCTTTTTAGTCCCTCCAGGGAGTAGCCCAGAAGCTCCCTGGTTTTAAAGCCTTTAACCAGGCCATAGATAAAAAAGAGCAGGTAGGCAAAGACCAGGGGATAGATAAGGGAAATCCCCCTGATTACAGAGATTATGATACTGGTGGAGAAGACTGCCAGAAGTAAATATTCCACGGGTCTATTTCCTCTGCCAGCTTAGGGCGCCAGCCAGGGCCCGGGCAGTCTTTTCAAGATTTTTAGCAGCTTTATCCCTATCCATGGCCTCCTCAAGACTTACAGGAGCCTGGAGGATGGAGAAGATCCCATCGAAGAGGGGGCTGGTGGCGAAGACTGAACCAAAAAGACCAAAGGCGGCTATTTTTTTCTTCTTGGCCATTCTTGCTAGTTCCACAGGACCCTTGCCCTGGAGGCTCTGGCTATCAAAGCTTCCCTCGCCTGTTATAACTAGCTGGGCCCAGTCAAGCTGGCTTTCAAAATCACAGAGCTCGGTAAGTAGATCAAAGCCTGGCCTAAGTTCAGCGCCTAGGAGCAGCAGGGCAAAACCTAGGCCTCCTGCAGCACCAGCACCGGGCAGGTCCTTAACCCTTTTACCCAGGTGATTTTCTAGGAGCCTTGCATAGTTTTCCATGGCTTTGTCAACCCTGGGGATATCCTCTTCTTCTAGCCCCTTTTGGGGCCCATAGATCCTGGAGGCTCCAAGTTCTCCCAGCAGGGGATTGTTAACATCACTGGCTACAATTATAGGGGGAAGCTCTTTAAGCTTTCCCTCCACCCTGTTTACAAGTAGGAGGCTTTCCAGACTAGGCTCCAGGAGCCTGTCATCCTTGAAAAAGCTCAGGCCCAGGGCCTGGAGTAGGCCCATGCCTCCATCATTTACCCCTGTTCCTCCCAGGCCTAGGATTATTTTTTCGGGTCCAAGACCTGCAGCCAGGAGGATCTCCTGGCCAAAACCCTGGGAGGAGGCTTTAAAAACATCTTTATGCTCTCTGAGGCCCGCCGTGTGGGCGGCTTCTAGAAAGGCAAATTTTTCATTGTAGTAGATTTTGGAGGGGATTTCCTTTCCGTAGAGGTCTCTTATTTTTTTGCTGTAGAGCTCAAGCTTAAAAAAGTATCCCAGCATCTCCAGGGTCCCTTCACCCCCATCGGCCAGGGGTAGGACCCGGGTTTCAAAGTATTTTTCATCAAAGCCTTTGGCGGCAGCTCTACCTGCTTCCAGGCTAGTAAGACTTCCCTTGAAGGAGTCAAGGGCTAGTAGAACCCTATACTTCATTTATAGCCTCCCCCTTTAAAAAGGATTTAAGGTTTTCAAGGCTGGTGTCCAGGATCCTCTGGCGAGCCTCCTTGGTGGACCAGGCCATGTGGGGGGTGAGGATTAGGTTTTTTACACCCAGGTAGGGGGAATCAGGCCTCATGGGTTCGGTGTCCACCACATCCAGGGCAGCTCCGGCTATGACGCCCTTATTTAGAGCCTGGACCAGGTCCTCTTCAATGACCAGGGGTCCCCTGGAGCAGTTAATCAGCATGGCCGAGGGCTTCATTAGGGCCAGGGTATTTTTATTTATAACTCCCTGGGTCTTGGGAGTTAGGGGGCTGTGGAGGGAGATAAAGTCGCTTCTCTCCAGGAGCTCCTCAAGGCTTACAAAGTCGTAGGGGAGATCTTTTTTACTTCTAGAGTTATAGATGACCTCCATGCCCAGGGCAGAGGCAATTTTAGCAAAGGCCTGGGCGATTCTTCCCATGCCATAGATGCCCAGGGTCTTGCCCACCAGCTCAATCTGTGGAGTCAGCTGGTAGGTAAAATCTGGACTCTTCACCCACTGGCCCTGGTGGACCGAGAGGTTGTGGAGGCCTATTTGGTGGCTAAGTTCCAGCATCATGGCTGTGGCAAACTGGGCAACGGTTCTGGTTCCGTAGCTGGGTACGTTACTTACTACTATTCCCAGGTCCCTAGCAGCCCTGGTATCAACTATGTTGTAGCCTGTTGCCAAAACTCCAATAAACTTGACCTGGGAAGCCTCCAGGTCCTCTCTACTTATAGGGGTCTTGTTGGTAAAGACAAGCTTGGCATCTTTAATGATGCTAGCTACCTCCTCCTGGGGAGTCCTATCATAGACTTCAAGCTCTCCCAGGGCTGCTAGTTTATCCCAGCTTAGGTCCCCTGGGTTTAGGCTGTAGCCATCAAGTACGACAATTTTCATAGAATCTACCTCCTCCTATCCTCTTTATTTCCTAGGGCCAGGCTCATAAGCGAAAAGGCCAGAATTTCAATTCCTATAATAAGAGCCATAAGTACTCTTATACCATAGTAGTCCATTACTACCCCACCCACCGAGGAAGCTAGCACATTTCCTGCAATTAGGGCTGAGGTCAGCAGGGCCTGGCCCTTGGCGGTGTCCTTTTTATTTAGAGACCTGGATAGAAATAGCACCGAGGCCGGGACAAAAAGGCCAAAGGTCAGGGCGTTTAGTAGCTGGCTCAGGTAGATCTGGCCTAGGCTTCTAGCCAGGAAGTCCATAAGGGCTTTAATAAGAAAAAATAGGGATGAAAGCCTGAGAAGACCCCTACTGGAGAACCTGGATGCTAGTCTAGAAAAGGAAAACATAGTTGGAACTTCGGCAAAGGCAGATAGGGCTATGGCCAGGCCCAGGGCGTCCTCTGCACCTCCCAGGTAGCGGATCAGGTGGACCAGGTAGTTGTGGAACATGCTGTAGCCAAAAAAGAGCAGGACCACCGAGGATAAGAAGGGCAGGAGGAAGGGGTAGGCTCTTAGGATATTTCCTCCTTCTTTTTTCTCATGGCCTTGGGGTTCAGGGAATTTGTAGCTTAGGATGCTGATAATATGCAGGCCTATAAAGACCTGACCTGCATAGGGGGTTATTTTTATACCCAGCCTTGCCATGATAGATCCCAGGAGGATAGATCCCAGGGAGTAGACCAGGGAGGCCATGCCCCTGGCCAGGCCAAAGTCCAGTTTTATCCTGCAAGTATCTCCCATAACTCCCAGGGCATTGACAAAGGGCTGGAGGCTCATAAGGCTAATTAGCATTATAAGATAGAGGATAAAAAGGGGCTTTAGAGATATAGCCAGGGCCAGAAAAAAAATAAGACCAGCCAGGAGGAGCATGAGGCTTTTCATGGCAAGTTTTCCCCTGTCAACTAAGCTAGCCAGCAGGGACTGTAGGGCTATAGAGCTCAGGTTGGCCAGGGCAAAGAGCAGGCCAATACTCAGGTTACTATAGCCAACCTCCAGGAGGAAGGTGGTGGCATAGGCAAAGATGGGAAGGTAGCTAAGCCAGTAGCTGGACTGGACTAGACCATAGTGGAAGGTTTTATTTTTCACCGGCTATCCTTTCTGTAAATATGTAGATTAGTAGGGTGCCCAGGGCAGAGACCGCGCTGGCTATAAGGAGCATGGAACTTATGCCAAGGTACTGGATTAAAAGCCCACCCAGCAGGGAGGCAAAGAGGGAACCGAAGGTGGTGGCACCGGTTATTGCTGCCTGGGCCTGGGCCCGGAAGTCCTCTGTGCTTATTTCTGCCATGTAGTAGACTGAGGTGGGTAGGTAGATGCCAAAGGAAAATAGCTGCATGAACTGGGATAAATAGAGCACCAGGACGCTCTTTGCCAGATAGGCCAGCAGGGTTTTCAAGGTAAAAAAGAGGGCTGAAAAGACCATCAGATGGTTTAGTTTAAACCTCTTCATGATTTTTGAAAAAAAGACCATGCTGGGGACCTCGGCTGCTGCAGCTATAGCTACTGCTAGGCCTAGGGAGGATTCACTACCTCCTACATCTCTTATGGTATTTATAAGATAGCTATTAAACATGGAGTAGTTGGCGTAGACCAGGCTAACCCCCAGAAGAAGGCCAAAGAGTCCTGGGATCTCTTTAAAGAGGGATCCCTTCTTCCTAGTTTTTAATTTTTTACTAGTGGAGCTAATCTCCTTCTTATCAGCTAGGAGAAGAAGGAGAAAAAGCGTACCCCCCAGGGCCGAAGTAAAGGGCACCAGCCTGGGTCCTCCTAGGCCCAGCAGACTTCCCAGTATTAGGGAGAAGCCAGCATAGCTCAGAGAGGATATTCCCTTGGCTAGGCCAAAGTTAAGCTCATGGCCCTGCTGGCTGATCTCAACACTGAGGGCATTGAGCAGGGGGTTTATTAGATAGAGCAGGATAAGGCTAAGGCTAAAGCTTATAAGGGGTAGGACTCCCAGTGCCAGGGCCAGGCTAGCCAGGGTAAAGAGCAGGAGATTTATCTTTAAAAGACTGCTCAGACTGAGGATTTTTCTATCGCAGAGTGAAGCCAGGGGGGTCTGGATCAGGGCTGCTAGGCCATAGGATAAAGAAAGTATAATACCAATACTCAGGCTACTCTGGCCTAGATAGAGTAGGTAGTAGGTGCCATAGGCAAAATAGGGAAGTAGGATCAGAGCAAAAAGGGCTTGGTAGATAGAAAAGCCTCTGGTGTAGTTTCTCATAGTTTTCTCCTAGTTATTGTATGATAATGTTACATCATCCCGCCTTTAAAAGATAGCTTGACAAGAAAAAAGACTCCACCCTAGGATGGAGTCCCCTGTCTTTCTAAAGGACCTTTACCAGGTATCTGCCCTGGTGCTGGCCTGCAAGCATCTTGTCTATGGCCTGGGGCAGCTCCTCCAGGCTGATTTCCTGGACCCCCCTTTCAAGAAGGGGGCTCTTCCAGTCTCCGGCAAGCTTCTCCCAGAGCCTTCTTCTTAGCTCGCTGGGAGCTAGGACTGAGTCGATACCAATGAGCCTTATTCCCCTGAGGATAAAGGGATAGACCGTGGTGGCTATACTGGCCGATGCTGCGTTGCCACAGGCTGTAACCGCTCCGCCATAGCTGGTGGTTATAAGGGCGTAGTTGAGGTTGTCTCCCCCTGTGGTGTCTATAGCACCGTCATAGAGGGTGGAGGCCAGGGCCCTGCTGGAGAACTTCTCTACCTCCTTATAGTCAATAAATTCCCTTACACCTATTTCTTCTAGGAAGGCTCTGGAGGACTCCCTTCTCAGGGGTGCCACCAGCTGGACACCTAGATGGCTTAGGATCCTACAGGCTATGCTGCCAACTCCTCCTGAGGCTCCAGTTACCAGGACCTTGCCCCCCTTTAGATATGGAAGGAGCTCTGCCACCGACATAGCTGCGGTAAAGCCAGCAGTGCCCAGGAGCATGGCCTCTCTAAGGCTGAGGCCCTCAGGTAGGGGCTGGGCCCAGGCTTCTGGAACCCTGACCATCTGAGAAAAGCCGCCATGGGTGTTCATACCAAAGTCGTAGCCTGTTATAATGACAGGATCTCCCTTTTTGTAGTGGGGGCTAAGACTTTCCACCACAATCCCCGAGGCGTCTATGCCTGGAGTGTGGGGATAGCTCTTTGTAACCCCTGGGTTTCCAATAGATGAAAGTGCATCCTTGTAGTTGAGGGAGGAGTAATGTACCTCTACTAGTAGTTCACCTGGAGGAAGCTGGTCAATCTCCATATTTTCTATGCTGGGAAGATAAGCTTCTTCTCTTTTATTTATTCTCAGCGCTTTAAACATCCTATCTCCTTTTTCTTTTATCATAGCATGCTTTTGGAAAAAAAAGCTAGGGGATAGCTCTTTTTAGGCTAGCTGGGAAGCTGGTGTCGGGAGCTGTAGTAGAGCCCTGGCTTTTCTGTTATGATGTAGGTGAGGTTAGAATGAAAAAAAGAATAGTAAAAAGTTTATATGGCCTGGTTGAAGGGGAGCTGGCAGCGGGGGAAAAGTCTAGCTCCAGCCTCTACCCCTATATTTTGGCTGGTCTTGAGAGCTTCTCCTACCTAAGTGGTTTTTCCCTTATGAAAAAGCTGGAGGACTATAGCAAGGATTTTTGCTTTGATGGGGCGACAAGAAGGGCTCTCCAGGCCTTCAGGGAGGGAGTCCACCCCGAGGCCTGTGGCAGCTACTGGAATAATGGAAGCCAGGGCCTCTATAGGGTCTGGCCCCTGGCGGTCTATTGTATTAAGAAGTTTGATTTAAGAAGGGATAGAAATAGGGCCCTGGAGCTTACTAGAAGAATGCTAGCTATAAGCCATAGGGATGAGGTAAGTCTTGCTCTTTCTAGGATCTACAGCCAGCTTCTCTGGCAGGGCTTTAGAGGAGAAGAGCTTGATATAGAGGGAGCCAGGGCTATCCTGGATAAGCTTTCTTCTGAGCCCAGACTTAGAAGGGTTAACCTAGCGGGTCTTGAGCTTTTTTCCAGGGTCCTAGATATCCTAGAAGAGGCCCCTAGCTATGAGAAGGGACTTAAGCTAGCCCTTAGTGATAGGGAAAATAGGGCTCTTAGAGCTGGCCTAGTGGGCTCTCTTCTGGTCTTTATCTATGATAGGGAGGATTTTGTGATTGATAGTAAAATAAAAAAGGAGATTACCTCGGGCCTACTCAGGGCCTGGTGGGTGTAGACTATATGGAAATTTTAGCGCCTGTTGGAAAAAAGGAGAATTTGATAGCGGCCATCCAGGCTGGAGCCGACGCAGTCTATCTAGGTGGAGACCTCTTCTCTGCCAGGGCCTTTGCGGGGAACTTCAGCGATGAGGAGCTGGAGGAGGCTATAGACTATGTCCATAGCTATGGCAGGAGGATCTATTTAACTGTCAATACCCTGCTAAAGGATAGGGAGATCGGTGAGGCCGTGGACTATGTAAGAAGGGCCTGGGAGCTGGGGGTTGATGCAATAATCTTTCAAGATCCAGGACTTTTTTATCTTGTTAGGGAGCTCTATCCAGAGATTGAGCTCCACGCTTCAACCCAGCTCTCTGTACATAATAGGCCCATGGCCCAGTACTTTGTTGATAGGGGAGCTAGGAGGCTGATTCTAGCCAGGGAGCTTTCTTTAAAGGAGATAGAGGATTTAAAGGGTCTTGGAGACCTGGAGGTCTTTGTCCAGGGAGCTCTGTGTATTTCCTATTCGGGAAACTGCCTTATGTCTAGCCTTATTGGAGGTAGGAGTGGCAATAGGGGCCGCTGCGCCCAGCCCTGTAGGCTGGACTACAGCCTATATAAAGGGGAGGACTTTATTAAAAAGGGACCCCTTATAAGTCCCAGGGACCTAAGTCTTCTTCCTGAGCTGGAGGCCCTGAAAAAAGCTGGGGTCATGAGTCTTAAAATAGAGGGCAGGATGAGAAGTCCTGATTATACCTATGAAGCAGTTAGAGCCTATAGGAGGGCCCTGGAGGGTAGGTCCTATGATAGCAAGGCTCTGGAACTTTCCTTTTCTAGACAGGGTTTTACCCCGGCCTATTTATACAAGAAGGGTGGAGAGGACCTGATTTCAGACTTTTCTGGTAAGAGCGGCATAGCCCTGGGCACCATAAGAAATGCTAGGCTTAGCCTGGAGGCTGATCTTAGGAGGCTGGATGGCCTGGCTACTCCCAGGGGAGGCTTTAGGGTTGAAAAAATCCTCCTGGAGGGCAGGGAGGTGGAGGAGGCCAGAAGGGGCCAGACAGTGGAGATCCTCCCAAGAAAATACCAGGAGGGTGATAGCCTGAGAAAGACCCTGGATATTTCTGCTGAGGCCAGGGTTAGGGAGGTCCTAAGAGACCCCTACAAAAGAAAAGAGAAGGTCCCTGTGGACTTTAGCTTTAAGGTGGGTGAGAGGATGAGGCTGGGGGACCTGGAGGGAAGCCTGGTTCAAA
>CAYFUM010000014.1:35302-38261 GCA_964346475.1 uncultured Peptostreptococcaceae bacterium
GGTCCCCCTTCTTGGTGACTACAAGCTAAATATAATGAATAGCTATGGTCCCAGCCTTTATAAGGAGCTCAGTGGCTTTATGCTAAGCGAGGAGTTAAACAAAGAGGAGATGGAGGAGCTGAGGATAAAGGAAGCATCAATAGTCTATGTCTACGGCCCCCAGGAGATGATGGTGCTGGAGTACTGCCCCCTGAGGGATGGAGACCCCTGCAGTGAGCCCTGTAGGCTGGACAGCTTTAGTCTAAAGGATAGGAAGGACTACAGCCTGGCTCTAGGTCATGATATCTACTGCAGGACCAGAATCTATAATGGCCCTGTAAAAAACCTCCTAGATGATATGGAGGAGATAAGAGGCCTTGGTTTTACTAGCTTTATAATGGAAATAATGGAGGAAGAAAATCCCCAGGAGTTTATTGATGGCTTTTATAGGGAGCAATCACCGGCAGTGGAACTTGCTACCCGGGGCCACTATAATAGAGGGGTGGACTAGGGCTTGTTAAAAGAGGCTGAAAAGGTTTATACTACAAGTACTTATATTAAATAGGAGGAGCCATGTTTGTACGTTCAATTATGACGCCGGCCGATGAACTTATTACAATTCGCAGCAATCAAACTCTGAAGGAGGCCCTGGAACTTATCCTGGAGAAGGGGTTTTTGTCCCTGCCCGTGGTGGATGGTGAGACCTTTGTAGGCTACATATCTAAAATGTATATCTATGAGAAGTTTATTGAGTCCGGTGAAAAGGACTTCGATACCTTTTTACTGGAGGAAGTTCGCTACTACGCCTTTATGGATATGGAGCCCATAGGGGACTCCACCTATGTGGAGGATGCCGCCGAGGCCTTCTTTAGAAACAGGGTGGTCTTTATTCCTGTGGTGGATAGAAGGGACCGCTTCCAGGGCATTATCACCCAGCGCTCTCTTTTTGAGGTAGTAGTCAAGGTCTTTGGTCTTAAGGATGCCAAGATAACTGTCTTTAGCCAGGACTTTGCAGGAAGCCTAGCTAATATCCTGGAGATCATCCAGCGCCATGGCAGTAATATCACAAATATTGCCCAGTATGATCTGGGTGTTATGGGAACTCAGGAGATTTCTATTAGGGTGGAGGACAAGGATCCCCAGGCTCTTGTAGAAAGACTCAAGTCCAGGGGAGTTAAGGTCAGGGAGTTCCAGCCAGCCAGAAATTAGTATGTCAACTGCAGATAATAGGGGTCTTAGTCTCTGGGTTCTGCTGCTGAGCCTAGCCAGTGGTTATGCCAATGTAACTGCTATTTTGGGTTTTGGCCAGCCGGTTAGCCATGTGACGGGAAGTTTTTCCAATCTGGCCCTGGCTCTTATTGATAGAGAAGCCTTCCTAGGGGGGAGGCTTCTTTGTCTTCTTCTTCTTTTTCTTTTTGGTTCGATCCTGGCTGGGATTATCTTTTCTTCTAGAAGGCTTGAGCCTAGAAGACACTACGGCCTTATACTTTTTCTTTTTGGTGTTTCTATCTATTTAGCCAGGGAGTCTTCCTATCTTCTTTACCTCCTGTCCTTTATCATGGGCCTGCAGAACTCTTTTTTTCTAGGCCATAGGGGCCAGCTGGTTAGGTCTACCCACCTTACAGGCTATCTTAGTGATCTGGGCTTTGAGCTAGGGGCTCTGCTGGCGGGTAGGAGCTGGCATAGCTGGAAGGTAATTTTCTATCTACTGAGTATTGGGTTTTTTATTTTAGGTGGAGTGCTTTCGGCCTATCTTATAAGCCATGGTATTCAGGTGGAGGTGCTGGCGCTTTTATACCTATTTTTGAGTATTTACTACTGTATTCTTCGCAGAGAAGAATTATTTATGAGGACCAAAGGGAGGTCCCACTATGAAAAATAAAGAATGTGTTCATTTTAAGGATTGTGGAGCCTGCTCCTTTAGGCTGGCCTTTCCCAAGGGACAACTGAAGAAAAAAGAGGAGTATCTTGCTAGGCTTTTTCAGGGCAGGGTTCTTCATCCCGTCCTTGCCATGGAGGATCCCTACCACTATAGGAATAAGGTTCTAAGGACCTATAGGCAGGTGGGTAGAAATAGGCTGATCTCTGGTATCTATGAAAAGGGTAGCCACTGGGTGGTGCCTATAGACCAGTGTCTTATTGAGGATAAAAGGGCCAAGGAGGTTCAAAGGACCATCTTCAGGCTGGTTAATAGATACAAGATTTCTGCCTTTGATGAGGACAGTGCTAGAGGGCTTATTAGGCACAGCCTGGTGCGAGTGGCAGGGGTGACAGGAGAAATTTCTGTAACTATAGTGATAAATGGAGACCAGCTTCCAGGTGAGGACAGGCTAGTTAAAGACCTGGTAAGAAGCCATCCTGAGATAGGGGCCGTCTATATAAACTCCCATAGGAGAAAGACCTCTGTTGTAGTAGAGGGAAAGCTAAGACAGGTCTATGGCAGGGGGCCTATAAAGGATAAACTTCTAGGCCTTGATATCCTGCTCTCGGGGGATAGCTTCTACCAGGTTAACCATAGCCAGGCAGAAAGACTCTATGAGAAGGTCATGGAGCTTTTAGATGTAAAAAAAGAGGATGTGGTCCTGGACGCCTACTGTGGCATAGGCACTATGGCCCTTCTTGCCGCCAGGAGGGGGGCCCAGGTTATTGGGGTTGAAAATAACAGGTCTGCTCTGGCCGATGCTGTAGAAATGAAGAGGTTAAACGGCCTTGGAAATGTAAACTTTATAGGAGAAGATGCAACTAAGTTTATGAAAGGGCTTGTAAACTCTGGAGAAAGGATAGACAAGCTTATTCTGGACCCTCCCAGGACTGGCACCAGCGAGGAGTTTATCGAAGCAGCGATAAGTCTAGCACCTTCGACTATAGTCTACGTTTCCTGTAATCCAGCCAGACTAAAAGAAGAGCTTCCCCTCTTTGAAAAGGCCTATAGGGTGGAGGAAATCTACCCAGTGGATCTTTTTCCCTTTACCAGGCACGT
>CAYFUM010000015.1:0-36810 GCA_964346475.1 uncultured Peptostreptococcaceae bacterium
TATTATAAGGATTACAGGAGCTATGAAAAATGCGAGGTGCGAAGAGAAAAATCCATTAGGAAAGTGTTGTAGCCCAATTATCCAGGAAAACATAAAGAAGGCCCTTGAAATTAAAGGATAAATTCAACTCATCATCTATAAGCCTTTTCCCTTGCCTTAGCATTTAACCCTTTGACAATCTTGATTATTTTAGATTGTCTTTTTTATGTTTAAATAAGACCTTAATATCCTACAGAAGCTAATACATCAGCTTGATATTTAAATTTTATCCGATAAATTAGATAGCCCCATCTTATCTATAGCGCCTCCTAATGATTCGATCAGCATATAGCCCTATCAGCTCCCCCATTACTCCCTTCTATATGTTGTGATATACCTCTTACTTCATTAAAACCTCTAGTCTACTATTATAATTGCCATCCTATTTCTTCTTTAACAAGGAGCTCAGCATCGGTTAATCCTTTGAAGTTTTTCAATAGCTACTAGCAGGCTAGCTGATTTAGCAAAAGAAAGAGGCCTATATTTCCCTATAGGCCTTTCTTAGAATTTTATTGTATTTTTCTTTCCCTCTAGATTCTTGATGATAGAACTTAAAAAATGATATTGTTAAGCATCTCTATTGCCCGCTACTATATTCAGCTAGATCCGATAAGCTCCTAGGAGTAGCTTGGGTTTTACTCACTCAATTTTATCAGATAACTCATTGAGTTTTTTATAATTTGCTCCTCATTTTTTCCGAGTCTATCAAGAGCTCCTAATTAGCCAAAGTGTCCACTATCTTTAGGTTTTTCTAATTTATGGGAGTACTCTCTCCAAATCTTAATCCTGCACTTCATCTATATGAATTTGCCTATCTTTTTTATATTTCAAAATTTCCAGCATTCTCTGGCATTATTATTGAGCCAAGAACCACTGTTTCCAGATGTTCCAGGTCCCTTAGCTCCCTGTCAGTTAGTTGGTATTTCTGATTCTTTTTCCCCTTACTATCTTCCAAGACATCGGAAAACCTAAGGATCCTACAATCAAAACTCCCATCCTCTAGCTCCCTATTTAAGAGGTATATAGGAAGAACCCTTAAGTCATGCATTAAAGTCTTTTCTACTCCCCCTTGTCTTCCCTTAGATATGCTAAATTTTAAAATATAAGCAAGGGAGGAGTTTCTACTCCTGGGATGATAACTTACAAAGTTACCAGCTGCATAGGAAATAAAACCCTGTTTCTTTTCACCTTCTTTTTCATACTCATATTTTTCCATGGGCTGGGCTACATGGGGATGGTTGCCTAGAATAAGATCCACCCCAAGTTCTAGCATCCTATGACCCTGATCAATTACATTTTTATGGGGATACATTTCAAATTCCCAGCCCCAGTGAGCACAAACTACTATAAAGTCCGCCCCTCGAGCTCTTACGCTCTCTATTTGCTTTTTTACTAAAGCTAAATCACAATGTTCATCATTAAAGCGCACCTCATTAACAAGGTAGTCTTTGCCTTCATCAAGTTTTCTTCCATTGAGATCCATTGTATAGGATAGCATGGCTAGTTTTATGCCCTTTATATCAAGTATCTCTGGATTTTCCTGCTCCTCCCTGCTGGCATTGGTCCCAGAAAAATAGACCCCTGCCCTTTTAAGCTCCTCTATAGTAGCGAGAACCCCCTCTTCCCCCCAATCATTGGAGTGGTTATTAGCTGTGGAAAAAAAGTTTATCCCACCATCTTTAACAAAATGTTCAAGCATTTCCCTAGAGGTATTCATCTGCGCAGGATTTCCAAAATCCTGGGTCCTACCAATAGGACGAGACCTATCAACTGGAGACTCAAGATTTGCACAAACCAGGTCTGCTTTAGAGTAAAAGTCCTTGATCTCTGTAAAGATATCCCTGGTATTCTCCGGTGTTAAAACATCGACTGCTAGAAGATCCCCAGCCGAAGTAAGGGTTATCGTCTTTTCACTTTCAAAGCCCTCAGGTAAATCAAAGCTAAGATCTTGGTTCCTAAAGTAATCCTCGATACCTAAACCTTTTTCTGCCACTTCTAGCTGGTTATACCAGTGTCTATAGGCCCACTTAACCTTTTCAAGTCTATTTACCGGGACATCGTAGACACCCCTTTGTGCTTTTGGATATTGAAATTCTCTTTTAAAGTTTCTCCCTAAAAACTTAACCACCAGTTCTGCGATTTTTTGTTTATCCATATCAAAGCTAAAACTTAAGGCCTTTTTTCATTGCTAGGCTAAAGATTCCCAGGGAAAGAAGAATAACTGCTACCATTACTATACTCTGTAAAGTACCATAGGAACTACCCAGTACTAGGGCAAAAACTATTGCTATGGAAAAGGGTACTATTGCAGCCTTGGTATTCTTTAAAACAACAGGTAGCACCATGGGACCCATTAGGGCTGGCAGGATGTTATCAAAGGCAGGTTTAACTAAGGGTTTGTTTAAAAATGGCGTTATAAGAGGAGCCAAAAAGAGCATTCCTAAAAAGACAATCAAGGTAGTCACTACAGCCGAAGAAGCAACTGCCAGCATAGAAATAACTCGACCCTCATCACTACCCTCTTCTACACCCATAATTCTCATTGCATTCAAGGCTGCAGGAAGCTTCATGTTTTGGACATTACCAGTAGTTGAAGCTAGATAAATTGCTCCAGGTCCAATTATAGGGGACATAGACAATTTTTCTGCAAGTCCCACTAGAGCAAAGGTGATGGCAATAGGCACAACCGTCGTTAATAAAGTAAGTAGGTCAATTTTTAGTTTAAAGTAGAGAGTTACACCAAGGGGAACAGATATAAAGAAAAGCCACATGATAATTGTGGTTATAATCCCAACCCTATGCACCTTATTATCAAAGGCCTCCCTAGCTAATAATTTTTTCTCATCCATTTAGATACCCCCTAATAAACTTGCAGCCATGGAAGCTGCAATCATCCCTGCTATCATACTCAAGGAAAAAGTGAATTCCTTGAGCCAGGGTGTCTTATCTGCTATTTTCTCCAAAACAAACATAGCTAGAGCAGAAACTATTATTGTGCTCATAGTGACTATATTTGTAACCTGGATCAAATAGGGTGCAGAGAAAGTTGCCATCAAGCCAAGAAACATTATTGGCCCTATAAGATTACCCATACCACCCTCTTTGGCGGTGAGCTCCTTCATCTTTTTATCATAGGGTTTTAACAAAAACACTGTCATGCCCGATAACATTATCCCAAGAGTCGCAACCCACAAAATGGCGCCGTAGACATCTGGAGTAAAATTTGCCTGAGCAAGGCTTTCATAGCCATAGGCCGTTACGGCCATATTTGCGACCATGGTTTCATATACCGCCGAGCCTATAACCGATAATCTCAACCAAGGAAAATATCTTCCCAGAGCTGGAAGTAGAATCATATAGCTCAATATTATTGGTAGAGAAGGCACCACAGAAAAAATAGCGGAACTCTTCACCACCTTGATGACATCTTCCTTTGTAAATCCCAGCTCCAAGGCTCTCTTATAGGCCATCCTAAAAAATATCCCACACTGAACCAGGGCAAAGGATATAGCTATGGCTATAAGTATAAACATAATGCTACTGTTGGAAACGAAGGAATAATTTGCACTCATAGACTCCTCCTATTTGATCATACCAGGCTTAACATCCTGGGGAATTATTGTCTGATAACTTCTTCCATTTAGAGCCCTTTGTAAATCCTCCTTGGCTTTATCCACCAGTCCTGGGTTTGTCAAAAGGTCTACCCCTGTTCTAGCCATAACCTCAGCCGCAGCCGCCATACCTCTATGGGCAATGGATGACTTCCCCTGAGCTACAGCTTGCCATGAGTGAGCCGCTGTCCCTAGGGCAAAGGTCTGGGCCGAAAACCAAGCTGAGGGTATGTTCCAGCTTACATCTCCTACATCAGTTGAACCCATTTTTTGTGGATTTGGTGGAAAATATCCCAGAGCCATGGGGCCATCAAAAAGGCCCTCTCCCTTTTCTCCTAAAAACATGGTGGCCATTTTCTTATACATCATGACCATAGATTTATCACCCACTTCATAAAAGCCCTGGGCATAGTCAAGCTCCTTATCTGTATACTTAAGAGGAAAAATTGACTTAATATGCTTGTAGATTAGCTGGTCCAGAGTCCTATTTTGGAGCATATCAGCATAGGCTGAAACCACGTTAATTTTCACCTTGGTCCCAGACATCAGGGCCGCTCCCCTAGCTATGTCGTTTACTCTTTCAAGTAGCTCAAAAAGCTGATCATTTTGAGGCGCTCTGATAGAATAAAGAACCTGGGCATGGGCCTGGACAACATTGGGAGCGTTCCCCCCTGTATCGGTCACTGCATAGTGAATCCTAGCTTCAGGTATCATATGCTCTCTTAGATAGTTAACCCCGACATTCATAAGCTCTACTGAGTCCAGGGCACTTCTACCAAGATGGGGCGAAACTGCAGCATGGGAAGAGATACCCTCGAAATTATAAAAGACTCTGGCGTTGGCCAGGGTTGATGTAGAGCCCACCGTAACATCAAAGGGATGCCAGGCAAGACATACATCACAGCCATCGAAGGCTCCTTCTCTTAACATAAAGGCCTTTCCTGCTCCTCCCTCCTCAGCTGGGCAGCCAAAATAAATCACCCTTCCTTCTATTCCTGTTTCTTCCAGATAATCCTTAAGAGCAACTGCTGCCTGCATACAACCAGTACCTAGTAATTGATGGCCACAGCCATGACCCGATGAGCCCTCTACCAGGGCTTCCTTGGTATTTAAATCCGCTCTTTGGGAAAGTCCAGGAAGAGCGTCAAACTCTCCTAGAAAGCCTATAACTGGCCCTCCTTGTCCAAATTCAGCCTTAAAAGCCGTACTTATTCCCGCAAGATTTTCCTCTACTGTAAATCCCTCTTCTTTGAGTAGATCTATTTGTAGCCTTGAAGATTTAAATTCTTTGTAAGCCAGCTCACTGTAACCCCATATTGTATTGGCAGCATCTTTAAATTTTTCTTCCTTCACCCTTATAGAGTTTTCTAATATTTCATATATCAAAGCATCCACCTCCTCTATATAAGTTTAAGTCTTAATAGTTGACTTTGGAAATATATATATCTTATAGAGGCATAAATATTTTATATAAGATTGAAATACAGGGGTTATTAAACTATAATTGATTAAAGAGGTGATAAAAATGAAATTAAAACAGATAGATTATGTTTTATCTGTTGCAAAAACAGGTTCTTTTTCCAAGGCTGCCGATGAACTCTATGTATCCCAACCAAATATTTCCTCGGCCATTTCCAGCTTAGAAAAAGAACTAGGATATGATATTTTCAATAGAACAAACCAGGGCATAAGTCTCACCGAAGAGGGAATGCTCTTTTTAAAACACGCAACAAACATCCTTGGTGAACTTCAAAAAATAAATCTTATTACAGAAAAATCACCCTATAGAAGCCTAACTATTGAGTCCATGTTTAATCATACCATGGTCTCACAGGCCTTCACTAAACTCTGCGCTTATTATGAGGATGTCAAAAACCTAAATTTTTCAATAAAAGGCTCCACTTCCAGACAAATACTTGAGAACATTTACTTGGGCAAGGCTGACCTTGGTGTATTAATAAATAATAAGACAAGTCTTGACACCTTTAGAAATACCCTGCCCAATAAATCCATTGAACACGAAGTCTTAAAAAAAATGAATCTTAATATAAATCTTCGAAAAGACCATCCGCTAATTAAAAATGGATCCTTGGATTTTTCCCTGCTCCATAACTTTCCCCACGTCAATTATAACGATAATCTTATTTCTGATTTTCCTGATGTTTTCTCCATGGGTCTTATTAACCCCCAGAAAATGATAAGTGTCACCGACTCAACCTCTAGAGGACAATTAATTATCCATACCAACGCCTTTGGTATAGGTATTGATCCCCACCCTAAAGCAAGGGTGCATGGCCATATAATGTCTATACCTATTCCAGACATAAAGGTCTATCTAACCTTAATTTTTCAGCAGAAGCAAGCATCCTACGAGGAACTCCTGCTTTTTAAAAAATTCTTAGTCCAAGAAATGGAGCTGTGTATTTAGTCCGCCTAGCATTCAGGGGATTATTTCTACTACAGATGCTTTTCAAATTCTAGTTTATCCATCTAAAAAGGCTAGTCAGATACTTGTTTCGTTCAACCTCACTTTTTTCTACCTGTAGGAAAACCTATAAATAACAGATACTTTGCCAGCTTATTTACTCAGTATATATACTCCTTGGGTTTTTACCTCTAGCAAGTTTTCCACTTTTTGATTTTTGATATTAATCTTTTAAAGGGGCCTTAGAGCTAGCAGTATTAGTCTTGTCAAGGCCACCTTATTTACACCTTGATATTTAAAGTTCTTCCTGCATTACACCTAAAAGCCCACTATATAAAATAACCCCACATAGTAGTGTGGGGTTATAGCCTATTTAGTTTTCCTTTTACAAGTTATAATGCTCTTTAATTAGCTCATAGAGCTTAGCTTTTTTAAGGTAATCAATGGGAGTTAAGAAGGTAGCAGTTGCAGTTCCAGGATATCTTCCTATCTCTATCGAGCCAGTGATAGTAGATCTGTTTTTTACCTCTGCCACAGAAAGACCCAGTAAATTTGCTCCCCTTTCAAGGGCATTGTCTACTGCGTCATTTAGATTTACTCCAGTGCCTACAAAGGATATGGGCGCTGACTCTTCAAGCACTTCCACTTCCCAGTTTCTTGCTAGATTTTGAGCCTTTCTTTTTTCTTCCTCACTTATAGGCTGGGCCAAGTAGGGTAAGTCTTCCCTTACTGGGAGAATTATGGGTCCATCAATCTTTAGTCCCTTGATAACCTTTACCTTAAGTGTTACCACTGAGGAGACATCACAGGTATGACCTGCTATTTCTCCATCCCCCTGCATGGCATGAACGTCCCCAACATAGACTCCTCCGCCCTTTACCTTGACAGGGCAGATAACTATAGCACCTTCCCTAACCCTGTTTATGTCCATGTGCCCATCGGTCTTGTGCTCATTTAGCTCTTCTAGACTCAGTGCATAGTCATGGGGGGCGCCAATTAAGAAGGAGCCAAAATCCCCTGCATTATGGGAGTCAGGCATGGCAATCGAGGGGGCTGTTCCCAGCTGGCCAATAAAGGGCTTTAGCCTGGAAACTGTACCCACCATGTCGTGGGGCGCAAAGCTCACTATGGCATTCTGAATAGAATTATCCGGAATAGCCATATAGGCCTTGGCATCATGAGCTGCCTTTTCTGCGCTTTTTTTATTCAAGGTAAGTCCTATTGATTTTTCCTCATTAAAGGCTATGGTATAACCGTGGGTAAATTGAAAGGGCGAAATTTCTTCTCCACATACCTTACAGTGTACCGAGGCAGAACCAATCCCTACCACCTCAGTTTTGGGATTAAGAGTACCACAGTGGGGACACTTTCCCGCAACAAAGGGGTCTCCCAGGAAATTCTCAGGCACTGTAAATTCATTTCCCGACGAAACTACCTCTGAAGTGACTGTAATAGACTTGATGTAAATGGCAATAGCATCTCCAATCTCAGCGTTCTCTACATATACTGGTCTTGTAACTTCGTGGCCACCCTTTAGTTCCGGTGTTATCATAGGTCCCCAGCATCCCGGTGCAGTGTTTGCAATTATTAGCCCTCCATCTTTGACAGGCCCCAGCATGGGCTGGTCTGGATCTAGTAGTCCATCAGTAAATTCATTAACTAAAATTGTTTCTCTTGCCACAACTTCCTCCTTTTGGCAGTCTATAATTCTTTAGATCCTGGAGTTTTAGCAAGGTCAGGGATTATAAACCCTCCACCCTGGCTATCCTTTCAGCAAAATATGAAGTCCTAACCTTCATACGACCAGTAAATTCCGCATTGACCTCGTCGTCCCCTGTATCCACTAGAAGAGGCCTTTTGTCAAGGGAGTCAAGCTTATGCTTGGTTGCAACTATAATTATGTTATCCTTGCCTACCTTTTTTATTACCTCTGCACTAATTTGATGGTTTCCTCTTCCAAAGATATAACCCTGGCTGCCTATGACAGTTACAACAATCTTTGCTTTATTATCTCCAATGATATCTAGAATCTCCCTTTCACTGACATCCTTACCTACAAGCTTCATATCCTTGACTACATCTATACCCAGGAGGGTATTAGGAAGTTCCATAATCTCCATTATGGGTCTAGTGGAGGTGCCCGACCCTATAATGTAATAAACATCGGGGTTTTCTTCTATCTCCTCTACAATTCTTTCAGCAATTCCAAAAAGAGTATCCCTCTCAGAAGTAGGAGCACCAGCGGTCTTAGAGACCTGGAGCAGCTCAGGTTCTAAGGGAATTCTCATTATTCCATAGAGCCTGGTAGACACCACTCCTTCTCTAAAGGCCTCCTCATCTATATCCATTACCTCTGCTTCAATTTCATCCATTGCAAGACCGGACAAAAAGTCCAGGGCAACCTTACCTGCAGCCCTAGGATGCATGGCGAAGACGCCGGAGTGGATCTTGACTCCAGCTGGTATACCTATGACTGGCACCGAGGTCTCGATAGCTGTAAAAACATTTCTTGCTGTGCCATCGCCACCAGCGAACATAATAAGATCGACGCCCTCTTCCTTCATCCACCTAGCAGCATCAATGGTATCACTGGGCAGGGTTCTCTCACTAACATCACCCAGAACTATAGGGTCAAAGCCCAGCTGCCGTGCCTCATTTTCCCCCATTTCACCGGGATAGGTATAAATACTTATCCTGTCCTTCAGGGGTAGGAGCTCCTCAAGGGCCTTAATAGCCTTACCAGGAGATTCCTGAATGGCCCCTAGACTAATAGCCTTCTCTAAAATACCCTCACCATCAGTACCCTTAAGACCAACCCTTCCCCCCATACCAGCAATTGGATTGACAATTAAACCTAGCTTCACTAAATACCTCCCAATAAAGTAATTCAGACATCCATCTATTTAAAATTAGCATAAAAAATTTGACCTGATATCCATCTAAACCAGCCTAGAATAAATATCCTTTCCCTAATCTAATTACCCTATATTTAAAGTATGTATCACTGTATATAACCCCTATCTAAGCAGCCTAGGGCTCAACTCTTAGATTACCCAGCTACAAAGAAAAAAACTACCCGATATATCAGGTAGTCTAGGACTATTTTCTTGCTATAAGTTCAATCTCCACATCAGCCCCTAAGGGGAGTTCCAGGACTGCAACGCAGGTCCTAGCTGGATAGGGCTGGGTGAAAAACTCCTTGTAGACCTCATTCATCTCATCAAAATACTTCATGCCTGTAAGAAAGACATTTGCCTTAACTACATCTTCTTCTCCCAGGCCCGCCTCTTCTAGAATATCAAAGAGCAGCCTAAAACACTCCCTGGTCTGGTCAGCAATGGTCTCCACAGGACCGGCAGGACTCAGAGAATTTCTAGCAGTTTGCCCAGAAATAAAGACGAGATCCCCAGAGTCCACTGCACTGGAATAGGGGCCTGATGCTGAAGATAGTTTAGATTTATATATTTTTCTAGCCATATTTTTCTCTCCTCTTATCTATAATAATTTACTAGTTAATAATAACAGATAAACTAACCCTATTCAAAAAAGACCAATAGAAACCCCGATCTAGAATTATAGTTTATTACATAATAAAAAGGCCTAGAAGCTAGTCCTTCTAGGCCTTACTCTGGTGTTGATGAGTGGACTCGAACCACCGACCCCCTGCATGTCAAGCAGGTACTCTAACCAGCTGAGCTACACCAACTCATTTTGCACTGACTCTTGCCCGTGCCTAATCATGATACAAGAAAAAAATGCCCTTGTCAATTAGAAAATCACAAGCTTAGCCCCACTGATTCAGTCCTATTTATTCTCTACTGAGGGATCTCTCCTATCGGATATAGTGTCCTACCTGGTCTAGGACTTTAAAACCCAGTCTTTCATAAATCCTTCCTGCTTCGAGGTTGTCGTACTGGAGATAGAGGTCCTTGCCCTCAGAGGACAGCTCAGATACAAGGGCTTCTAGACAAAGACTGGCAAGACCCTGGTTTCTATTAGTTGGCCTGGTTGCTACCCCTACTATAAGGGCATCCCTATCAGTTTCAAAATCACTCTGGGCCAGGGAGAGAATCCTTCCCTCTTCAACAAGACAAAGTCCCCTACCTCTTTTTGTCAGGAGTTTTTCTTCCATAACTTCCTTGGGAGCAAAACTATTAAAACACTCCCTGTAAACCTCTACTACCTCCTCTAGGTCCTCAAGAACTATAGGTCTTATTCTGGAATCTAGATCGCCACTAGAGATTTCTTCTTGCCTTGATAGCCTTGAAATATAGGCGCCCGGCTTAAAGGATTTAAAGAGGCCCTTCTCATAGAAAACGTGACAAAGGGATCTAGGACCAATCATAGATTTATAATCAAGCTTTTTTATCAGCTCTACAAAAGCCTCTAGATCAAAAGCTCCCTGGGAGAAAAATTGTAGAGTCCCCGTTTTTCTAAGAAAAAGAACCGCACTTAAGTCATCATCATAATACTGGCCATATATTGATGTATAGGGTAGCTTCTTTGACTCCATTCCCAGTAGAGTAAAATAATTTCTACCAATATCCCCTCTTAAAAATTTTTTGAGCTCCTCATAATCTTCAGCAAATATTTCTTTAATCATAGAGACCTCCTAGCTATATTTTACGGTTTTCTTGCCCTAATGCCAAGTGAAAGACAAAAAAAGAAGGGCTAGGCCCCTCTTCTATCCTTAGTTACAGCCGCTGCAGCTACCACAGGCACTTGGAATACCTGCCAAAGCTTCGGGTTCAACCAGGTAACCACCATCTTGATACTCTATAACAAAGCTGCCGAATTCATCATAGAAATCCTTTTGCATAACGAATTCCTGGCCTTCAAATACAAAGCTCTCATCATTATCTTTATGCTCATCCAGAGCAAGTCCAAAACTGGGACCTGATCAGCCCATGCCCGCTAGGTATACTCTAACACAATCACCTTGTCCAGCGTTGGCTTCAATAATTTTCTTTATTTCAACCACTGTCTCTTGGTTTGTCTTAATCATCCTTATCTCCTTGTTTGTATTGGAATCTACGTTCTTCTACCCAAATATACCACAATTCACTAGGAATTGCATTTATCATTTTTTTTATAGGCTTGCTAGTATTAACTTGTTATTATTCTAAAAAAAGTAAAAAATCTACATTTGCCCTAGTATGCTTTTATGCCCTGTGCTAGGGTATATAGTAATAGAGTGTCTAACCTTAAGAGAGGGGTAGTAATGAAAAAATGCAAATACTGTGGGAAAAAAATGAAGGACTCAGAACTCTTTTGCCCCCGCTGTGCCCGGGAATATAGAGAGGATTTTTTTGGAGAGAAACTCCAGGTTGACTCAGTTTTTTCAGAGGAAGATGAGCATTTAGAGGGTAAATTTAAGGCCATAGAGCTTTCTAAAAAGCCCTTTTCCAAAGAAGGTACTAGTGAAAATAAAGGCAAACAGCAAGGACCCTTTATTCTCCTAGCCTTTCTTGCCATCATAATGATAGCATCCTTTCCACCCCTAGCACCCCTACTTATATTTGTTCTTTTTGCAATAATAACTAAAAAAAATAAAGGGAGAAAATAATCTCCCTAAAAGCTTATGACATCGTAGCCCTTGAGAACATAGGGTTTTACACCGGCATGGCCCATCATATCATTTAGAAGGGGTAGACCGGTTTTTTTATTCTCCTCAAGAACCCCTAAAACGCTGGAACAAGCCAGGCAAATCCCTGCTATAAGACCCTTTTCCTTTGCTTGTAGGTAGAGCTTATTCTCCTCTTCTTCCAGGACAGGTGGCAGCTTAACAGAGGCACCCTCAAAAATCACAGCTACCTCAATCCCATCGGCGTGAAGGTCTAGCGCATTCATCAAAATATGTAGAAAACACATCTTTTCACCAGTCATTGCATAAAGTAATTTTTTCATCTTTCCTCCTTTGCCAGCGCTGGTTTTCTTTCTAGGCTGGCTTGTTCATAACTATAGGCCCCAGCAATCAGGCGGCCCTCATCGAAGTTCCTTGCTAGAAATGAAATTCCTAGGGGTCTATTCTCAGATAGATAACCACAGGGCACTATGATACAGGGAAGTCCACTGACTGAAGGAAGATCACTTCTACCAGGGTAGACAAGTAAATCCAAATTATCCCTATCCATAATCATTTCAATTTTTTCTCTGGTCTTGTAGGCTAAAGTGGTCCTAAGCCTTAGATAGTCAGGGTCCTTCAGTCTATCACCAAGTTCCAGAGCTTCCTCCAGCAAGTCCTGGCCATAAACTAGACCTGTCTGCTCTTTATTATAGCTCATAATCTCCTCAAGCAGGCTAACATCACTGCTATATTCACTGAGATAGTGTTCTAAATTTCTTTTAAACTCATGGGCCAGTATTATAAGGTCATCCCTGCCCACTTCAGGAATATCATATAGGTCTACAAAGATGGCTCCCTTTTTCTCCATAATGGCTTTGGCTCTTGAGAAGAGTCTATCCTCCTCCTCACCAAATCTTGTTTTTTTAATTCCCAGGCGCATCCCCTCTAGAGCGTCCTCCTTTAAAAAACTACCATAATCCCATCTTTTATCCTCCAGTGCCCAGGTCGAGGGGTCCCTCTTATCCTCCTTGGAAATAACTGTCAGTAGCTGAGCACAGTCTGCCACAGTCCTGGCCATGGGGCCTGCTGTATCATGGGCCCTTGATATTGGGACAATACCACTTCTAGAAACCAGGCCCCTGCTGGGCTTGATTCCCACAATTGAACTATTATGTGAAGGCCATATAATTGAACCCTTGGTCTCTGTTCCAAGAGCCAAAAGCCCGAAATTTAAAGCCATAGCCACCGCAGAACCTGTAGAAGAACCCGAAGGGGAGCTTTTTTCATTGTAGGCATGGACTACCTGGCCCCCTCTGGCAGAGTAACCGTTTTTCATCCGATTAGATGTATAATGGGAGAGCTCCGTCATGTTGGTCTTGGCCAGGATGACCGCCCCTGCTTCCCTGAGGCTTTTTACTATGAAGGCGTCCTCCTTGGCAAAATTATTTTTTAGAGCCAGTGAGCCCGCTGAGGTGTGCAGGGCATCCCCAGTGGAAATATTGTCCTTAAGAAGGATTGGAACTCCATGGAGGGGTCCTCTTTTTCTTCCCAGCATAAGCTCCCTATCCATGGCTTCTGCTATAAAAAGAGCATCAGGATTTATTTCCATGATAGTATTGTAAAAGCCATCGTATTTTCCTATGCGCTCTAAATACCAAGTGGTAAGTTTAAGACTGCTAAGCTTACCTTCATTTACCAGCTTCCAATAGCCCTTTATATCCAGTTCAAGTAGTTTGTCCAAAGCCTCCTCCTATCTTAAAATCTTTAGCAGCCCCTCTATCTCATCGATATAGGAGCTACCCCTTAGATTATCGTCCTTCCAAAAATAGATCTTCTTTTTTTCAGCCGCTGTGGTACCGGAAAACCTTTTCAGAGAATTTGTGTCCTTGTCCCCTATTAGTAAGATATAGTCTACTCCTAGCCTCTCTAGTTCCTGGGAGTCTAGTGAAGGCCCCTGAGCCTCCTTAACTAGGTTTTCATAACCCAGCTTGGAGAGCAGTTGTCCCAGAAGACTCCTGGCTCCCAAAGCCTTACCATCCTTTTCTATATAAATAAGTCCCTTATAATCATGCTTGAGGCTCAGCTCCTCCCATCTTCTCTCTAGATATTTAATCTCCTCCAGAGCTGCCAGATTCTTTCCTAAAGCAAGTCCTAAAATCTCAATAGCCCTGTAGATATCCCCCTGCTCCCTTATATCCAAAATAATAAGGGGCAGGCCCTTCCTATAAAATTCTTCGCTTATAATAGGATCTAGGTTGGCATCAGCAATATAGAGATCGCCATCAACAAGCTCAGACAAGATTTCCTCCATGGTATAGTTTTTTAAATTCGGATAATTCTTGAGGCTAAGTCTATTGAGTTTTCCACCCACCCTATCACTGGCTCCAAGGCTCTTAATAATATCAGCCCCTTGACTAGAAAGTAGAACTAGATTTTCAGCAGCTTCCTCTAGCCTGAGTTGTTTACCCTTCATATCTGATAGGCTTATATCTATTTGGTCTTCTTCTGCTTCTACAGGAAAGACCCTAGTATTTTCTCCTGAACAGGAACTGAGAAAAAATAAAATAATTAATAAAAGGCCAAGCTTCTTCATTGTTTTGCTCCCTGGGTTTTTATATATTGTATCACAGAGAGCAAAGGCCTGCTAAGGATAGTCGGGCTCCAACCCCAAAAATCAAGAGTTAGAGAAAAGGGAGCTTTCTGAGGCCTGACCAAAAGACTATCAAGCCATGTTATTTATTTGACTATTTCTTCTAGGACTAAAGACTTTTAACATTGCATGAAATTTTTGTAGTGCTATAATAATAATAACAATATTAAATGGAGGTTTTTATGAGAATTGGTGTACCAAAAGAAATCAAAGATAACGAGCAGAGAGTTGCCTTAACTCCTGCAGGAGCCGCAGAACTCATCAAATTCGGTCATGAAGTATTTGTTGAAACCAATGCTGGAGTAGGATCAGATTTCCAAGACGAACTCTACGCAGCCCAGGGTGCAAAAATTATGCCTACAGCTGCTGAAGTCTGGCAAAATGCTGATATGATCATCAAAGTAAAAGAACCACTGGAAAATGAATATAAGTATTTCCGAGAAGATCTTATACTATTTACCTATCTCCATCTAGCCGCTGAAGAGAAGCTAACAAAAGCCCTTATGGAATCCAAGGTCGTCTCAATAGCCTATGAAACAGTAGAACTTCCAAATAGAAGCCTACCTCTACTTACGCCCATGAGTGAAGTTGCTGGCCGCATGGCTTTACAAGAAGGATGTACCTTCCTAGAAAAAATCAATGGAGGTAAAGGACTCCTACTTGATGGTGTGCCAGGAGTCGCTCCAGCCCATGTAGTTATTGTTGGCGCTGGTGTCGCTGGATCGGCAGCTCTGAAAAGAGCAGTAGGTGGTGGCGCTAGAGTTACCATACTTGACGTTGTCGTTGATCGTCTAAAATACCTAGGAGAGATCTACGGTAGCCAAATTGAGACTGTCTACTCCAATAGTTTTAACCTAATGGAAGCCATGAAGACAGCAGACCTTGTTATCAGTACTGTTCTGATCCCAGGCGAGAAAGCTCCAAAGCTAGTCACTGAAGAAATGGTCAAGGCCATGCCTGACGGAGGTGTTATAGTTGACGTAGCTATAGACCAGGGTGGAACAACTGAGACAATTCAAACACCCACATCCCACAGTGATCCTGTAAGGGAAATCCACGGAATCCTGCACTACGCTGTACCAAATATTCCAGGAGCGGTTCCTAAGACATCCACTCTTGCTCTTACCAATGTAACCCTAAGATATGCTGTTAATCTGGCAAATAAGGGTTGGAAACAAGCTGTCCTTGATGATGCAGCATTAGCTAAAGGAGTCAACGTAGTCAATGGCAAGATCACCTATCCAGGTGTTGCCAGCGCCTTTGATCTTCCCTACACAGAGCTTGCAGAGGCCATTAAATAATTAAAGTTCAACTAAGCTAAATGGAGTAGCCAAGCTACTCCATTTTTTACTACCATCCACCAGCCGGTAGGTGTCTATAGATAAGAAAGACCTCCCTCTCATCATCCTCCCAGGCCAGAGGAACCCTAAGAACCCTCTCAAAACTAGTGTGTTTTTCTAAAAAATACTTATACTCGACATAGGGATAGTAGAGGATTATAAAGGCCTCCCTATCCTTTTTTTCCAGGGATGCTTCAATATTTTCCACAACCTTTTTAAAGATCCTTACCGAAAATGGATTGAAGAAGTAAAAGATATCCTCATCGTAGGGAAGGTAGTCCTCCACTGAGGTCCAGATAAAGTTAAAGGGGGAGATCTCTAGAGCCTTCCTCTGGAGATAGGCCTCTTCATTTTTCTTTAGGTCATTATAGGTTTCCATCTGTAATTCCAGACCCGTAGCAGCTAGTCCAAATTTATCATGAAGATAAAAGCTAACCCTCCCCCTACCACAACCAAAATCCACCAGCTTACGTTCCTTTTCCAGAGGGAACATATAGGCAAGTTCCTGGAGTGCCCTATAGGGGGTAGATTCAGTCCTATAGTAGTCTGGCTCATCCTCCCACTCCCTATAGCCCCCCGTCTCTATTCCCAGCCTACTATCATGGTAATCATCTATCATTATTTTCTCCTAGACAAGTTTTTCCATTATATATTTTTTGATCCAGCCAGGCCCAATAGGCTGCTAACCGCGCTAAAGCCTGAGCACAGAAGAAAAAAGCGCATAGAAAGGAGCTGGTTTTGACTAGACATTATCCCCTTCCATTTCTATTAGGTCCCTATAAAATTCCACCATCCTCTTTAGGTTATCAAGGGAAATAAACTCTCCCCGTCCATGAATCCTGGACAGGTCATCGGGGTTTAATTTAAAGGGTGAAAACCTGTAGCTATTCTCAACTAGATCACTATAGTGCCTGCTATCTGTCCCACCACTGACCAGATAGGGACTTATTACAGTAGCAGGGAAGTGTTTTCTTATAAGTGACTCTAGCTGCATATAAAACCTGCTTTTAAATGATGAATCCTTGGACCCCTCCTGCCTCTTTAGAACATCCACTTTAAAGTCATGGGGAAAGGAGTAGAACCAGGCCATGATTTCCTCAAAGCGCTCCCCTGGCAGAATCCGAATATTAGCTATACATGATGCCTCCCTGGGAAGGACATTATGGGCCTCTCCAGAGTCAGTCATGGTAAAGGCAACGGTGGTCCTTATCATAGAGGCAGTTTGCTTATCCTTCTCCATAATCCTCTTTAGAATAAAGAAGTAACGACTGGGATCAGCCAAAATATGGCTTTCAATACCACTTTTATATTTAGACATATTTTTTAACATGGCCTCCACCGTGGGAATAAGCCTGGCTGGCCTAGGGCTATTTTCTACATCTTTAATAAAGCTTGCCATCTTACCAATGCTGGTGCTCCTTGGTGGTGTTGATGAGTGTCCCTCATCACCATAGAAGGTAAACTTAAGAGCACTGCTGCCCTTTTCTGCCAGTCCCAACACGGCAACATCTTCTTTTATACCTAAAACTTCACCAGGACTAACGGCTCCTCCTTCATCAAGGACAATTTCAAATTTAATGCCCTCTTCCTTATAGTATTCCGCTAGCCTTGCTGCTCCCCTTGCTCCTCCGACTTCCTCATCATATCCAAAGGCAAAATAAATATCTCTTTTTGGCTTAAACCCCCGGTCTAAGAGCTTTTCCATGGCTTCTAGTAGAGCTATAAGGGAAGCCTTATCATCCACTGCTCCCCTGCCCCAGATTTTTCCTTCATCTACATAACCAGAAAAGGGGGCATGGGGCCAGCCCTCTTCTTCCTTGGCAGGTACAACATCGTAGTGGGCAATAAAAAGATAGGGCTTCTTACTAGCATCACTACCTCTTAGCCTCATAGTCAGGTTATACCCATCTATCCTCTGGTGCTCCATCTTTTCAAAGGATAGAGGAAAACTCTTCTCAAGAAAATCTAAAAACCCTGAAAATTCCTCATAGTCAAACCTATCATAGTCACTGTGGGAAACAGTCTTGTACTGGATGGCTCTACTTAAAATTTCTACCACTCTCATTAGCTACCTCCTCTAGCTTTTAAACCTATAATATCACTAAAAGAGATGGGCTTCAAAAAAACGCCATAAAAGACGTTTTTATCTATCCTCATTTTTTAATTCCAGCCTATACTGGCTATATTCTACTGGTAAAGTCCCCTAGATAGGCGGAGGCCTCGGCAGCAATAGCCTTGGTGATGGCTATCCACTCCGCCATGTCTTTCTTTTTAAACCTCTCCTTGGGACCAGAAATTGATATGCAGGCCAGGATTAATCCATCGGGGCCAAAAATCGGAGCTCCTATACACCTGACACCCAGTTCTCTCTCCTCATCATCGGTCCCATAACCCTGAAACCTTATCTCCTCCAAGGCCTGTAAAAGTTCCCCCTTATCTACAATGGTCTTAGAAGTAAATTCCCTTAAGTCCATAGTCTCAAGAAGCTGTCGCTGCCTATACTCAGGCTGATAGGCCAGGAGGATTTTTCCAGCACCGGTACAGTGGAGGGGGGCTGTAGCTCCAATTTGGGTGAACATTTTTAGTAGGTATTCACTTTCCTCCTGGGCAATATAGAGGATCCTATTACCCTCAAGTACAGTAAGATTGGCTGTCTCTCCAGTTTCTTCCCTGAGCTTTCTTAAAAAGGGTCTGAGGACTTGGGCAAGCTGGTTCTGGCTGTAGGCTCTAGTACCAATTCGCCAGAGCTTGAGCCCCAGTCTGTATTTCTTTGTACTAGGATCCTGATTTATAATCTCCAGCTCCTTCAGGGTATTAAGTAGGTGAAAGGTTCCGCTTACTCCACTATCAAGGGCGGCACTTATCTCACTTACCCCTAGCTCCTGGCCAGACTGGGAGAGTAAATCAATCAAGGCAAAGGCCTTTTCAACAGATTTAATTGTTTTTTTAGCCCTACTCTTTTTTTCCAAGTCCATAAAATAATCCTTTCTTTTTAAAACAAGCCATTAGATTCTAATGGCTTGTTACTGTGCTTCTTAGAAGAAGAAGGACATTCCCCAGACTACAGCCATGGCAGCTATACTACCAAGGGCCGAGGGTATTGACACTAAATCATAGCCCTGTCTCATGGGAAGGTCATCATTAGCCTTTAGCACCACCCAGAAGTGGCTAGCATTGGCGTGATAGAAGAAGGATGAACCTGCTGCTATAGCCAGGGCTGCAATTACTGGTGAGAGGCCCAGTGCAGGCATCAGTGGTAGAACTATTGCCGAGCCAGTAAGCAGGGAAACAGTTGCTGATCCATTTGAAACTGAGAGCAGAACCGATATTAGGAAGGGCACAAATACCGGTGGTAGTGCTGTTTGTGCAATTAGATTTCCAAGATAGGTTCCTACTCCTGAGGCTTTTAAAACCCCTCCGAAGGCTCCAGCTGCTCCTGTTGCAATGATAATAAAACCTGACTGTTCAACGGATTTTGTAAACCATTCATTCATGCTATCAAGGCTTAGCCTTTCTTTATCAAGAAATAGGGCTAATACCACACCTACACTAAGTGCAAAGATTGGGTGGCCTATAAAGTTTAGCAGGGGTACAATGCCGGCACCCTCATCAATAAGTAGAACTCCAAAGGAGTTTAAGCAGATCAGTAAAACTGGAACAAGAATGCTACCAAAGGCTAGGGCGGCACTAGGCAGAGGTTTTCCATCGGGTGAAGATAGGGTAAAATCCCCTTCCTCGGCGGTCTCAACATTTGCAACTTGGCCTAGTTCAGGATATTTTTCCAGCATCCTCTTACTTCCACAATACCAGGAAGCTACGGCGGTATAGGCTAGGGAAGATATAAGGCCAAGGCCTATCATTAGGCCCAGGTCTGCGCCAAGGGTCCCCGCAGCTGCAATCGGGCCAGGTGTAGGTGGCACCATGGTGTGGGTGGCCAGAATACCGGCATTAAGTGCTCCTAGAAGCGCTATAAGGGGAATACCACCACGGGCAGATAGAGCTCTTGCCACAGGCGACATAATTACTATGGCTGAGTCACTAAAGACTGGGATAGACACCAGGTAGCCTGTTATAGCCATGGCTAGCTTGGAGTTTTTCCTGCCAACCCACTTGAGTATGGTGTTGGCCAGTACCAGGGCCCCACCTGTATCTTCGAGGATTACACCTATGGCACAGCCCAGGATAATAACAATACCTATGTTTCCTATAGTTGAGCCAAATCCACTCATAACCAGGGGAAAGACCTCTGGTAATGAAAAGCCAAAGCCCAAAGCACCTAGAATAGCGATGAGTACCAGCGCGTAGAAGGGATGCATTTTGTAGCGCATAATCAGTAGAATTAAACCGATTAGGCAGGCCAACATCACAATCAAAGAACCAAAACCAGCTTCCATAATATAATTTTCTCCATTCTTTTATTTTAAATCCCTTAGGATTTAGGGTAAGGTTTAATTGGTAAAAATTACTTATCAAAGAGGATAAGAGCTATATACTCTAGATCCTCATCACCAACATTCTCAATGGCATGGCCACAGCCATTGGCTGTAAATATGACATCTCCTGGCTCCAGGAAATGATGACTGCCATCATCTTCTGTTACCATGGCTTTTCCTTTTAATATATAGTAATTTTCAAAATCTCCTTCATGGACGTGAAAACCAATGGAGCTACCTGGGCTTAGGATACTCTTTGCAAAGAGCCTTCCTGTGCCACAAGCATCTTCTTTATCAAGAAAATGTTCTAGCCTAACTTCACCTTTGCCACCAAGAAACTCTTTATTTACGACTCTTTTTAACTCATGATTTCTTTTAATCATTAACAACTCCCTATTATTTTAATAGTTCACTTAGTAGAGTAGTTACGCCCGCACCTAGTTTGTCAGTTTTTCCAAGTCTATAAAGGGTTCTCTCGATAGCTGCTATAGAAGAGACCAGGTCATGGCTATCAATATTACCCATGTGTCCCAGCCTAAACATCTTGCCAGCATAGTCACCCAAGCCTCCAGCTACTACTGCCCCTTCTTCTGCCAGTAGAGCTCTGAACTCTGCATCGTCAATACCTTCAGGATAGATGGCATTGGATAGGGTTACCGCCCTGACATCTTTTTGAGCTAGAAGGGTAAAGCCCATGGCTTCAAGAGCTGCCTGCATAGCCCTGGCATTCTTCCTATGCCTGTCGTAGCGATTCTCCACTCCCTCTTCCTTGATTAGCCTTACAGATTCTTTAAGGGCCCAGAGCATGTTAACTGCAGGAGTAGCGAAGTATTTTGAAGTATCCTTCATGATAGGTAGCCATTTATCAAAATCAATGTAGTATTCAGCAATTCTGCCTATTTCTGCTTTTCTTTCCATAGCTCTCCTACTGGCCCATACAATAGCAAGACCTGGAGCAACACCAAAGGCTTTTTGAGTACCTGTAAGCAGGACATCTATATTCATCTCATCCATGTACTCCGGCTCAGCAGCAGTAGAGCAAACCCCATCTACTATATAGATAAGCTCTGGATATTCCTTTACAAGCTCTCCTATCTCAGCAATTGGAGCCTTAACGCCAGTGGAGGTATCCACATGGGTGACTGTCATAGCCTGATAGTCTTTTTCCTTAAGCTTGGCAGCAATTTCTTCCACTGGTACAATCTGGCCCCAGGGGCTTTTTAAAACGTCGACATTTATTCCCTTTCTTTCTGCAAGCTCGATAAAGCGATCACCAAAGAAACCATGGGAAACTATAAGTAGGTTGTCTCCTGCCTTAACAGTGTTGGATAGGCCCATTTCCATGGCCATGGTTCCTGTACCAGCAACCACAAAAACCTCTCCATCGTTCTTCCAAATGCTATTTAGGTCATCCAGTAGCTCTCTAAAATCCCTTACAAAATCAGGATCTCCAAAGGCCACAGTGTCTCTTCCCATTTCATCCTGAATTGAACGTACAACAGGTGTTGGTCCTGGGATACAAACTAGTTTTCTGTTTTTCATTATTCTCCTTCTTTCTTTTTATAGTCTTATTTGATTTCTGCCAAGGCTTCTAGGAAACGATCTACATCTTCTTTGAAGACATAACCCATGGTGCCAACTCTAAAGACATCTTCGTCAATGGGTGCCAGGCCTGTGTTCACTACCACACCTCTTTTTCCCAGTTCTTCTACAATCATCTTGGCCTTGCCAGGTGCATAGATGGCTGTTAGGGTCCTTGAAGCACGGTTTTCATCCTTGGGAAAGATATCGTATCCAAGACTTCTTATTCCATCAATTATTGCCTGGGTGTTTTCTTCATGTCGCCTATAGACCTTATCGAGACCCTCTTCAAAAATCATTTTAAGGGCTTCGTCCACAGCAAATACGTTGTAGACAGCAGGGGTGTTGGGGGTCTGATTCTTAGAATAAAAGGCTTTAGCCTTATTAAGATCAAAGTAAAATTTGGGGATATTGGAAGTCTCAGTTGCCTTCCAGGCTTTTTCATTTAGTGCTATGAAGGCAAGACCTGCTGGTACCATTAGGGCCTTTTGAGAACTGGAGAGTAAAACATCTATCTTCCACTCATCCATCTTCATTTCAAGGCCGCCTGCGCCACTGACAGAATCAGTAATGAGCAGGGTATCAGTATCCTTCAGGGCTTCACCAAAGGCCTGAAGATCATTGTAGACCCCTGTTGCACTCTCATTGTGAATTATAAAAACTCCCTTGGTTTCAGGGCCAACGTGACTCATAACTCTTTCAACATCGGCAGCTTCACCGAGTTCGTAGTTTATTCTTTTTACCTTGAGATTATAGGCCTCTGCCATGGCTGCAAATTGGGCAGAAAACATACCCAGAACAGGCACAACAACCTCATCACCAAAGGAAAAGCAATTCTGAATTGCAGCTTCCATTGCTCCAGTTCCAGAGGAAGTAAGTAGGTAGACTTCATTTTCTGTTCCAAAAACCTTCTTAAGACCAGCGCTGACTCTCTCTTGTATTTCACAGTAGGCTGGGCTTCTATGGGATATAGACTTTCTGTTCATAGCGTCCAAGACTCTTTGTGGTACGGCTGTGGGGCCAACCATCATGACAACTTCTTTTTTCATAGTCTCTCCTTTTTACTAATAGTAAAAGACTTTTATCTTTGTTAAATTAATTCTACTGAAATTTCAAAGTTTTGTCAATATTATGCCAGGTAATATTTTTTTATTTATTCTTGCCGATTTTTAACATCCAATAAAATAAAAAAGCTGCCAGACTAATCTAGCAGCTATTTAAAATTTTATGCAACTGGGAAGAAAATTTTCATATCCTCTTCTACAGTGGAATTTGGTGCTATTCCAAAGTTTTCAACCAGTACATCCACCACATTGGGACTTAAGAAGGCGGGTAGACTGGGACCTAGATGGATGTTTTTAACACCCAGAGATAAAAGAGCTAGCAGGACTATAACAGCCTTTTGCTCATACCAGGCGATATTGTAGATAATAGGAAGATCATTTACACTGTCTAGTTCAAAGATCTCCGCCAGCTTCAGTGCAATTAGAACCAGTGAATAGGAATCATTACACTGGCCTGCATCTAAAACTCTTGGTATACCACCTATATCTCCCAGGGGTAGTTTATTATACCTGTACTTGGCACAACCAGCCGTTAAAATTACTGAATCCTCTGGTAGGGCCTTAGCAAAGTCACTATAATACTCTCTGCTCTTGTGGCGGCCATCACAGCCTGCCATTACAACAAACTTTTTAATGGCGCCGTTCTTGATAGCATCGACTACCTTGTCAGCCAGGGCAAAGACCTGGGCATGGGCGAAGCCACCAACAATACTTCCCTCTTCAATAAGATCGGGTGCCTTACAGGTCTTAGCAAGTTCGATGATCTCACTAAAGTCCTTGTCTTCACCTATCTCTCCAGCGATATGCTTACAGCCTGGATAGCCAGCCATACCAGTGGTATAGAGCTTTTCCTTGTAAGTCTCCTTGGGTGGCACAATGCAGTTAGTGGTCATTAGAATGGGACCATTAAAGCTCTCGAATTCTTCTTTTTGTTGCCACCAGGCGTTGCCATAGTTTCCGTAGAAGTTATCATACTTTTTAAAGTAGGGATAGTAGTTTGCAGGAAGCATTTCAGAGTGGGTATAGACATCCACACCACTGCCCTGGGTCTGCTCCAGAAGCATTTCCAGGTCTCTTAAATCATGACCTGAAATAAGTATCCCAGGATTTTTACCCGCATCAATCTTAACTTCTGTAAGTTCAGGATTACCATAGGCCTTGGTATTGGCACCATCTAGAAGGGCCATGCCCTTAACTCCTGCTGAGCCTGTATCTAAAGTAAGCTGAATCAGCTCCTCCAGACTAGCTCCCCCATCCAGGGTCTTAGTTAGAGCTTTCTGGATAAAAATATCCACTTCCTCATCTTCTTTAAGTAAAACATTAGCATGTTTGGTGTAGGCACTAAGCCCCTTAAGCCCATAGACAACTAGTTCCTTAAGGCTTCTTATGTCTTCATTTTCCTCAGCTAAAACGCTAACTTGATCCCTGGTATCAATCCAGGATTTAGGGTCTTTATTATCCCATAGCGCTGCCTCAGGTAGACCTTCTAAGCTATCAAGTCTTTTTCTAAGATCTTCCATGGCCTCTATTACCATAAGAGTCCTCTTCTCAAAGGCCTCCTCATCAAAGTTTGCATTGGTAATAGTCATAAATAGGTTACCCGTAACCAGATGGTTTATGTCCTTGGAAACTTCTTTTCCTTCTTCTCTCATCCGACTGGCCAGGGCGCTGAGACCCTTGGTAGCCCAAATCAAAAAGTCCTGACCATGGGCAAGGCTTGGAGACTTACCGCAGGCCCCAACCCTAGTACAACCTGTATTTCCAATGGCCTCCTGGCACTGGAAACAAAACATTTCAGTCATAATTCCTCCTTTTTTTTGATATTAACAAATTCGAATTATTTTTGTCCTTGATTATAATCAATAATTTATAAATCTTAAAAGACCATCCCTGTTTATAATTTCAATTCTTCCATAGCCTGAGCTAGACACAAATCCCGCCTCCCTAAGCTCCTTCAATTTTCTACTGACAGTCTCATGGGTTAGGCTTATCCTCCTTGCCAGTTCATCCTGGGTTATCTCTACCAAATTATTTTTCCCTTCTGTCTTCCAAAGCAGGTAATGGGCTAGTCTTTTCAGGGCATCTTTTTCTGAAAGAATTGAGATAAGGCTCCTATCATCACTATGCATCTGGGACAAAACCTGGATAATCTTTATAGCTATATCGGGATTTGCTTTGATTATTTTTACCAGATCCCTTTCTCCAATGAAACAGACCCCTGTATCCTCCTGGGTTATAGCATCCTCCCTTGCTCTTGAGGATTGAAAAAACTGATCACCCCCATAAAAATCTCCAACTCCCAGAGTCTCAAATACCACTTCTGAGCCGTCCCTAGAGTAGCGAACCAGCTTGATAGAGCCATACCTTAAAATATAAAGGCCCTGAATCCTGTCTCCCAGGGAAAAAACCCTTTCTTCAGCCCTATAGTTTCGTCTTTTTATAAGGCTGGATATTTTTAACAACTCATCTTTTTCTAAATGGGCAAAGATGGGTACCCTATGAACACAGATGTTTTCTTCACAGCTTAGGCATTTGAACTCATCCATTTTATTTCCTCACCTTTTTCATCAAACTTCTTTCTTTTGGCCTTTAAATCAAAGATCTCCACTGCAAAAACCGCAACCTTACCCCCACTTAGCTCTATGGCCTTATCAACAAAGTCCATTTTTTCAGGAGTATATTTCTCGCAGACCAGCTTTAAGGCCCTAGTCATCTCCTTCTCCTCTGTAACCCTTCTAATCCTGCCTTTTATCATAGCAGAGGAAAATTCTGTTGTAAAAACCTTAGTGATTAGTAGGGATGCCTTTCCCTCTTCTACAAGCCTTCCTATCTCCTCATTGCTGTATAGGTCCGGCACCTGGACCCGGGATACAAAGACTATCTCTACCTCCTCTGTCTCCTCTAGGGCCCTGATCTTTTCTCCCTCCTTGGCAGAATGAAAGTATAAAAGATCTCCATCCCTTACAAAGGAAAGGGCCCGAGCCCTGGGGCTATTTTTATATACAAAACTCATAACACCATACTGGGATAAGTCAATAACCTGTCTTGCAAAATCCTCATCCATCTGCCTGTCTTTTCTTCTCATAAAAACTCACCACAAAGAGTATCTAAAAGCCTCCTATGGATTTCCTTTCTTTTATCTCCTAGTTTTTCATTATCTCTGCTGGGATGGATTCTATTAGTTAAAAATACCACCGCCACTTCCCCTTCAAAATTTATCAGTATTGAGGGCCCAGTAAAACCAGCATGGAAGATTGAACCTTCAGCCCAGCTATCACAATAGGGGCTATCCTTACCCGTGATAATCCAGCCAATCGATCTCTTGTTTCCAGCTAGATCAACCTGGGTTTTTCTAATAAGTTCAATACTCTCCTCCTTCAAAATCTGCCTCTTCTCAAAGACACCCCCAGCCATTATCATCCTGACAAAATTAACAAGGTCTCCAAGGCTGGAAAAGAGTCCTGCATGACCCGCTACTCCACCCAGTATATAGGCCTTTTCGTCGTGGACCTGGCCCCTTACCAGGCCTCTCCACTGGCTAAGCTCAGTAGGAAGACACTCTCCACTGGGGTTAAATCCCGTATCCTTCATTTTTAAGGGACCAAAAAACTCTTCGTGGAGGAAATCTTCCATGGAGCCTGTAACCCTATCTATTATGAGCCCCATCAGCATATAGCCTATATCGGAGTATACAATGGCCTTTTCAAACTTATCTTCATCTAGCCCAGGAGAAAGAAGGGATTTTAGCATCTGGTCCCTTGTCATATTCCTCCAGTCTAAATCTGCCCTTAGACCAGAGCTGTGGGTTAGCAGGTGGCGAAGCCTGACCTGGGGGTGGGGAAATTCTATAAATTTATCCACCCTATCATCCAGGCTAAGAAGTCCCCTTTCCCTTAGAAGTAAAAAGCCTGGGACACTGGCTACCACCTTGGTAAGAGAGGCTAGATCATACTTAAGTCCCGGAAGAAGGAGCTTCCTAGATGGATAGAGCTGTGAATAGCCACCCCAGTACTCCCTAAGTTCTCCACCACAAATAAGGGCTAACTCATAGCCAGGAAAGACCCCCTGAGCTACCAGGTCCTCCATAAAGGCTGAAAAGCTATTCACTTTTTTCTTCCTGGATCAGGCTATCCAGATACTTCATATCCTGGGAAAAGCCCCTTCTTAGTATCAGTTCTGCTCTTGCGTCCTGGGAGGTAGCCCCTTTGTTTATCATAATGACCTTTCCATTAAAGTAGTGGAGCATACCCGCCGCAGGATATACCACCAGGGAGGTTCCTCCAACAATAAGTAGCTCAGCCTTCTCCATCAGGGATATAGCCTGCGAAACCACTCTATCATCCAGCATCTCTCCATAGAGGACCACATCAGGTCTAATAAGGCCTCCACACTGGCAGTGGGGTACCCCGGGCTTTTGGACTATATCCTCCAAACTATATCTCCTTTTACAGCTATCACAGTAATTTCTCTCTACACTGCCGTGGAGTTCAACCACCCTTTCACTAGCTGCCTTTTGGTGTAAACCATCGATGTTTTGGGTGATAATCCCTAGCAGTCTCCCCTCCTTCTCCCACTGGGCTAAAATTCTATGGCCTCTATTGGGCTGGGCCTGGGGATAGAGCATCTTGTCCTTGTAGAAGCTGTAAAAATCATCGGTCCTATTGTAAAGATAGGAGCTAGAGAGCCACTCCTCTGGGGCTATACTATAAAGGCCACCAGAAGATCTAAAGTCTGGAATTCCACTTTCCGTGGATGTACCTGCTCCGCCAAAAAAGACTATCTTTCTGCTTGTTTTTAAAAGTTCTTTAATATCCACCTAGTCTCCTCTCCTAAAAAAAAAGACATCCGAGGATGCCTTTTTCTAAATTCTATGTTTCACTTTCCTCTTCTTCTTCTGAATCTACGATGACTTCTTCTAGGAGTTCTTCGACGCCATCCTCCTCTTCCTCCTCTTCGAGATCATCGAAGGAATAGAAGATATTGAAGTTGGCGCCCTTAAGGTCATAGTCTATAAAAAGTAGAGGCGCTTTTATATCATCATAGTCAAAATCTGTATCATTTTCTACCTGGCTGGCGGCCCTTGCCCTGCCCTGGAGCTTAACATTCCAACCCTCTGGCACGATAACATCTAGGTTGCTAGCAGTGCCCTTTAAATAAAGAGTCATGGGATTCTCATCGGCAATGGCGCCCGAGAGATCCACCAAGATGTTGCTAGCATAGGCTACCACCGAAACATCCTCAAAGATTTCTTGAGAGAAATCCACCGTCTTATTATCTCCCAAAAATAGAAAATCAGATTCCTCCTTAAGAGAAGAGTATTTCCTATAGGCCAGGTAACCCAGGCCTGCACTGAGAGCAACTCCCGCTCCCACACCTATACATAGATTTCTTTTTCTGTCCTTGTTAGGCATTTTAATCCTCCTTAATTTTTGCAAATATCATCCGGCCAGCTGGGGTCTGAAGGGAACTGGTCACTTCCACTAGTCTTTGCTCATTCAAGTGATATTTCCCCTGATCCACCACCACCATTGTTCCATCCTGTAAATAGCCAACTCCCTGATCCAACTCCTTACCCTCTTTTAGAATCTCTAGGAGAAATACCTCTCCCGGTAGGGCGTTGGGTTTTACTGCATTAGACAGATCGTTGACATTTAAAACCGGAATACGCTGTAGGACTGCAACCTTATTTAGGTTATAGTCCGTCGTAATCACTGCACCCCCCAGCTCCTGGGCTAGGTGTAGAAGTTTTAGGTCTACTTCGTCTACATCCTTAAAATCTCTATCACTAATGGTCAAATTAATAAAGCTGATTTCCTTTAGTTCGTTTACATAATCCAGGCCTCTTCGGCCCTTGGCCCTGGTTAAGTCATCGGAGCTATCTGCAATATGTCTTAACTCCTTAAGTACAAAGGAGGGAACAAGAAACTCTCCCTCAATAAAGCCAGTCTTTGCAATTTCCACTATTCTCCCATCGATTATGGCAGAGGTGTCCAGCACCTTAGCTTTTGCCCCTCCATTTGCCTTGTTTATAATTTTTTTCTTAATATCCATGGGTGGAAATTCCGAGGAATGAGCCAACCTAGAACCCACTATAAGACCAAGGGAAGCAAAGAAGGTGTAGATAATTACCGACAGGAATAGATTTAAAACAGGGTAAACAGTATTGTAAATATTGCTCACAAAATAGGCTATTATGAGTCCCACCAGTAGACCAATTGAACCACCTATTATTTGAAGGGGTGGTTTTTCTGCGATGACCTCTGCCAGGTTTCTTATCGCTTTAGATCCGTGCTTCCATAATAAATTAAAAAGAATATAAAATATAATTGCAATGACTATAGTCAGGAAGCCGTATATTAAAAGCTTTAGAAGGCCTGAGACTTGGGCCAACTGGGGAAAAAACACTGCCAGGTCAGCAGACCCCAGAATCCACTGACCGATTAAAAAGCCTAGTATGAGCGACACTATAGCTATTATTGCCCGAGCTATATTTCGCATAGCGATTCCTCCAAATATTTCTCTAGGAGCCCATAGGCCCCATCGTAGTCGCAGTCCTCTATAAGCATCAGCTCACTAGCCAAAATATCCATGGCATTATGATAGAGCTGTCTTTCACCTGAAGAAAGCCCCTTGGTGTTATCAAGGCTTTTAAGATTAACCAGCACTGTAGCCATATCCTCAGGACTGCCTGTTTTCATTTTTTCTAGGGTAGTTTGGTAACGCTTATTCCAGTTTGGAGAGTAGATATACTCCTCTGGCTCATGATTATCAATTGCCGCAAAAATACTCTCTAGGCTGGAAACATCTCTAATGTGAAGGTTTACACTGCGCTCCAGGGGAAATTTCAAGGTCATGTCCTTTTGCACTACCTTCATGGTACAATACTCGATTTCTTTGCCGAAGAAGTCCTCATGCTCGATCTTAATCACGATGCCCGCTCCATGCATTGGATAGACGATCTTCGAACCTATTCTCATAGTTACCTCCTCCTTCATCTATACCCAATTGTAACATATCTTAGCTTTACTTAGTGAAAAGAATTGAAAAGACCTCATCCACATGGGCTACTTCGTCTATTCTAAGACCTTCAATTTTTACTCCGCAGCTGGGAGCCATAGCCCTCTCATAACCCAGCCTTTTGGCCTCTAGTAGCCTTTTTTCAATTTGAGGAACACTTCTAACCTCACCTAGAAGGCCCACCTCACCTAGGATAATCATCTTCTTTGGCAGAGGCTGATCTAAATAGGAAGAAGCTATACTGACCATCATAGGCAGGGTCAGGGCAGGCTCTCCTATTTGTATGCCACCTACTGCATTTACATAAATATCTTGATTTTGTAGAAAGAGGTTTCTTTTCTTCTCAAGGATCGCCACAGCCAGGACAAGCTTATTATGGTCGACCCCTAGAGCCATCCGCCTGGGAGAGGCAAAATTACTAGTGGAAACCAGACTCTGGATTTCTACTAAGAGAGGACGCGTACCTTCTATAGAGGGAAAAACCACGGTTCCCGGCTCAAATCCCGATGTGGAGGATAAGAACATTTCCGATGGATTATCCACTTCTAAAAGTCCCAGTGATGCCATATGAAAAAGTCCAACTTCATTGGTTGATCCAAAGCGGTTTTTCACACTCCTCAGAATCCTATAAATACTGGATCCATCCCCCTCAAAATAGAGGACTGTATCCACCATATGCTCTAGGACTTTAGGCCCTGCCAGGGTGCCACTCTTTGTGACATGACCCACAATAAAGGTGGCTATTCCCTTGTTTTTGGCCAGATCCATGAGAATGTTGGTTATCTCTCTAACCTGGGATACGGAGCCTGGCGCTGCACTAAGGGCTAGACTACTTAGGGTCTGGATAGAGTCCATTATAAGGACATCGGGCTTTTCAGCTTCAATGGTGGGCAGGATCTTCTCCAGGGTTGTTTCAGAAACAAGGAGGATATCCTGACCTTCTATTTCTAGTCTTTTCGCCCTGAGTTTAATCTGAAGAGGGCTCTCCTCAGCCGAGACATAGAGAACCCTTTTATTCTGCCTTGCTACATGATGGGCCATTTGGAGAAGTAGGGTAGATTTTCCTATACCTGGATCACCACCCACAAGGATAAGGCTGCCCTGGACTATACCGCCACCTAGGACCCTATCTAGCTCACCTATTCCAGAGCTCATCCTACTGTCTTCAGTAATTTCAATATCCTTTATAGAGCTAGCTACAGCAGCTCTGGCGCTAGTAACCTTTCTTTTCTCTATGGTTTCTTCCACCAGGCTGTTCCAGCTTCCACACTCACTGCACCTACCCATCCACTTGGGAAAGATAGCACCGCACTGCTGGCAGACAAATTGACTTTTCACATAGCCTCCTAAAAAAATAAAGGGGCTAGGCCCCTTAGTCTTCCTTATTGATCTTCTCTATGACCTTTTCTGCAATCATAGCAGGGACTTCTTCATAGCGCTCAAAGCGAACTGTGAATTCACCCCTGGCCTGGGTCATACTACGTAGATCCGATGAGTAGGTGAAGAGCTCAGCTTCTGGAGCTTCGGCGAAGACTGTTTGACCACCACCTTCACTGGGCTCCATACCAAGTATTCTTCCCCTTCTTTTATTTAAATCACCCATTATGTCTCCCATATAATCATCGGGGATTGTTATTTCAAGATGCATAACAGGCTCTAACAGGACTGGATTAGCCTTGGGTAGCCCCTCTCTAAAGGCTAGGGAGGCTGCAATCTTAAAGGCAATTTCTGATGAGTCTACAGCATGGTAGCTACCATCCAGTAGGGTTGCCTTAAGGTCTACCACTGGAAAACCAGCCAAGGGCCCATGCTCCAGGGCCTCTTCCAGACCCTTTTCTACAGCAGGGAAAAAGTTTCTTGGAACCGCTCCACCAAAGACCTTTTCTTCAAAGACAAAGCCACCTTCAGAGGGTTCAAACTCTATTATAACATCTCCATACTGGCCAGCACCACCAGATTGTTTCTTATGCTTACCCTGCTGGGTAACCTTGCCCCGGATAGTTTCTCTATAGGCGATCTTTAGTGGCAACATCTCAACCTCTACATCAAAGGTTTCTTTGAGTTTATCCAGAAGGACTTGGAGCTGCATGGTGCCTTGACCACCTAAAATCATCTGCTTTGTCACTGGATTTCTTGTAATACTAAAGGTTGGATCCTCTTCATTGAGTCTTTGAAGGGCTGTTCCTATCTTATCCTCATCTCCCTTGCTCTTTGGCTGGATGGCTGTAAAGAGTCCTGGTGAGAAGAAGGGAATTGGCTCAAATTTAATTCTTCTGTTTTTATCACAGAGGGTGTCACCACTTTGAGTGGAATTTAGCTTAGCTACAGCACCGATATCACCTGCAACTATCACATCAGCCTCTAACTGTTTTTTACCCCTCATAGAAAAGACATTACCAATTCGTTCAGTACTTTCCTTATTGCTATTAAAGACTTCCATGTCTTTTTTAATCTTACCTGAAACCACTTTAAATAAGGAAATCTTGCCAATAAAGGGGTCAACTATGGTTTTAAAGACCTGGGCGCTAAAGGGAGCATTTTCATCTACTTGAACTTCTATCTCTTCACCGCTGCTATAGTCCTTGGCTTTAACCATGCCGCCATTAGCCACAGCTGAACTTGGCAGGTAGTTGTTTACCATGTCTAAGAGCATTGTAATTCCAACTAACTTAGAAGCACTGCCTACTACAACAGGCACAATATCACCATTTAAAACACCCTGGGCTAGACCCTTGCGAATCTCTTCTTCAGTAAATTCTTCGCCTTCGAAGAATTTTTCTAGAAGCTCTTCATCGCTTTCTGCTACTGATTCAATTAGCATTTCCCTAACCGCTGCTACTCTATCTTCTAGTTCAGCGGGAATATCTGCATCGAGAACCTTATCGCCTTCTATAATCCTGCCCACCATGTCAACTACATTAACATAGCCCTTGAAATCCTCGCCATCACCTATAGGTACGACAAAAGGAGCTATCTTAGTACCGAACTCATCCTTTAGCTTTTCAATAAGCCCCACATAATCGATGTTTTCCTTATCCATCTTGTTTATGAAGATAAGACGGGGCATACTTCTCTGCTCTGCATATTTCCAGGCCTTTTCGGTACCTACCTCAATCCCAGAGGTAGCATCCACTACTATGACAGCGCCACCGCTGATACTCAGTGCTCCTATGGTCTCGCCCACAAAGTCAAAATATCCTGGGGTATCTAAAAAGTTTATCTTACATCCTCCCCACTCCATGGGTATCAGGCTGGTTCCTATAGTGAACTTTCTTTGAATCTCCTCTTTGCTATAGTCTCCCACTGTGTTTCCATCATCAATGGAACCCAGTCTATCGGTGACTTTCTTATCAAAGAGAATAGCCTCTAAGAGACTGGTTTTTCCTGAACCACCATGACCTAAGAGTGCAATGTTACGAATTTTGTCGCTGGCATATTGTTTCATGTATCCCTCCTGAAAAATCTATGTACTCATTATAACATTCTTATAGCTATATATAAAGCTATAGCGGGTGCAGTTTTAATTGTAACTGGAATGTATGGAAATAATCAAGTCATAAATGCAACCTTAGGGGTGAATTCTAAGATTTACTTACCTGGCTTATTTTAGATAAGAGGAATTAACTTCCCTTAAGTGAAGCTTTTTGCTACCTTAGTAAATTCCACTAAGCTTAATAAGCCTAATCTTCCTAGAACTCCCTTTGTCAGAGGAAAATCAAGCTCTCCATGGTTAAAAGGAAGCTAGGGTCTAGATATTCTGATCTCGGCTTTCTGCTTCTTCCTTAAATGACCCTACTTGTGAGAGTTTAGTTGATAGGCCAACAGCTCCTTTGTGACTTCATATCGCCACTAAAAAAGCTAGGATAATCCAACTCCTAGCTTTTTATAGGCTACCATCTACCTAACAGGACAAATACCATTCTCGCAGCCATCATCACCTATATCAAAGAGCATCTCTTCAACTTCATACTTGTTGATAAGAGAGGGTCTAAAGGGCTTCATCTCAGATTTTCTTCTATCAAACTCCTCTTCTGTAATGCTTTCATAGGGTAGGAGCTCATAGAAGTTGTCATCCAGGGCTAGGAAGCTTATAGCCACTATATCGTCCCAGTTATTCCAGACCCACTCCTCCACTTCTTCCCATTCATGATCTCTGACGTGGACAGTGATGGAGGCATTGTGGTCTACATAATTCTCCATAAAGAGCTTATAGTTTTCCAGCTGCTCAATAGCTGTGATATCATATTTAGTTTTACCCTTGGGTGCTTTGATTGGGAACTCCACCACCTTGGTTGTGCAGGTCTCCCACTCCTGTCCGACCTCTGGATAGACAGGATAACCCAGCTCCTCACAGACCTTGACTAGAGGGTCTGATGCATTGATACGCACTCTTCTTACAAAGAAGGGAGAGTGGGAATAGTGGATTCCACTGGATACCTCAGGAAGTTGACTAAGGGTGCCCTCGGGCTTCACTGTAGTGACAAGAAGGGGTGGGGCTACATCAAGTTCTGCTGCGTAGGACTCGGCCTCACTTCTTGCAACACTTCTAAGTTTTCTAAGAAGATCCGCTTCCTCTTCCTTGTCAAGGCCACAGGCATTAACCATGTCCTGCCATCCAGTAAGGGAGGTTCCAATTAGATTGTCTCTATGGTGGACATGATTCCAGTGGGGAAGTTCCAGCTCAACCTGGGTCATCCTGAAGGCTGCCCTGGCAGAAAGCTTTTGTGCCCTAAGGAGTCCCTGGACATTTAGGCTACCATCAGGCCTTACAAAACCAGCAACATTTACAGTGGTTAGATTACAAAGGCCCTTATTGTCAAGAAGAATCTCGGCACAGGGATTAACTCCCTGGAAGTTAGGCCTTCTTTTTTCACCTGCCTCAGCGTTAACCCAGCCGGGCTCACCTGAGTAGCGCATCTGCTCTAGCTGCCAGCTGAACATCTCCCTAGAGGGTTTTGAGGTGTAGTAGATACTATTATTACTCATTGACCTATGCAGAAGGTCCTTATCCACTATCCACTGACCATCGATTTGTTTATAGAGCTTACTCTTGGCTTCAATGGATTCTCTGTCTTCCTGGTCCAAAAGGACTATTTCAGCTGTCCTTCTTACACCACCTACAACAACATTTTCCCCTATAATATTGGCCATGTCCAAGCAGTCAATAGGTCTTAGCTTAATCCATTTCTCATCTTTTATAAGACCAGCCTTTTTGACAACCCTATCGATCTTCATAAACATATTTTTTAAGGAGCTATGGCCACTGGCTGTACCACCAAAGGTCTTTAGCCTCTCACCCATGGGTCTTACATGGTCATAGTTTATTATAATGGTCTTTATATCCCGATAATCATTGCTATGGATTAAATTGAGGAAGTACTCCAGGGACTGAACCCAGCCCTCTTTACTGTCTCCCACAGTTATTTTTACTGTACTATTATAATGGAATTCAATGGAGGTATTATCCTCCCTTTCTCTTTTTGATGTTGGGGTATAGTCTTCGTGGATAAGCTCGTAATCCGTTCTGATTTTGGGGATTTGTTCCACGTCTTTTCTTAGGATTCTGAGGCCTACACCACTACCTATCATAAGCAGATAGAATAGATCCTTAAAGGAAGCAAGGCTATCCAGTATCTCAAAGGAGCAGTTAAAATTACTCATAGGATAATACTTGGCTACATCGGTATTACCCACCCAGAAGGTCCTACCACTGAGAAATTGCTTCATATTATAAATGCTATCAAACAACTCTTCAGCTTCACTGGTAGTTGTTGGAACTAGGGTGCAGTTGTATTCAACCGCCCTTTTAACTGTCTCCCACCAATTCTCTCTTCTTTTTTCCTGGGGAATCCATCTGGAATAGGTCCTATAAAAAACAAAGTTACCCAGCTGGCCCATGGGAGAGGGGGCATGCTTGTATTTCCTTAGAAAGACATCACTTAGCAGTCCCTCGCCCTCGCCCTTTCTTTGGCGTAGAGGCCTTGTCTTGTCCTTTTCATTTCTATAGATTATATAGCGTTTGGCAGCATCCTTTCTTGGGCTGTCCATTAACTTTTCCTCTACAAGATTTTGTATCTCATCAACACTAATAACTCTAGTAGAACCATCCACTAGTCCCTCAATATCCCTACTTATCCTATCCGCAAGCTCTGAGTCAACTCCCATTTCTGTCTCTGCCATAGCCTTTTGTATAGCAGAAGAAATCTTCACACTATCGAAGTCTACCTCATAGCCTTCCCTTTTTACAACCCTAAGCATAACTTCCTCCAAACACTACATATAGTATAACTTAATTATTTAGTACACTATATATGATATAGATTCCAAAGCTTCTAGGCAAGTCTTTTCTTCAGTTTTTCAGAAGTTTTATTGTGGAACCCTAACCCATTCTGATAAAAACCATGTAAACACCGGGAAAACTAGCCCTGGCTAAAAAGCAAAAAAACCCTTTCTGCATTAAAGTTGAAATGTAATCTAAGGGTTTTTTAACTATTAAGTGAAATTACAAGGATTAACCCATGGGGCTAACCTTTAAATTAGTCCTCTTTAGTTGCCAGGGGCTTCATTGTAGGAACGAAATCGTCCACTCACGACTTAATTCCATTTTGTAAATTTTATCGCCTATGAATGGGCTTTTATTCAACCTCTTTACACCATTCCCACTTGTTTCGTGAAGGTAAAAATGAGGTTTGGTGTAAAAATTGGTGTAAATGGTGTATATCCTTATTTAGTTTTGGGTTTTATAGCATTACTATCAGTCCTGTGTTCTATTCTACCACTTTGGATAGGTTACACTAAATTAGACAGTTTTCCTGTGAACGGTTTATACTAAACAAAGAAAACAGGAGGCAATGATTATGGCAACAACCTATACCGATGAATTTAAAGAAAAGATGGTTCATTTATTTAATGCGGGTAAAACCATCAGTGAGTTATCTCGAGATTATGGCATGTCCAAATCTGCTCTATCCAAATGGGTCAAATATTATAATGCTTCAGGGTCCTTCCGCGAAGCAGACAATCGTTCGTGACCGTGTCAAGTTGTTGTAGGTTTGTTGTCTTAATACTAAAAGCCCTAGTTTTA
>CAYFUM010000016.1:0-34666 GCA_964346475.1 uncultured Peptostreptococcaceae bacterium
CTGCGACTTCTTGAACCCCATTCAAGCACTCTACCAAGCTGAGCTACACCCCGACGACTTAAGTGCCTAATTAGACTAACATATTTTTATTGCTAAAGCAAGGCCTAGTTAGTTTATTTTATTTCTATGATTTTATCCCTAATTGTCTTCTTGGTGGTAGTCTTCTATAGGCTTTTCGGCTTAGGACTTGTCCATATATTTGGAAGCCTGTCCAATAAATTAAGCTGCGAATGGGAAAGGGCTGTCTAATTTGCCCTTTTACAGGGCTTTGCTCCTTATTTTTCTGGCATTTAGGTGGTATGGATATTGCGTGCAACATACTTTGGTAGATCACATAGCATTTACCAGAGGAGGTAGACTTGAGAATAAAGAAAATTGAACTAGGTGAGATTAAGGTTCCCCTGCGTACCCCCTTCAAAACTGCATTGAGGACAGTGGATTCTGTACATGATCTTGTTGTAAGGATTAGTACTGAAAGTGGCGCAGTTGCCTATGGAGAAGCTCCACCCACTGCAGTAATAACTGGGGAAACTAGGGCCTCTATCAGATCAGCAATAGAAGACTACATAGCGCCAAAACTCATTGGGGCAGATGTTCTAGCCATGGAGGATAATCAGGAACTCCTCCAGGGGGCTATTTTGGGGAACACCAGCGCAAAAGCAGCCGTGGATATGGCCCTTTATGATCTATGGTCTCAAGCTTTAAACCAACCCCTCTATAGAGCACTGGGTGGCTCTAAGAGTGAGATTGAGACTGACCTTACCATAAGCCTCAATGGCATTGATGAGATGGTAAAGGACTCACTAGAAGCCCTTCAGCGGGGTTTTAAAGTACTTAAGGTCAAAATAGGTAGGGATGAGTCCCTGGATTTAAAGAGGATTGAGGCTATAAGAAAGGCTGTCGGTAGGGATGTGACCATCCGCCTTGATGCTAACCAAGGCTGGAGTGTTAGAGAGGCCCTGTCTATTATCTCAAAGCTTGAAAATAAAGGACTGGATATTGAGCTCATAGAGCAGCCTATCCACTACTCAAATCTTTCGGGGATGATTGAGGTTACTAAGAGATCTCCTATTCCAATAATGGCCGATGAGAGTGTCTTCAATGCTAGGGCAGCCCTGGAGGTAATTGAAAAGAAGGCAGCAGACATAATAAACATTAAACTAATGAAGAGCGGTGGTATCCATGAGGCATTAAGAATACTGGCTATTGCCGAGGTCCACAAGGTACCCTGTATGATTGGTTGTATGCTGGAGAGCAAGATATCTGTCAGCGCTGCTGCCCACCTAGCGGCTGCTAAAAATGCAATAGCCTATGTTGACCTAGATGGACCTGGCCTTTGCTTAAGAGACCCGGTTACTGGGGGACCAGAGTTTTTGGAAGAAAAGATTATTATGAATAAAACACCAGGTCTTGGCTTTGAGTCAATTATTGACTTTAAACTATATGGATAGGATAATGAGAAATTTTAAAGAGGAAGTAAAGGAAATAATCGAGCTAGCTGAAAGTGAGGGTGTGGAGCTATCCCTGGTGGTAAAGGAACTTTCTGGAAAGGGTGCTTTTACCTATGCTGCTGATAGGATTCACTCCTCGGCTAGTATCATAAAGATACCTATTATGATGGCTGTACTAGAAGACCTAGATTTATCTACCTATATTAAACTTAGTGATGAAAATAGGGTAGACTTCAGCGTGGTAAGTGAAATGGGCTATGAAGGCTATAGCCTGGAGGAATATCTTCTTTGGATGATGATGGAAAGCTGCAACGCCTCCACCAATGTACTTATAGACCTACTTGGCTTTGATAGGGTCAATAGGATCTTTAAGGATCTTGGTATGAAAGACACAGTTCTAGCTAGGAAGATGATGGACACAAAGGCTAGAAAAGAGGGAAGGGATAATTTCACCAGTGCCCAGGATATGGCGATTCTTATGGAAAGCCTTTATAGAGGAAATTACTTTAAAAAAGAGACCTGTGAAAAGGGCCTGGAAATAATGAAAAGGTGTAGAAGTTATGATCTTCTACCCAGGTATCTAGTAGAGACAGGTGAGTTTGCCCATAAAACTGGAGGCCTAAATGAGGTTAGCCATGATGTGGGAATATTCTTTGGGAAAGAGGATATTTTAGTATGCGCCCTGACCACTAGTGAAAGTGATAGTGAGAATGACCCAAGAAGAACCAGGCTACTGGGACTTTTAGGCCGCTCTCTAATGAAAAAGGAGTTCTTATGAAGGCTTGGATTATAAAGGATATTGCCCCACTGAAAACTAAGGCCAGCTGGGAGAGTGAACTAGCTGATGAGGTTCTTTTTGGTATGCCAGTTGAAATAATTGGCCATGAGGCTGGTGATTGGTACAGGATTAAAACCCATTACAGCTATGAGGCCCTGCTTCACTCTTCACAGTTTCTAGCTGAGGGACTCTGTGCTAGGAGCTGGTTGGATGGAAAAAAGAAAATGGTAATCAAAGACTACGCTGATGTTTTGATGGAGCCCAAGGTTCAGGGAGCCCTTCTACAGGGTATTCCTCGGGGAGGCTTGATTGCCCTAGCCGATGAAGTGGTAGAGGAGCGCTGGCAAAGGGTCATTCTACCTAATGGATCAGAGGGCTTTACCAGGATTGAGAACCTTGTTGATATACCTAAAGCCCGTGGTGAAGAAGAGATGAGAAGGGCTCTTGTTGAAAGTGCCAGGCTCTATGAAGGTGCCCAGTACCGCTGGGGTGGAAAAACCGTTATGGGTCTAGACTGTTCGGGTCTTGTAGCTATGGCCTATATGCTTAATGGAGTCCTTATTTATAGGGACGCTAAGATTGTCCAGGGTTTTCCTCTTAAAGAAATAGCCAGGGAAGATCTTAAAATGGGGGATCTGATGTTTTTCCCGGGCCATGTGGCTATGTACATCGAGGATGGACTCTATATTCATTCCTCTTCTAGCCTAAATGGGGTGGGTTATAACAGCTTAAATAAAGAGGATGCTAACTACAACAAGTATCTGGATGAGAACTTCAACCAGGCAGGAAGCATATTTTAGGTGGATTTGGATTATGACTTTAAAAAATAGAATCATAAGAGAGCTAACCAGCTATAATGGCCAGATGTCCTTTTATGCAAGGGATTTTAAAGGCAATGTAATTGCACTAGAGGAAGAAGAGAAGTTTGAAACTGCCAGTGTTATTAAAAGTTATATCCTACTGGATCTTTTTGAGCAGGTTGAAAGGGGGGACAAGTCCCTGGAAGAAGAGCTGGTCTACGAAGAGAAATTTAGGGTTGAGGGTTCTGGAGTCCTTCAGAGCCTAGACAGTGGTCTTAGTATGAGCGCAAAGAACTTTGCCACTTTAATGATAATAGTCAGCGATAACACGGCCACAAATATCATGATTGATTATCTAGGGCTGGATAATATCAACGGGACTATTCAAAAATATGGCTTTATGGATAGCCAGCTTCTAAATCCCATTGACTGGGAAAAGTATGATGATCTAGGGATAACTACTGCTAAGGACTATGGTGAGTTTTTCTATAAACTCCATGAAGGCCAGCTGGTTTCAGAGAAGGCTTCGGCGGAGATGATAGAGATTCTAAAAAAACAACACTATAATTCCATGATTGTCAGAAATTTCCCTCAGTATTATTTGTCGGGGGAGGACCGGGTTTGCCAGGCGGACCTAGAAATATCTGTAGCTTCAAAAAGTGGCAGCATGGACGCCTGTAGAAATGATGGGGGTATTGTATTTACTCCGCTGGGGGATTACGTAATAGTCATGCTCCACAAGAACTTCCATGACCCCCTCTATCACAGTGACCATGAAGCCACCCTCTATGGCTCCAGGGTCTCTAGGATGGTTCTAGACCAGTTTTTGGCTTTAGAAGGCAGCCTACAGCTTTAATATTTAAAAAATCAATTAAGCTATTAAAATCCTTATAATGATTAAAAAAATATGTTATAATGATTGTGGTCAGAAAAATAAAACTACAATTTTGTTGTAAAATGTAGTGCAAAATGAAATAGGAGGAAATCTATGAGGAGAAAATTTTCACTATTACTGGTTCTACTGCTAGTACTTGGCCTCTTTGCAGGTTGTGGAGGAGGAGAGAAAGCCCCAGAAGCAACAGTGCCAGAAAGTCCTGGTGCAGAGACACCAGAAAGTCCTGGAGAGGAACCAGTAGAGACGGAGAATGCCCTGGGCGATAGTGATGCCATGGTTTACCGCGGTCTTTATAGCGCTGAAATCTCGTCGATGAACTATCTAGTAGAAGGGGCTACCAACGAACAAACAGTAGGGGCCAACGTTATTGATACTCTGGTTGAGTACAATCCTTATGGAGAACTTATTCCTGGTCTGGCTGAGAGCTGGGAACCATCGGAGGATGGACTTACCTGGACCTTCCACCTAAGAGAAGGTCAGAAGTGGATAGACCACCTGGGTAACCCAGTGGCCGATGTAACTGCCCATGACTTTGTTTCAGCTGCTAAATATGTTTGTGACCCTAATAATGAATCAGGAACTGACTACATGATTCTAGACTTTATTGAAGGCGCAGAAGAGTACTATGAGCAGATGATGGAGGGTGATCCTGCAGCTGATTTTGAGAATGTTGGTGTAAAGGCTCTAGACGACTATACATTAACCTACACCACTACAGATAACTATCCCTTCTTCCCAACCTGTCTAACCTATGTGTGCTATATGCCAGCCTATGGACCCCTTCTAGATGAACTGGGACTAGACTTTGGTACAGCAGTAGACCGTATGTACTACAATGGCGCCTATATAGTAACTGAGTATGAACCTCAGGTAGGCAGGACTTATGAGAAGAACTATCTAAACTGGGATGCCGATAATGTTCACATAACAAAACTAGAATATACTTACAATCCTGAAGCCACTACTATTGCACCTACAATGGTTTTAAGAGATGAAATAGACTACTCTGAAATTTCCAACGATATAATTGATGAGTGGCTGGTAAACTATCCTGAGTATGTATCCAAGGGAAGGGCTGTACCAGATTATTCCTATTTCTATACTTTTAACTTCCGTCCGGGAAGTGGAAATCCTGAAAGGATAGACACCTGGAATGACAATGGATGGGAGCCCGAAAATTGGCAAAAGGCAGTTTCTAATAATAACTTCCGTCACGCTGTTATGAGCGCCTTTGATAGGGATTATTCCATGTACGCTTTAGAGCCAGATCCAGAGATTAGAAAGACTGTAACCCAGCATAGTGTTACACCGATGACCTTTACTGGAGTTGATGGTCTTGACTATGCTCGGCTTCCTGAGTTTGACAATGTACACCAGTATTTCTTTGATATGGACAAGGCCCAAGAGTACAAAGAAAAAGCCATTGAAGAGCTTACTGAGATGGGTGTTAGCTTCCCAGTAAAAATGCTACTTTCCTATAGAGCCGATTCATCTGACTGGGAGCAAGAGGTAATTCTTCTCAAACAGCAGATAGAAGAAGCTCTTGGAACAGACTTCTTAGTCTGTGAACTCTATGGAGCGCCAGCCGACAGCTTCTTAACTATGGTTAGAAGAAACGGTATGTACGGCTTTATGCGCTGTAACTGGGGTGCTGACTTTGAAGACCCATCAACCTGGGCCCAGCCCTTTGCAATAGATGATAGCGTCAGGGAAAGCGACAATGTAGTCCAGGCCAATAGCTATAACGACATGGACTATGTCCTTACCGAGGGAATAGAGAATGATACTACAGAAATTCTTAGAGCCTACTATGATAAGGTAGATGAGGCTAAGAAGATTTCAGATACCCTACCCAGACTAAAGGCCTTTGCCGAGGCAGAAGCCATGCTGGTAGAAAATGCCTTTGTAGTACCCTATTTTATCTATCCTGCTAGCTACTCAGCAACTAGGGTCAACATCTTTGAGGGACAATATGCACCCTGCGGTGTCTCTAACCTAAGATACAAGGGACAAAAACTCTATGATGACTTTGTCAACATGGACCTATACACAGAGCGCTATGAAGAATGGCTCGATAAGATGGGTGTAAACTAATACCAACGAGGATTAAAAGGACTAGGCTCTTGATTTCTCAAGAGCCTGTCTTTTTCGAGAAAGGGAAAAAGGAAGAATATGCTCCTATATATGTTAAAACGCCTTTTAAGAGCACTGGGAACCCTGGTAATAATTCTTACGATTGTCTTTATCCTGCTTCGTCAAATGCCCATAGAGGGTTATTTCCCCAATTATGACAAGCTCAGCCGGGCACAGATTGACAATGGTATCAAGCAGATGGGCTTGGACCAGCCTATGCCTATCCAGCTCTGGCGTATGTTTAAAAATTTAGCAAAGGGAGATTTAGGCACCTCAAGGGTCTACCGGAACAATGTAGCTGTAGTGGATATTCTAGGGCCAAAGATTCCTATCTCTTTGAAGCTAGGAAGCTATGCAATCCTGGTGTCCCTAGTACTTGGGCTTCCCATGGGGATACTTATGGCCCGGTATAAGGGGGGACTTTTCGATCACTTCGGTACGGCCTTTGTTGTCTTTGTCCAGGCAGTACCAGCGGCGGTTTACTACCTCTTTATCCAGTTATACGGTACTACTGCCCTGGGAATAAAAATGCTCTTTAATCCAAATGATTGGAAGATGTGGATCCTACCTGTTCTATCCATGAGTCTTGGAAACATAGCCTATTATGCCATGTGGGTTCGTCGCTACATGGTGGATGAATCCACCAAGGACTATGTCCAACTGGCCAAGATCAAGGGTCTTTCTGAAAATGAAATAATGTTCAAGCATATTTTTAGAAATGCCTTTGTGCCTATGGTCCAGTATCTACCTACATCATTTTTAAATACAATCATTGGATCTATATATATTGAATCCCTCTATAGTATTCCAGGAATGGGAGGACTTCTGGTGGATGTCATAAAGCGCCAGGATAATACCATGGTTCAAGCAATTGTACTGCTTTTTGCAACAATAGGAATAATTGGACTGGTTCTTGGCGATATGGCAATGGTGGCGCTGGATCCTAGGATTACCCTGGAAGCCAAGAAGGGAGGTAGATAATGGCCCATATAAAACACCCTTCCTTTAAGCAAATGGAAGATGCTGTAGAAGAAAGACTTAGAGACGAGCTTAGTGATGATGAACTCTTCTCCTTTGCAGAATTTGATGAATCCCAGGTGGAAAAGACTGGTTATAGTAATTATAGCTACTGGAGAAGCACTTTCCAGAATTTCTCCAGGAATAAGCTGGCCATGCTATTACTTTCCTTAGTAGTAATACTAGTTATATTTACCTTTATTCAACCACGGCTGCCCAATCAGGTAGCACATTTTAGGGTTAATAATGATCCGAACACAGGACTGCCCTATAGAAATCTTCCCCCGGGGACTAGGGTAATGCTCCCTGAGGGTAGAATGCATACATTTATCCTGGGGACTAACTCCATAGGCCAGGACCTATGGTCAAGGATTTGGGCTGGGGCTAGGACCTCCTTATTTATAGGAGTTGTAGTAGCTGCCATTGAGGCAGTTATTGGAATTATAGTGGGTATCCTTTGGGGTTATATAAGAAAACTGGATGCATTCTTTACTGAACTCTATAATGTTCTAGACAACATACCAGTAACTATAATTCTAATCCTGGTGGCCTATATACTCCCTCCAGGAATAAAGACCCTTATTATAGCCATGTCCCTGACAGGGTGGATTGGCATGGCACGTTTTATAAGAAATTTTATAATTATAATTAGGGATAGGGAGTACAATTTAGCTTCCCGCTGCCTGGGCACAAAGACACCCAAGGTTATTATGAAAAACCTTCTTCCCTACCTGGTGTCAATAATAATGCTTAGGGTTGCTCTTTCTATTCCTGCCAATATTGGCTATGAGGTCTTTATAACCTATATAGGGCTGGGATTGCCTGCCAGTATTGCAAGTCTAGGTAACCTGATTAACGTGGGAAGGACCCTTATGATGTCGCCCTCTCTAAGATATCAGCTTATCTATCCCACCATTATTCTGTCGATAATTACTGTTTCATTCTATGTGGCGGGAAACGCTTTCTCCGATGCGGCGGATCCCAAACAACACGTCTAGGAGGTAGATATGCCAGCAGAAAAGATTTTATCGGTAGAAGATCTTAATGTGAAATTTCGACTTCGAGGCAAGACCCTCCACGCTATTAGAAACCTTTCTATGGAGCTTTATAAAGGGGAAACCCTGGCCATAGTAGGGGAGTCTGGCAGTGGTAAATCTGTATTAAATAAAAATTTCATAGGCCTTCTTGATAAGAATGGTTTTATTGAAAGCGGTAAAATACATTACTATGGAATGGCTGGCCAGCCCCAGCTAGATCTAGCTAAGTTTAATAGTGAAAAGGACTGGCTAAAAATAAGAGGCAAGCAGATTAGCATGATCCTTCAGGACCCCATGACAAGCCTCAATCCTCTAAAAACCGTGGGGGAGCAGATAGCCGAGGCTATTAGAATTCACCAAAACCTCAAGGGTAGTGAGCTGAGAAAAGCTGTTATAAATCTCCTTGAGGAGGTAGGCATAGAGGACGCAGCTAGAAGATACAAGCAGTATCCCCACGAATTTTCCGGGGGCATGAGACAGAGGGTTGTTATAGCCATTGCAGTTGCTTGCCAGCCGCAAATTCTTATATGTGATGAGCCTACCACGGCTCTGGATGTCACTATCCAGGCTCAAATCCTAAATCTCCTTAAGGAGCTAAAGAAGAAGTTTTTCCTAACTATAATATTTATAACCCATGACCTAGGTGTGGTTGCCAATGTGGCCGATAGGGTGGCAGTCATGTATGCGGGGGACATAGTTGAAGTAGGCCTTAGTGAAGAAGTTTTTTATGATCCGAGACACCCCTATACCTGGGCGCTTCTCAGTTCCCTCCCCCAGCTAGGAGTAAAGGGTGAGGAGCTCTACTCAATTAAGGGTACACCTCCCAACCTCTTTATGCCTGTGGAGGGTGACGCCTTTGCCAAGAGAAACCCCCATGCCTTGAAGATAGACCATCTTCAGGAACCACCCTATTTTGAGATAAGCCCAACCCATAAAGCTAAGACCTGGCTCCTAGATCCAAGGGCAGCCAAGGTGGACCCTCCCGAATATATTAAAAATATTCGGGGAGTAGGAAGGAGATAGATATGGAAGAAAGAGAAATCCTTCTCAGCGTTCGAAATTTGGATGTTAATTTTGGAACTAAGAGAAAGCCCTTTCGCGCTGTAAAAAATGTCTCCTTTGATATCTACAAGGGGGAGACCTTTGGCCTTGTTGGAGAGTCAGGCAGTGGGAAAACTACCATAGGTAGGGCGATTTTAAGGATTAATCCCGCCAGTGCAGGGGAAATAATCTACAAGGGTGAGAGGATATCAGGAAAGATCAGCAAGGAACTGGACCAGAAGGTAATATCTGAGATCCAGATGATTTTTCAAGATCCCATGAGTAGTTTAAATGAAAGAGCTAAGGTTGACTATATAGTGGCCGAGGGGACCTACAATACAAAGAAAAATATTAGTAAATCAGAGAGAAAGGACCTGGTGGATGATGCACTTTTAGATGTTGGTCTTTTACCTGATTTTGCCAGTAGATTTCCCCATGAGTTTTCAGGAGGCCAGAGGCAGCGCATAGGGATTGCCAGAGCCCTTATAATGGAACCAGAGTTTATAGTGGCGGATGAACCTATCTCAGCCCTTGATGTTTCCATAAGAGCCCAGGTTCTAAATCTCATGAGTAAGCTCCAAAAAGAGAGGGGCTTAACCTACCTATTTATTGCCCATGACCTTTCAGTTATGCGCTTCATATCCGACAGAATAGCTGTTATTAGCAGGGGGGAACTTGTAGAATTAGCCCCCTGTGAAGAACTTTTTAAAAACCCTCTCCATCCCTATACCAAGGCCCTGCTATCGGTGGTGCCCCATCCGGACCCTGAAAATGAGAGGAATAAAGAGATTATTATCTATGATCCAGCTATGCATGATTATGAGAATAATCCCCCCCAGTGGATGGAGATAAAACCAGGCCATTTCGTCCTGGCAAATGAGAAGGAAAAAGAGGAATACCTCAGAGAAATTAAGGAATAGAAGATGGCGGAAGACCTAAGCCTGGGACCTGTGTCCTGGGCTTTTTTTTTTGCACCAAAATGGCATTGTATCCACCATCCATGGGAATTAGGAAGAGAGAAATTATAATTAAATAGTAAGAGGAGGTGGTAGAGTGAGGATATTTTTACTAGTGGCGCTTTTACTTATAATTCCCGCCTGTGGTCCTAAGAATACTCCCGATAAGAGCATCGGTGGGGAGGCCCAAGAGGTAATAGATCTAGTGGAGACTTTTTATGTAGGAAGAACGAAGGATTACAGTGAGATCATTATTGAAAAGCCAGATAAACACCTAATAGTTGGTAAGGGCAATCAGAGTAATGAGAGGCCACAAAGGGAAGTTAGCCTAGAAGAAGAGGCTTCCAAGGTGGAGGGACTTGTTAAAGCTGATGAAGATGAGAAGAGGCCTATCCAAGAAGAAAAAGAGGTTAAAAAAGAGAAAACAAATAGCGATAAGGGAGAGGATAAAAAACAGGAGATAGAAAAGGAGGCCGATACAAAGGGTGAGACTAAAGGCGAGAGCTTTCATTTTGAACCCTACTATAGTGCTCCTATAGGCTCCCAGGGGCTCTTTGATGACCTAGATGAAGCTACAGAAGAGGGTTGGAGAATTTCTGAAATGGAGGACCCTTCCTCTTTTTTAGGCTATACCCCTTCGGGATGGGAGGTCTATCCTGTTTGGTATTATAGCTCGCCTGATGTATCTGTAAAATTTTACACTCTAAATTTCTACCAATAACTATAAGAGGAGATAAGTATGAAAAGATCAGTCCTGGCATTGTTTTTAGTTGTAGTTTTAATTTTTCCCTATTTTCAAGTTCTTGCAGAAGAAAAATCTCAGGAATCTGAAGACAATAGGGAGGGCCTGATGGTGGAGGTTGTGAGAGAACTTCTGGTGGATGATATGGCCTTCTACTTCTCTGAGGAAATACTTGTAGATGAGGGATTTAGCCCCGAGGGTTTAGTGGAGGATGGAAACTTTGATGGGCTTGAGATAGAAATAGAGGCATTAGAGTTTCTAGGCTTTTTAGATTCCCAGGGGGAACTTCTTGAAAACTTAAAGGCCGAAGATATCCGAGGGGTTATCAGGCTCCGGTACCAGGCCAAGGCAATGGAGGAAGAAAAGCCTCCTAGACAACTTTCAAATGAAGCTGGATTACTCAACTATGATGTTATACCACTGGGACTTAGTTTAAGGAGCTTTTCCGGGGATTCATCAAGGCTTGTAGAGAAGAGGGTGATTAATAGTAGCGGAAGCTGGGCTTTTTATCATGCCTGGGACAAAACGGGTTCAGCCCATGAGGCTATAACCTCGACCTTTGCCTATTTTGTGCTTGATGACGGAAGTATTGGTTTTTGTTTAGACCCTACCAAGGCAGGTCCCAGTGGTAGTTTGCCTGTGGAAGCCTTTGCCAGTAGTAGCTTTAGGCGTTTTGCTGAAAATGTTTCTACCCTGGCCATAGCCTCGGGTGGCATACCTGGCTACTCCTTCGAGGAGAATTTTGTCTTTGCCCAGATGTATATTTGGCAAAATATCCCCTTTAACGATGGAAGCGGTCAGCGTTATCAAGTAGATTTTCGCTATCAAAACTCACAATTTGAAAGAAATGAGGAGACCCATGCCAGGTATATGGCCTGGAAAACAGAGATTGACTCTAGAATGTCTAGCCTGGGGAAAATCTCCTTTGATGGGGAGGAGCTTAAGCTAAGGCTAGGAGAAGAGCTGGTTATAAATGATGGCAATGCCCAGCTAGCTAAGTACAACATAAAGGGATCCATAGAAGGCCTGGAGGTAAGAAGAGAGGGGAATGATCTAATAGTAAAGGCAACTAAACCCCTCAAAGGAAAACTAGAGTTTTGGCAGGCTAGGGGGGATTATCCTCTGCCAGAAGTCAGCTTTATACTCAAGGGTCATGATAATAGCTACCAGGATTTAGGGGTATTTAGGGACCCCTATGTGGCAGTGTTACATTTTGAAGCTCTGCAGGAAGATGCCAAAGTAAAGGTCTTGAAAAAAAACAGGGATGGCCTCGCCATTGCTGGTGCAGTCTTTGAAATATCATCAAAAAGAGATTTTAGTCAAATCCTCGATATCCTGGAAACCGATGGGGACGGGCTTGCCCTTTCTAAGGATCTTAATATAGATCTTTCTAGGGTCTATATCAGAGAGAAGAGTGTTCCACATCCCTATGCAAAAAGTAATAGGGTGGAGGAGGTGGTCTTAGAAGCAGGAAAGACCCATAGTTTTGAGTATGTCAATGACTATAAAACTGCCAGGATTAGGATAATAAAAAATACCCAGCAGGGCCAGCCGATAAAGGGGGCTGTCTTTGAGCTGGCAGAGGACAAGGCTTTTAAAAATATTCTTACAAGTCTTACAAGCTCTGAGAAGGGTGAGGTTGTCTTTGATGGGATAGATGTCTCTAAATACCCCAGTCTCTTTATTAGGGAGGTCAGTGTTCCTGAACCCTATATCTTAAACAGCAATCCAGTGGAGCTTAAGCTTCTGGCGGGGGAGGAAATTGTTAAGACCTTTGTCAATGAGGCTAAGACAGTTACTCTGAAGAAAACCGATATAGTCACGGGTGAAGCGGTTGAGGGTGCCCTTATTGAAATAGGCTTTCCCGATGGAAGCAAGAGGGAATATCTCAGTGATTCCCAGGGAAGGATTGCCCTTAAGGAGCTATCTTCGGGCCAGTATAGCTTTAGAGAAATCCTTAGCCCCAGGGGCTATGTACTAAATCCAGAGACCTTTACCTTCACACTCCTAGAGGATGGCAGTGTTAAAGGGACAAGGGAATTTGAAAACGAGCCTGTGAGTCTAAGGATTGAGAAAAAGGATCTTGATGGCCGGTGGCTAGAAGGTGCAGACTTTGTCCTTACATTTAATAGTGGGGAGAGGCTGGGTGAAAAGGTCAGGGCAGACTGGTCAGAGGGCAGGTATATAGCCAGTGCCCAGGGGGAGAGGGAAATTTACAGGAGTGATGGCAAGGGGCCCATAATCATAGACTATCTACCGCCAGGAGATTATCTTCTATCTGAGGTGAGGGCTCCAGAGGGCTATATACTGGATACTAGCCCCAGAGTCCTTAGGATAGATAGCCAGGGTCATATTGAGGGTGACCTGCATTTTGAAAATAGACCAACGGAAGTTGTGCTCAGTAAAAAGGACTTGGTTACAGGAGAAGCTGTCCAGGGAGCTCTTATAGTAATAAGTGATAAGTCTGGCAGAAGCTGGGAATACACCACCGATGAAGAGGGTCTTGTAAAGATAGAAGGCCTGGTTCCTGGGATCTATGAGTTTAGAGAGAAGCTTGCTCCCCAGGGTTATGTGCTAAACGAAGAGAGCTTTAGTTTTGAGCTAAGGGCCGATGGTAGCCTTGATGGTGTTAGAGACTTTACCAATGAACCTAGCAGGTTTAGACTAGTTAAAAAGGATAGAGGAACAGGAGAGGCTCTCAGTGGGGCAAGCTTCAAGCTTATCTTCTCCCAGGGAGAGAGGAAGGGCCAGGCTATAAAGGCAGTTTATGATAATAAGCTAAAAAAATATATAGCTAAGGAAGATGGGGATGAAATTCTTACCACAGATGACCAGGGCGAAATAATTCTAGATTATTTACCTAAAGGCAAGTATCAGCTAGTAGAAATCGCCGCGCCCAAGGGCTATATCCTAGGCAGAAATCCAGAGGACAGAAGTTTGGAAATAGTAATAGATGATAGGTCTGGTCTGGAAACTTCTCCCTATGAATTTTTAAACGATAAGTCCAGAATAATAATAGACAAAGTGGATGGGAAAACCGGAGAACCCCTTGAGGGTGCAGAATTTAGCGTCACTGCTAAGGGCTTTAGTAAAAGGGTTACCAGCGATGAAAAGGGCCAAATCCTTCTAGAGGGCCTAGTAGCAGGTAGCTATAAGATTAAAGAGGAAAGGGCCCCTGAGGGCTATATCATAAATGAAAAAGTCTATATTTTCACCTTGGATGAATATGGTCAACTAGGCGGAGTAAAGGACGTAAAGAATGAAGCCACCAGACTTATTATAAAAAAGGTGGATGAAAATAATAGGCCTTTAGCTGGAGTGGGGTTTGAAATAAGGGATAGGAAGGATGAGGTAATAAGGTTTAGAAAGGAAGAAGAGGTCTACCTAGCAGATAAAAGGGGTGAAGTTGAAACAGTCACCAGCGATGAAGATGGCCTGGTCATAATTGATTATTTAGCCCAGGGAAGCTATGTAATAAGGGAGATAAGTGCCCCTGAAGGCTATAGTCTAGCCAGGGATAAGAGGGTTCGCCTTAAGAATCATGGACAAGCCTCACCCCTTTTAGTGGAAATTGTAAATCGAAGACCCCTACCAAAGACTGGTGAAAATAGAAGTGGATATTTTCTTCTACTAGGGTTTTCCCTGCTCCTTGGGGCTGGCTTTATTAGTTTCTCTTTAAGAAGAAGCTAGGAAGTACTCTTTACACAGCTCGTGAAAAATCCCGCTGGCTTTAGAAGGAGATATTCTAGGATTACTAAGAAGCAGTAGACTTCGACTAGGAAGGTCTTGATCAATCTCAATTGGTCTAAGGCCTTCTTTTTTAATAAGGGCAGCATGGCTAAAGCCCAAGCCAAAGCCAATTTTAACTAGGTCTATCATAAGGTCTATACTAATAACCTGGATCTCGGGAGAAAATTTTAGCCTCTCCTTTCTAAAAAGTTCATCTAGCAGTGCCCTGGTAGAGGTCTTTTTTGTAAGACTAACCTGGGGGTAGCTAGCTAGTTCTTTGAGGCTGAGAATCCTATCTGGAATTTCACTAGTATAGCTGGTGAAAAATTGCTCCTTGAGATCAATCAGAGGAAGGGCGTTCAGGCCTTGGAAGGATAGGGGGTCACCATTTACAAAGCCTAGGTCTATTTCACCTTGAAGCAGGAGTTCACTAACCTGGGGAGAGGGTTTGTTTATAATATTTATATGGATTTGTGGGTAGTTTTTCTTGTAGTCTTTAAAAATATCAATTAAATAGTGGCGACAGATGGTATCGCTGGCACCGATTGTAAGGTTGCCTTTTTCGGCAAATTTATATTCCCTCATGAGTTTTTCTGTTTCCTCAAGACTTGAGAAAATATGCTTAAGTTCATGGTGGAGAACCCTGCCTTCCTCGGTGAGCAGAACCCTCTTTCCTCTTCTTAAAAATAATTCTATTCCCAGATTGGCCTCAAGTTTTTTCACGGACTGTGAAATTGATGACTGGGTTACAAAGAGTTCTTCTGCAGCTCGAGTAAAGTTTTCAAATTCTGCAGCTGTATAAAAAATCCTATAGGCTTCTAGGGATTGCATATTAGGTCTCCTTATTAAGAGTATTAATAATTACAATTGTAATTATATATCACTTTGTATTAAAATGGTATCAGGAGGTTCTACATGAATCAGATATATATTGAAAAAAAGCCAGAGTTTCGCTTTAAAAACCAGCAGCTTATCAAGGAGCTTAATAGGCTCTATGATGTAGAGATTGAAGACCTTCGGATAGTCAATCTTTTCTACCGTGAAGAGGCTTTTACTAATAAAGTTCTCCAGGAAATTTTTCTTCAGCCTGATCAGGATCTTACAGACAGCTTTAGAGCCCCTGAGGGATACAGACTGCTTAGAACAGAATATGTTCCTGGACAGTTTAATCAGCTCACCTTTTGGGTGTCAAAATCTCTAGCCCTTCTAGGAGAAGATGAAGAAATATCATCATCCTTTATTTATCTAATCAAGGGTGTTAGTGATGAAAAGTGGGATGATGTAAGGTCTTTTTTTGTCAATCCTGTTGAGTCCTATGAGAGAGAAATTGATGATTTTTCACCTGCCAAATCTCGCAGTGATAGAGATATCGGCTTTGATTTGATAGAGGACATATTTACACTGTCAGAAGAAAACTTCTGCCTTGACTATAACCTGGCAATGGATAGTGAGGATGTTAAGGTTATTAAGGACTATTTTGGGGAGGAAGGAAGGGCCCCTAGCTACAGTGAACTTAGACTCCTGGATACATACTGGTCCGACCACTGTCGCCACACTACTTTTAATACCCAGCTCTTAGATATTGATTTTAGTAAGAACAACATAGAAGAAGCCAAGGAAATCTTTGACTTCTATGACCTTAATAGAAAGCTCTATACAAGCAAGAAGAGAAGTCTTATGGATCTTGCTATCTTTAGCATACGCAAGGAAAAGGCAGCGGGTAACCTAGAGGATCTTGAAGAGAGTGAAGAAATAAATGCCTGCAGTATTGAAAGGCGCCTTGGAGATGAAGACTATCTGATCATGTTTAAAAATGAGACCCACAACCACCCAACAGAAATTGAGCCCTTTGGTGGAGCCGCGACCTGTTTGGGAGGAGCTATCAGGGACCCCCTTTCTGGAAGAAGTTATGTCTACCAGGCTATGAGGGTAAGTGGGGCCAGGGACCCAATGGATACCAGGGTTCTGCCGGGTAAACTTCCCCAGCAGATAATAACCAAAAGAGCAGCTGAGGGCTACTCCTCCTATGGAAATCAGATTGGTTTGGCAGCTGGCCATGTCAAGGAATACTACCATCCTGGTTTTGAGGCTAAGCGCTTGGAGGCAGGCTTTGTTATAGCTGCGGCAAAAAAGAGCCATGTCTATAGAGGGAATCCCAAAAAAGGTGATCTACTAGTTTTAATTGGTGGTCCCACAGGAAGAGATGGTATCGGCGGTGCTGCTGGATCATCGAAGAGCCACCAGGAGGATATTGCCAGTGGAGCCGCCAGTGAGGTTCAAAAGGGCAATGCTCCCGAGGAGAGAAAACTCCAGAGGTTCTTTAGGATTGAAGAGATAGGTCCCAGGATAATCCGTTGTAATGATCTTGGGGCGGGTGGAATTAGCGTTGCTTTCGGTGAGATCGCCGAGGGACTGGAAATAGACATTCAGGAAGTTCCCCTTAAATACAAGGAGATCTATCCCTGGGAAATTCTACTTAGTGAATCCCAGGAAAGAATGGCTCTGGTTATTAAAAAAGAAGATTTAGATCTCTTTAAAAGCCATGCTAGGAGAGAGGATTTAAATCTCACTGTGATAGGTGAGGTTACTGACAAGCAGCGCTTTGTCGTAAAATACCAGGGCAGAGTTCTAGTAGACCTTAGCAGAGAATTTATAGAAAAGGCTGGCGCTGAAAAGAGTGCCAATGTTGAAGTTGAGCCCATAAAATTTGAAGATTATCCCTATGAGGGCCTAATTGATAAAAAGGAGCTAAGGGAAGCTTCCCAGCAGGGCCTAGTGGAAATGTTTGATAGCAGTGTCGGAGGCCTTAACCTACTAAATCCCTATGGCGGCAGTAGAAGAAAGAGCTTTGTAGATGGCATGGTTTCAAAAATACCAGGTGTGGATAGCGATGATGTGACAATCTCCACCCAGGGTTTTGATCCCTATCTAGCTCAGTGGAGTCCCTACCATGGTGCTCAAATGGCCGTTTTACAATCCCTGGCAAAAAACCTGGTCCTGGGTGGGGATATTAGGGGCCAGAGGCTGAGCTTCCAGGAGTATTTTGAGGGGCTTAAAGATGATCCTAAAAAATGGGCCAAACCCTTTATGGCTCTTCTAGGTGCCAACAGCGTCCTCCATCATTTTGGTCTGGCATCCATAGGAGGAAAGGACAGTATGAGCGGTAGCTTCTACTGGGAGGAGGGGGAGATACATGTTCCCCCAAGCCTAATCTCCTTTAGTGTTAATACGGGTAAGCTTGACCAGGTTAGAAGCAGTGAATTTAAAGCCGCCGGCAATGAAGTATATATTTATGAAATAGCCTTGAAGAAGGACAAGACCATAGATCTAGAAAGTGCTAGTCTGGCCTTTGAAGGTTTTATTAAAGACAGAGAAAAAATCCTTTCAGCCAGTGTAGTTACCATGAGTTTAAGACATGCCATAGAAAATGCTTGTTTTGGAAATCATCTAGGCTGTGAATTACTAGAAGATGGCTATCCCCTGGCTTCTCTCCTGGTGGAGGTAGAGACAGGAAGTAAGCTAAGTGGAGCAAGACTTGTAGGGAGGGTAATAGAAAAGCCCCTTCTTATCCTAGATGGCCAGGAGTACTCCCTAGATATATCCCTTGAGAAGAAGGAGGCTCATTTAAGCCCGGTCTTTGAAATCTATAACAAGCCAGGTAGGGACCTTCTTGGAGAGAGCTTTAGCTATGAAAAAGAAGGTAAAAAAGATGAAGATGTAAGGGTCTTTATTCCAATCTTCCCAGGTGCAGGCAGTGATGAGGAGCTTGTCAAGAAATTCTCCCAGGAGGGGGCAAGGGTAGAAAGCTGGGTCTTTGGTCTAGGGGATATGGAAAAATCCCTAGAAGAGCTTGCTAAAAAAATTGATGATTGCCAGGTCCTGGTCCTAGCCGGTGGTTTTTCTCCAGTTAACCTCCCCGAGGGAACTGCCAAGTTTATTGAAACAGTTTTTAGAAGAAAAACTGTTAAAGACGCTTTTCATAGGCTGGTTGATAGAGGGGATTATGTGCTAGGTATTTCCAATGGTTTCCAGGCCTTGGTTAGACTGGGAGTCTTTTACGATGGCAGGATTATTGATCCCCAGGCAGTAACCATGGGCTTTACCCTTAATAGGATAGGCAGACACCAGTCACTTCTCGTGAAGACCAGGTGTATTAACAATAGGTCTCCCTGGCTTAGCAGGGCTCAGGAGGACTCCTATTGGTCCCTGGTATCAAATAGCGAGGCTTGCTTTTTTATGAGTGAAGAAGATAAAGAGCTTCTCCTATCTAGAAACCAGATAGCCAGTGTTTACCAGGAAAACCCAGTGGGATCCATGATGGATATAGAGGGTCTCACTAGCCCCTGTGGACAGATCTTTGGTAGGATGAGCCGTGATGATGAACTAGATGAGGGACTTCTAAAGAATGTTTACGATGGTAAAAGCATGGACATCTTTGGAGCCCTGGTCTCCAGTATAAGGAGGTAGCATGAAGGTAGCAATTATTATGGGGAGTAAGTCAGACCTTCCCGTTGTAGAGAAGGCTGCGAAGTTACTTGATGAATTTAAGGTAGAAAACACCCTGCGTATACTCAGCGCCCACAGGACCCTAGAGGCAACTCTGGACTTTGTTGGTGGCGCCCATGAAGAGGGTTATGGAGTGATAATCGCAGCAGCTGGCAAGGCAGCCCACCTTCCAGGGGTTATAGCTGCAGCCACTGACCTTCCAGTTATTGGTATACCTATGAAGACCTCTATGATGGGGGGCATGGATTCAGTTCTAAGTATCCTTCAAATGCCAGCGGGGATACCCGTAGCAACGGTAGGGGTGGATGCTGCCGAGAACGCCGCACTGCTAGCCCTTAGAATCCTTGCTTTAACAGATCCTAGACTGGCATCTTCCTACAGGAACTATGTCGAAAAAATGAAGGAAAAGGTCCTTAAAGATGATGCAGAGCTGGGAGAGAGAAGTGAATAATTTGATGGATAAGCTCAAGGAAGAATGCGGGCTTATAGGGATTTTCTCTCGGGAATATCAGCACCTGGGCCCCCAGATCTCTGACGCTCTAATCAGCCTCCAGCACCGGGGCCAGGAGAGTGCAGGCATAGCCACCTATCACGAAGGTGTGATGATGCACTACAAAAACATGGGTCTTGTAAGGGATGTTTTCAACGAGGAAAATTTAAGGCCCTTTAATGGCAATGTGGGTATAGGGCACTGCCGCTATTCCACTATGGGAAGTGCGGCAAGAAGAAATGCCCAGCCCCTGGTAGTTGAGTTTAAAGCTGGTTCTATGGCCCTGGCTCATAATGGCAATCTTATTAACGCAGTGGAGATTAGAGGAGATTTAATTGACCAGGGCTTTAGTTTTACTTCAACCAGCGATAGTGAGATCATAATCAAGCTCATCGCTATTCACTATAAGGATAATCCCTTAGAGGCCATAAAAAAATCCCTTGACCAGGTCAAGGGAGGCTACGCCCTGGTTCTGATTATTGAGGGCAAGCTCTATGGGATAAGAGACCCCAATGGACTTAGACCCCTAGTGCTGGGACAAAAGAAAAATGGGGACTATGTGCTGGCCAGCGAGACCTGTGCTCTGGATCTACTGGATGCAGAGTTTATAAGGGATGTAGATAAGGGGGAAATAGTAGAAATTGATGAAGGGGGTTACACTTCCCACTACTATGACACCAGTAAACCCATGAAACTCTGTGGCTTTGAATTTGTGTATTTTTCTAGGCCAGATAGTAACTTAGCCGGTAGAAATGTCTACCAGGCTAGGCAGGAATTTGGAAGGATTCTGGCTAGGAAGGACTCGCAAAAGTATGACCTGGTGGCAGCTGTACCAGAAAGTGGTGTGCCTGCTGCCATTGGCTATGCCATGGAGTCTGATACCATCTATTCTACAGCCTTTATTAAAAATAAGTATATAGGAAGGACCTTTACCGATCCTACCCAGGAGGACAGGGAGAGGGCTCTGAGGTTAAAACTCTCTATCTTAAAGAGCAATATACAGGGGAAAAGGATTGTCATTGTCGATGATTCCATAGTAAGGGGAACAACCCTTAGGACAATTATCCATGATCTTAAGAAGGCTGGAGCCAAGGAGGTCCATGTCAGAATAGGTTCTCCACTGGTGGCCTACTCCTGTTTTTTTGGAATAGATACGCCAACAAAAAAATCCCTAATTGCCGCCAACATGACAGAAAGGGAAATTGAGGAGTACATAGGCGCTGATAGCCTGAAATTTATCAGTCCTGAAGATTTTGTTGCAGCAGTAGGACTACCCGATGAGATCATGTGTAAGGCCTGTTTTACTGGGGATTATCCCATGGAAGTGCCCAAAACCCACAATAAATACGTCTTTGAGAAATACTAGGAGGAGAGATGAAAATCAGCTATAAAGATGCTGGAGTCGATGTTGATAGAGGACAAGACGCAGTAAAGAAGATGAAAAGCTATGTAGAAGCGACCCAGGGCCCCGAGGTTTTAACCGAGCTTGGATCCTTTGCTGGTCTCTATGAACTTCCTAGGGGACTAAAAAACCCTGTTCTGGTCAGCGGGACCGATGGTGTGGGTACAAAAATTCTACTAGCCAAGACCCTGGGATATATGGATAACCTAGGCCAGGACCTTGTTGCCATGTGTGTCAACGATATCCTATGTCATGGAGCTAGACCCCTTTTCTTTTTAGATTATCTGGCCTCAGCTCGACTGGAGCCCTCGGAGGTAGCCCAGGTTGTGGCCTCCATAGCAGGAGCCTGTAAAGAGGTAGGCTGCGCACTAATCGGAGGAGAAACAGCTGAGATGCCAGGGATGTACCAGCCCGGAGATATGGATATGGCTGGCTTTTGTGTTGGCATCCAGGAGAAGGATAAACTTATTACCGGTGAGAAAATAAAGGAGGGGGATGCTATTATCGGTCTTGCCTCCAGTGGTTTTCACTCCAATGGCTATTCCCTTCTTAGAAAGATTTTTCTGGAGCACTATCCCCAGTACCTGGACAAGTATGGTGAGGAGCTCTGTAGGCCCACAAGGCTCTACGTAAAACCAGTTCTTGAACTTATAGATGAGCTTGAAGTTCTTGGCCTTAGCCATATTACAGGGGGAGGTTTTATTGAAAATATTCCCAGGGTCCTACCCAAGGGGCTGAGCTTTCATATAGATACGGCCTCCTGGCAGAGGAGTGAACTAATTGAACATACAGCCAAGCTAACTGGCCTTGATAAGAAGGAGCTTTATAACACCTTTAACATGGGCATTGGCATGGTGGTTATAGTTAGTCAAGAAAATAAAAAAAGAGCCCTAGACCTCCTTGAAAAGAAGGATCTAAAAGCCTGGGATATTGGCAAGGTTATTTCCTCGGATGAGGCAGTTCTCCTATGAAAATAGTTATATTTGCCTCGGGCAGCGGCTCCACCTTTTCCTATTTGGCTAATAATATAAGGGGCTTTGAAATACTGGGTCTCTTCTGTGATAGGAAAAATGCTGGGGTTCTTGAAAGGGCTAGGGAGAAGGGGGTAGCCATCTATAGGGTGGATGATGAGGGTAGCTGGAAGGACCAGCTCCTTGAGCTAGACCCTGACTACATCCTGCTTGCTGGCTATCTTAAAATCCTTCCGGCAGACATTGTAGATAGCTTTAAAGACAGGATACTCAATGTCCATCCCTCCCTGCTACCCAAGTATGGCGGTAGGGATTTTTATGGTGATAGGGTTCATAGGGCTGTTTTAGAAAATAAAGAGAAGGAAACCGGCTCTACCATCCACCTGGTAGATAAAGGTATTGATACTGGCAGAATTCTTGCCCAGGTCAGGGTTCCCGTCTACCAAGATGATACTGTTGAGAGCCTGGCTGAAAGAGTCCAGAAGGCGGAGAAACCTCTCTACCTAGAGACATTTTTAACCTATGGAGGTAGAAAATGAGAGCACTTGTAAGCGTTTATGATAAGAGTGGATTGGATCTTTTAATTCCCCAGCTGATAGCCAAGGGTTATGAACTTATAAGCACTGGGGGAAGCTATAAGTATATAAAGGAGCTGGGCTTTGATGTTATCGAGGCCTCAGAGCTAACAGGATCTCCTGAAATACTGGGAGGTAGGGTTAAAACCCTCCATCCAAAAATTCACGGTGGCATCCTTGCTAGGAGGGTGGAGGATGATCTGCGAGAACTCAAGAAAAACTACATAGAGCCTATCGACCTTGTGGTTTGCAACATCTACCCTTTTTTTGAAAAGATGAAGGAAGACTTGGATTTTGATGAACTCATTGAGTTTATTGATATAGGTGGACCCACCATGCTGAGGGCGGCTGCCAAAAATTTAAACTATGTCACTGTCCTATCAGACCCAGGCCAATATGATGAATTCTTAGAAAGATTAAAAGAAGGGAAATTAGATGAGAACTATAGAAGAAGTCTAGCCGCCAAGGTCTTTAGTTTGACATCTAGCTATGACAGTGCCATAGCCAACTATCTGTGTGAAGAGGATTTCCCAGAAAGCCTGGTCCTAGGTTATGAGAAAAAGGGAGAGTTAAGGTATGGAGAAAATCCCCATCAAAGGGCAGCCTTTTATGTAGAGCCAATCAGGGGTGGGTTTTTAACGGATCTATCAGTCCTCTGGGGCAAGGAGCTATCCTATAACAATTACAGGGATATGGAAATAGCCTGGGAGCTATCCCAGGAATTTAAGGAGATTTGTGCAGTAGCGGTTAAGCACAATACCCCCTGCGGCGTTGCCCTGGGCGAAAGTGTTTTGGAGGCCTATAAAAAAGCCCACGACTGCGATCCGGTTTCTGTTTTTGGTGGGATAGTTGCTATAAATCATCCAGTGGATAGAGCCACTGCAGAGCTAATGAATGAGACCTTCCTAGAAATAGTCATGGCTCCAGGCTTTAGCCAGGAAGCCCTGGAAGAGCTAAAAAAGAAGAAAAATCTTAGGATAGTCCAGGTAAACTCATCGGAGGAGACCCGGCTTAGTATGATGAGCCTAGGCGGAGGTCTTTTAGTACAGGACAAGGATCTTGACTTTATTGATAAGCTTCACTGTGTAACTAAAAGAGAGCCCAGTGAAGAGGAAAAAGAGGAGCTACTTTTTGCCATGAAGGTAGCCAAGTATGTTAAGAGCAATGCTATTGTTGTCAGTGAGGATAGGGCTGCCAGGGGAATTGGTGGCGGCAGTGTCAACCGCATAGATGCAGCAAAATATGCTTTAGATAGGGCTCCCGGGGCCCGAGTATTAGCTTCCGATGCCTTCTTTCCCTTCAGTGATGTTGTAGAGCTTGCTGCAATAAAAGGGATAAGGGCAATAATTCAACCAGGAGGATCCCTGCGGGATGAGGAATCAATAGAGCTTTGTGATAAAGAAGGTATAGCTATGCTCTTTACTGGCATGCGCCATTTTAAACATTAGGAGGACCGATGAAGGTTTTAATTGTGGGTTCTGGAGCTAGAGAGCACGCTCTGCTCTATGCTCTTAAAGAAAACCATCCTGACTTTGATTATTATGCTATGCCTGGAAATCCGGGCATGCAAATTCCTACTTTGGATACAGATGAAGGACTAGAAGAGGACTGGGACCTGGTTATAATTGGTCCTGAGGATCCCCTAGTCCAGGGCCTAGCGGACAGGTACAGAGAAAAGGGTATAGCTGTATTTGGACCTGGAGCCCAGGCTGCTGCCCTTGAAGGCAGTAAGGTTTTTAGTAAGAAGTTCATGGAAAAATATGAGATACCCACAGCAGCTTTTTTTGAGACCAATGACTATCTTAGAGCTAGGGAGGGCTTAAAGAGCTTTAGAGACTTACCTGTTATAAAGGCCGATGGCCTAGCTGGAGGTAAGGGAGTATTTTTGCCGGAAACCCTTTCTGAGGCAGAAGAGGCCTTGGAGTCCCTTATGAAGGATAGGCTCCTTGGAGAAAGTGGCAGTAGACTTGTACTGGAGGAGAGGCTAGAGGGTCCTGAAATATCCTTCTTCTATTTGGTCAATAAAAAAGGCTACAGGTATCTGGGAAGTGCCAGGGACCACAAGAGGGCCTATGATGGTGGCAAGGGTCCAAATACAGGGGGCATGGGAACCTTTTCTCCAGTGCCTGATCTTAGTAAAAAAGATCTAGAAGAAATCGATAGCATAATGGAGAAGACCTATAGGGGTATTATTAGAGAAAACATGGATTATCGTGGTGTTATCTTTATTGGTTGTATGAGGACCTCTTCTGGCCTTAAAGTATTAGAATATAATGTGCGTTTTGGAGATCCGGAGACCCAGGTTTTAATGGCTAGACTTGATAGTGATTTTTTTGAGCTTTGCCTTGCTGTAGCAGAAAATAAAGACCTGCCTGGGGTTAAACTAAAAGATCAGGTTGCCCTTTGTGTCGTTGCAGCTTCTGAGGGTTATCCTGGGAATATTTTAGATGATCAGAAGATAAAAATTGGGGAGCTGGAGGAGGGTGTTTTACTCTTTTCTGGAGGAACCAAGCTCTTAGAAGGGGAGCTGGTAAACTCAGGGGGAAGGGTGTTTTCCCTGGTTTGCCTTGGATCTAACTTTGAAGAGGCCCGCAGGAAGGTCTATAATAATATTGACAGGGTTGAATTTAAGGGTAGGTGGTACCGCAGGGATATCGGTGAGGGCTTAGAATAATAGACCTTGATTTCAAGGCAGTCCATACTCTATAATTAGTATGTTGCGTATTAAAAGAGTGTTAAGGAGTCTTAATGAAAAACATAGCATTGTACTTAACTCCAAAGATAAATATAGTTTTTGAATATACCGATGCCAACATGCGTCAGCTTTTTGAAAAAATGGAACACCATGGCTATACTTCTATACCAATACTGGATGAGAAGGGACATTATGTTGGAACTATAACAGAGGGTGATATCCTAAGAAAAATCAGTAAGAAGAAAACCATATCCTTTAGAGACATGGAGAATATCCCTGTAAAGGATATAAAGAGGAGTAAGCTCTATTCACCTGTTTCAATTGATGCTGATTTTAGTGATCTCTTAGACGTCATAGCAAATCAGAACTTTGTTCCTGTAGTAGATGACCAGGGTGTCTTTATTGGTATAGTTACTAGGAGTGCTGTTCTCTCCAACCTATCTAGCCTTACAAAATAAAAATTTAACTTTACCTAAGGGGGCCGAATGTTTAGTGGTGACCTATTAAAAAGGTACTTTAGATATTTTATCCTCATCGTCTCAATAATCATTGTGGTGATGGGGTTTTTGTGGTTGAATTTTCTTTATACTCGTCAGGAAAGAGCCCTGGAGGACCTGGCCTTGTCTGTTGCAGAGGACTTGGAGGAGCAGACCCAGCAGAGGGCCCACCAGCTCAGGCTAAGGGGAGAGTATATTAAGACTCTAGAGCTAGTTAGACTGGAGGAACTGGTGGAGAACTATGGCGCTCTACTTAAGGCTTCCCTCTATGATATTTACTATAGCTCAGCTAGTCCAGAAACCAGGCAGCAGGATGTCAGGAGGGTTTTAAGAAACCTTTCGGGAATAGAAGCCCTTGATATCTATGTGATTACCGAGGAGTTTAGTCTGGGTGAAGAGATTGACATTCCAGCTAGTTTGGAAAAGGGGCTCAACTATTTTGAGGATAGGCTTCTCTTTTTTGATGGCTCCTATAACCAGGACTTTCAGTTTATTGTTTCAATTGACCAAGAGGACTATATACCTGACAAGGTCCTGGAGAGTTTTGTTGAATTTTCTTCCTGGGACCAGTCAATATATCTTAAAGATAGGTCGGGGAGACTGCTTCTACCTCTGGAGGCTAACCATGCAGAGGAAGGTTTTTATAGTGAGGAGTTTAGCCAGGCCACTGGTTTTACCTATGGATACTTTATTTCCAGCTCTGCAATAGACAATGAGATTGCCAGTAGGAGACAACTCTTTAGAAGTTTTTTAGAAAGCCACATTATGGAAATTCTGGGTTTTTTATTAATTTTCTATATTACTAGCTATATAATCTATAGGGTCCTAATTAAACAGGTTGAGGACTACTTTACATCAATTAATGAAGAAATTTTAGATGCCTTCAAAGAGGGCAGCACCCTAAGCCATAGTGGTAGGTTCCAGTATTTTGCCCTGGGTGACTCCTATGATCTTATTCTTAGAGAGAGCAAGTTAAAAAGTGAGGGATATGAGAAAAAAATAAAGGAGCTTTCAGACCTGCTTAAAAAAAGTAAGCTGGAAGAGCTGGTTATGAAAAGGAAGATAGACAGGCTTTCTCAATCTCCCTATACCAAGGAAATTCTTTATAATTACAGTTTAGAAAACTTTTCTCCCCTGGAGATAATCAGAGAAGTCCACAATAAAATAGATCCTGAGGCTCCCATAAATCTTGAAGGAAGCAGCGGAATAATTAATAGTGACATTACACTTTTTAGTGGTCTTGTTGAAGAGATTTTTAATTTATCTAGAGATCCCAAGAGAAGATATCTTATAAGAATCTACTGGGATGGTGGCCAGATGCTCATATATTTCACTGTTGAGGGCCCTAGTTTGATAGAGGATAAGAAAATGCAGGAACTCAAGGATAGGGCCAAGCTCCTAGACGGAGTCTTCCTGCGCCACCAATCGGAGGCCAATACCCTACATCTGGTTCTTTCTTTAAATGATGTTAGAAACGAGGAAAAATGATATTAGAAGGACTAAATCCCCAGCAAATAGAGGCAGTAGTAGAGGAAAAAGGACCGCTGCTGATAATGGCTGGTGCAGGATCAGGAAAAACCCGGACCCTGACCACCAGAATTGCCCATCTTATAGACGGCGGCCTAGCTGCCTGGCAAATTTTAGCTATTACTTTTACCAATAAGGCCGCTAGAGAGATGAAGGAGAGGCTAGAAGAATTAATTGGAGAAGGGGCCCAGGACCTTTGGGTAGGGACCTTTCACGGTATAGCCCTTAGAATTCTCAGGAATTACTCAAACCTTCTTGGCTATGGGAGGGATTTTGTTATATACGACAGTTCCGACCAGAGAAGCCTTATAAACCAGTGTCTTAAAGAGCTGGATATGGACACCAAGGCCTATCCACCCAAAATGGTCCGAAGTCTCTTTAGTCAAGCCAAGTCAAAGATGCTTAGGCTCAGCGAGTATAGAGACTACCTGGATGATGATCTGTGGGAAGTTTTCTCCCTCTATGAGAAAAAACTCAAGGAATATGATGCCCTGGATTTTGATAACATTCTTTTTCGACTGGTAGAACTCTTCGAGGAAAATGAAGGTATAAGAAGTAAGTATGAGGAGCGTTTCCACGAGGTTCTTGTGGATGAGTATCAGGATACCAACAAAATTCAGTATCACTTGGTCCACCTTCTTACCAAGAGCAAGGAAAACTTGGTTGTTGTTGGAGATATAGACCAGTCCATTTATGGCTGGCGGGGAGCAGATATTAGAAATATAGTGGAATTTAAGAAGGATTTTCCAAAAGCTAAGATAATTACCTTAGAACAAAATTACAGGTCAACCAAGAGAATCCTAGCAGCAGCCAATGCTGTCATAGAGAATAATCCTTCTAGGCCAAAAAAGAACCTATGGACTGATCTAGAAAAGGGAGATAGGATATTTTTATTCAATGCTAGGAGTGATCAGGAAGAGGCCGACTATGTCCTTGAATCCATAGAAAAGGATCTTAAAAATGGAATTCCTCCCAGGGAAATAGCCATCCTTTATAGGACCCATGCCCAGTCCAGGCTTTTTGAGGACAGGCTAAGAAGGGCTGACATCAAGTATCAAATCTATGGTGGCCAGCAGTTCTTTGAGCGTATGGAAATAAAGGATGTTTTAGCCTATCTTAGGGTGGTGGTAAACCCTAGGGATGAAATATCCCTTATCAGAGCCATGGGTAGCCCAAAAAGGGGCTTGGGTGAGGGTATCATAGGGAAAATAAACAGCTATGCCCAGGAAAACAATCTTAGCTTTTACCAGGGAATTGAGAGGGGCTTGGAAGAGGAAGTATTTTCCAACAGGTTTTCTAGACCCCTTAAGGAGTTTCTTGCTATCTTTGAAAGTGCAAGGGAGAACCTAGAGGATAGTGACCCCTTTCTTTTGAGTCAGGTTGTCCTCGAGGAAGCGGGCTACCTGAGAATGCTCAGGGAGAGTAAACTAATAGAGGACAAGGCAAGGCTGGAAAACGTCGAGGAACTTCTAAGTGACATAGCCTCTTTCTATGAGAGAGGCCAGGGGGGCTTAGAAGACTATCTTTCAAACATTTCCCTTCTAACAGACATGGATGAAGAGGAGCCCGGGGACCCCATTATGCTGATGAGCCTTCACTCTGCCAAGGGATTGGAGTTTACCTCGGTATATTTAGTGGGGATGGACGAAGATCTTTTTCCCTCTTATTTGAGTAAAGAAAGTGAAGAGCAATTAGAAGAGGAAAGAAGGCTCTGCTATGTTGCCATAACTAGGGCTATGAAGAAGCTGGTACTTACCAGGGCTGATACCAGGTTTCGTTTTGGTGAGCCTCAGTGGATGAAGCCTTCTAGATTTATTGAGGAAATTCCCCAGGACTTAATTTATATTGAGGGGAAGAAGAGGGGGAGTGCCTTTCAGAGGACCATACCCTTTGGAAGCGAGAAAGTTTCTTCCACTGGTAGCTTTAAGGCGGGAGACAGGGTGGTTCATAAGGTCTTTGGACGGGGTACTGTGGTAGGACTACAAGAAGCCAGTAAGAAAATCCAAGTAGCCTTTGAAAAGGTAGGATTTAAGGAGCTCCACCTGGACTATGCCCCCCTGAGGAAAGAATGATGGATAGGAAAAAATATTTAGAGTTAGTTAAAGAGTTAAAAAGACATAGCCATCTTTACTACGTCTTAGATAGTCCAGAAATCAGTGATTATGACTATGACATGCTTTACAAGAAAGTTGAGGCCATAGAAAATAAAAATCCCGACTGGCTGGACCCTAATAGCCCAACCCAAAGGGTGGGTGGTGAGGTCCTGGCGGGTTTTGTTAAGGTTCCCCACCCCAGACAGCTGGGAAGCCTGGATAACTCCTTTAGTCCCCAGGATCTTCTTAACTTTGATAGGAGGGTCAAGGCTCAGGGGGAGTCTAGCTATGTACTGGAAGAAAAGGTAGATGGCCTTAGCGTTGTCCTCCACTATAGGAGGGGGATATTTTCTCTAGGTGCCACCAGGGGGGATGGTCTAGTGGGAGAGGATGTTACAAAAAACCTCAGGACCATAAGAGCTATTCCCCTGGAGCTAAATTCAGCTCAGGATATTATAGTTAGGGGAGAGGTCTACCTTCCTAAAAAACAGTTTGAAAGAATAAACCTTGAGCAAGAGGAGGCTGGCCTCGCCCCCTTTGCAAATCCTAGAAATGCAGCAGCTGGCAGTCTTAGACAGCTTGATACCGGACTTATGGCTAGAAGAGGACTTTCTATACTGGTTTTTGATCTAATAGAAGGCCCCAGTTTTAAAAGCCATGAGGATAAGTTGAATTTTCTTAGACAAGAAGGTTTCAAGGTTGTTCCAGCCAAGGTTTTTGAGGAAATAGAGGAGATAATAGACCATATACCTGAAATAGAGGCGGTCCGGGCTAGTAGGGACTATGAGATTGATGGCCTGGTAATAAAGGTCAACGATGAGAAATTACAAGAGAAATTAGGCGAAACCAGCAAAGCTCCAAGGTGGGCAATTGCTTATAAATTTGCTCCTGAAAGGTCCAGCACTGAGCTTTTAGATATCCAGTGGAGTGTAGGTAGAACCGGTGTTGTAACACCCACTGCAATCCTTGAACCAGTCAGGCTCGCTGGTAGCCAGGTTCAAAGGGCCAGCCTACATAATCCTGACTATATCAAGGAGAAGGGAATTAGATTGGGGGATAGGGTCTTTGTTGAAAAGGCTGGAGAAATCATACCCCAGGTAATTGGGGTTGATAGTAGTAGTCCCAGGGGGAAAGGGGAAGTTGTAATCCCCAGGACCTGCCCCTCCTGTCAGAGTGAGCTGGTACATTTGGAGGGGGAGGTGGCCCTGCGCTGCATCAATGCCGCCTGTCCTGCTAAGTTACACAGACTCCTTGAGCACTTCGTGTCCAGGGATGCGATGGCTATATCAGGTCTTGGCTCTAGGATTCTACTCACCTTAATGGAAGAGGGTTTTATAAGTAGTCCTGAGGATTTGTATGGTCTTAAGAATAAAAGGGATGTCCTTGTTAAACTGGCGGGCTTTGGAGAGAAATCCATAGATGGGATTCTTGGAGAAATAGAGCTCAGTAAAAAGAAGCCTCTGGACCGGCTTATCTTCGCTCTGGGAATTGAGCATATAGGCAGGGTAGCAGCGTCAAATCTTGCCCAGGTCTATAGTAGTTTATCTGAGTTAAGAAGAGCCAAGGTTGAGGATTTAATGGAAATTCCTGATATTGGGCCGAAGATGGCCCAGTCCTTATTTGAGTTTTTTGATAACAAGGAAAACCACCACTACCTGGACCACTTAGAAAGTCTAGGGCTAGGCCAGGCTCTTGAGAAAAATGAAGGTGATGAGCGCTTTCAGGGTCTAAGCTTTGTTGTAACAGGGAGCTTTTCCCTTGGTAGAAGGGATATTGAGGGGGCTTTAAAAAAGGCTGGTGCCAAGGTTACCTCCTCGGTTTCAAAAAACACGGACTATCTTGTCCTGGGTGATAAACCTGGAAGCAAGTATGACAGGGCCAGGGAAATTGGGACTGAAATAATTAGCTTAGATGAGCTCGCTTCCATGGGCCTTAAGTTAGATTAGAGGATGTTATGTATTTAGGAAAACTTACTACAGAGGATTTGAATAGACTTGTGCTTTCTAAAATTAAAAACCATAGATCCACAACTAAGGTGGGTCCTGGAGTAGGCCTTGATGTTGCCTATTTGGACTTTGATGGCCAGCTTATGGCCGTGGCTAGCGATCCCATAACAGGAGCCGGTAAAAACCTAGGCTCACTGGCCATGCTGATCGCCTGTAATGACATATCTGCTGGTGGGGGAGACCCCCTGGCAGTCATGCTGACCATGTTACTGCCAGCCCATATAAAGGAAGAAGAAATTGCGGAGATTATGGAGGATGCCCAGGCTATGGCAACGAAACTTGATGTGGACATCCTGGGTGGCCACACAGAGATTACAACAGCAGTAACTAGGACTGTTCTTTCTATAACTGCCATAGGGAGGGTTGAGAGAGCTCTGAAGGGCATCCAAGCTGGGGATAGTATAGTTATGACTAAATCCCTAGGTCTTGAGGGTGCATCTATTATCGTGGCTGAAAAGGACGAAATCAAAGCCCATCTTAGCCAGGAAGAAATAGAGGATGCCAGGAAGATGGGAGAGCTGCTTTCGATAGCCAAAGAGGCTAGGGTTGGTAGAAAGCACAATGTAAATTTCATGCATGATATCACAGAAGGAGGGCTGATAGGCGCTCTAAGTGAGATGTGCTTTGGGGATAGCTGGGGATTTATAGTAGAAGAGAATAAGGTGAATATTCACGAGGTTACCAAAAAGGTAGCAGATTTTTATAAGTTAGATCCCTACCAGCTTATTAGTTCAGGCTCCCTGCTCTTAACTCTACCTGAAGAGGGGGTAGAAGACCTGATTAAGGATCTGGCTAAAGAGGGTATAGAGGCAGCCCATATCGGTAGGTTTACCCAGGATGGAAAAAAGATACTTAGAAGCGACACTGATAAAGAGGTGGATCCCCAGGCTGGGGATGAACTCTACAGGGTAATGGGGTAGTTATGAGAGAAATAGACTTTATATGTGGCTTTACAGCCCATGCCCAGGGCAGTGTGCTGGCCTGTTTTGGAGGCACCAAGGTGCTATGTACAGTTTTTGCTGAGGAGGGGGTCCCAAACTTCCGCCCCGAGGATGAGGGCTGGCTCACCGCTGAATATTCCATGCTGCCAGGTTCTACCTTTACTAGGAAAAAAAGAAGGACTATTTCCGGTGAATTGGATGGAAGGACCGTTGAAATTCAAAGGCTTATAGGCAGGAGCCTGCGCTCTGCAATTGATTTTTCTGAGCTGGGACCCATGACCCTTTATGTGGATTGCGATGTCCTCCAGGCTGATGGAGGTACTAGAACTGCGGCTATTTCAGGGGCCTATCTGGCCCTGAGGTTGGCCGTGGACGATCTTATGGCTAAGGGCTATTTAAGAAGTAATCCTTTAATTAGAAAGCTGGCAGCTGTGAGTGTAGGAATTGTAGATGGCCAAACCCTGCTGGACCTTAGCTTTCAACAGGATAGTAGAGCTCAGGTTGATCTTAATGTTATCATGGATGATAGTGGCGAATACATTGAGATCCAGGGTACCGGGGAGAGGGCCAGTTATTCTAAGAAGGAGCTAGATGAGATGCTCAGCCTTGCAAGCCAAGGAGTTGAAGAAATTATTAGAAAGCAGGATGAGGCCTATGAAAAGTATAGTAGTAGCCAGCCACAACCCTGGTAAGATTGAGGAGATCAGGTATATCCTAAGAAATTGGGATGTGAAGCTCCTGGGGCTTGATGAGCTTGGTTTTCATGATGAAATAATAGAGGATGGTAGGAGCTTTAGAGAGAATGCCCTCATCAAGGCCAGGGAAATAAGTAAAATTACAGACCTTCCTGTCCTAAGTGATGATTCAGGTATTCTGGTCGAAGCTCTGGGAGCTGGCCCAGGCATCCATACTGCCAGGTACGGTGGTGATATATCCTTTGCTGAAAAAAGAAAAATGATGCTAGAGGAACTAGAAGGTGTCGATAATAGAAAGGCTTTTTTTGCCTGTGAAATAGCCTTCATCCATGAAAAAAGGGAGTTTACCCAGCTGGGCCTGTGCTTTGGCGAAATTGCCAGGGAGGAAAGGGGAGATTTTGGTTTTGGCTTTGATGCAATTTTCTATTATCCTGACCTTGACAGGACCTTTGGGGAACTGAGAATGGAAGAGAAACACAATCTTTCCCATAGGTGGGATGCACTAAGGCGTTTGGAGGAAAAACTTAAAGATGAGGGTATTAGTTATATCCGATAGCCATGGCGACAAAAATACAGTAAAGATGATTTGTGATAGGGAGCAGGCAGATCTAGTACTCCATCTAGGTGACTATGGCCGGGACCTGGAGGGAGGCCTTGCTGTGAGAGGGAACTGCGATGGGTTTTCCAGCCTTCCTTTTAGTAGAAAGCTAAGACTAGGTGAGCTTGATGTCCTGATGACCCATGGCCATAGGCAGGGGGTTAAGGATGGCCTTAACAGGCTTTTTTATCTTGCCAAGGAGGAGGGCTTTGACCTGGTCCTTTTTGGTCATACCCATAGGGCCTTGAAGAAGGAAATCCAGGGCATTTACTTTATAAACCCAGGTAGTATCTCCCATCCCCACTATGGTGATAGGGCCAGCTATCTTGTTTTGGAAATAGAGGGAGATAGCCTAAAAAGTCAGTTCAAATACCTATAAATTAAACACGAAAATGTAATACTATTATTAGCTCTTAGGCTTGACTTTATAAGCTGATATCTGTAATATTAAGGATGCTGTTATCGGGGTGTAGCGCAGTTTGGTAGCGCACCTGGTTTGGGACCAGGGGGCCGCGGGTTCAAATCCTGCCACCCCGACCAGATAAATGGCGGCTATCGTCAAGTGGTTAAGACACAGGATTGTGGCTCCTGTATGCGAGGGTTCGAATCCCTCTAGCCGCCCCATTATAAGCGCATATAGCTCAGCAGGATAGAGCACCTCCCTCCTAAGGAGGGGGTCGGGGGTTCGAATCCCTCTATGCGCGCCAGCTGAGAACAAGTAAAATTATATATAGATCTTAGATTTAGAGGAAGCCTAGGCTTCCTTTTTTTAGCTGGATAATTTTAGTTAGAGATTTGAAACTAATGGATTATATTCAAGCTATTATCTCAGTACTACTAGACTACTTTAGGGTTACGGCCCTATCCTTGGTCACTAACTAGACCAAGGGTAGGGTGGAGGACTGTCTCAAAAAAGACAGGCAGACTTAGGGTTTTTCATAGAGCTTAGGATGGATTAAAAAGGAAATTTTTCTTGCACTTTGCTTCCAAAGGCTGTACAATTAACAGGCTAAGAGGTATTAGCTCAGCTGGATAGAGCACTAGACTTCGGATCTAGGTGTCAGGGGTTCGAATCCTCTATACCTCGCCAC
>CAYFUM010000017.1:0-28946 GCA_964346475.1 uncultured Peptostreptococcaceae bacterium
GATTTCTACTGATAATGGGACAAACGATACCACTTACAGGGAGAAATCTCTACTATAAAAAAGCGAGCTGACGGAAAACATCACTCCATCAGCTCACTTCAAAAATCACTTAATCATAGCGCCGGTTTTCGTCCACCAACACCAGAGACATAGACCCAAATAAAAAAGAGCCCCTTTAGAGGCTCAAAGAAAAACTAATTTTATCATCATCTATTTCAGTCTTAGCCCCAAGAGGCAGAGTAGCCATCGGCATGCAGTGACCGCTCCTAAGATGTGCAAGTACTGGCACTTTAAAATCTGAAAAGAAGTTCCTAAAAAGCTGGTCCTGGCCATAGCTGGGGTCATGTCTATTATTGCAATTATTAAAATCCCCCAGGATAACTCCAGCTAGCTCCTGGAACTTACCGGCATAGAAGAGCTGCCAAAGCATCCTATGAAGGTGCTCCACAGATTCATTTACATCCTCTAAAAAAAGGATCTTGCCCTTGGTGTCCACTTCATAGGGGCCGCCAAGGCCAGCACTTATCAGGGAGAGATTTCCCCCCACCAGTCTTCCTCTAGCTTGTCCAGGAACTAGGACCAAGAGGGGATCTCCCGGCGGATTCTCATAGTCATAATCCCCACCCTCTAAGTTCCTCTCCAGGGAGGCCAGGCTATAGCTGTCTAGACCCTTAATAATGTCCGACTGAACCATGGGCCCGTGGAAGGTAACCAAGTTACACTCCTGGTTTAGAAAGACATGCAGATTTGTAATATCACTATAGCCAAGAAAGACCTTGGGGTTTTCTAAGAAAACCTTCCTGTCCAGATGCTGGAGTAGTTCCAATGAGCTATCGCCACCCCTGGCGCAGAAAACACCCCCTATTGTCTTATCAGAAAAAAACCTGTGGAGATCTCTAGCCCTTTCTTCAGGAGAACCAGCCATGAAGCCCCCCCTATTTAATCTGAGGGAGCCACCAAGAATAACCTCATAGCCTAGCTCCTCTAAACTAGACCTGCAAATATCAATATCACTGGGAGGAATAGGGGAAGAAGGACATATAAGTCCTATCCTATCCCCCTTTTTTAAAGTCGGTATAAACAATGCTAGCTCCTAATCTTCCAGTACTATTTCTTTAAAGTAGGGAAGGCACTCTATCCACTTGCAAAACTGATGCCATTCTACCAGTTTATGATTTTTTCTTGCATGGTAGATACTCATAAGAGTCTCATAGTTGAGCGTCACCGTCCTTAGTTGGTTAAAGCTTGAGGGCAATAGTTTTATGATTTCTTCCCAGCTAGCTTTATCCTTACTTTTGTTGTAATTCTGTCTCAATTCTTCTAGATAGGCTAGGTAGTTATCAAAAAACTCTTGACTCTTTTCACTTAAACCTTCAGTGCTAAACATTTCTCCTACAAAGCCTTTTTTATGGATGGTATGCATAGTACTGGTGGAGTTGGCAACAGTTGCCACCTTATAGGTGTCAAACTCCTTCCACCAATAAAGGGGTCCTTCAATATCCACACTTACAAGAATCTGTCTCAAATACTTCCTGTGATCGCTGCCAGCCCTTCTTAACTGCTTGGCTAGGCGCAGGTCTTTTTCTCCTATAAAGAGCTCACCTTCAAAATTACTATCCGACATGTCCCAGCTATCCAGAGGATTTCTCATCCCCCTCAGGGCATTTTCAAAGTTAAAAACATTATAATTACTACATTTAACCATTAGATCCTCCTTATATAGGCCATAGATATAGTACGACGGGTATGCTAACTACAGCGGTTAATAGGGATACAACCAGTCCCAGCCGCCAATAATCACCAAAACGATATCCCCCAGGACCCATTATGATGGTATTGGACTGGTGGCCTATTGGCGTCAGATAGGCGCTGGTAGAACCAACTAAAACAATCATTAAAAAGGGCTCGGGATTAAGACCCAACAACTGGGCAACACCCACTGCTATAGGAGACATAATAAGAGCGGCTGCTGCATTATTTATAATATTAGTTAGGACCAGGGTAAAGCCTAGAATAAGCAGTAGAGTCACCCAGGGCTCAACACCCGGTGATATTTTTATAATTAAATGTGAAATAAGACTAGCTGCACCGGTACTTTCCAGAGCTTGGCTGACAGGAAGCAGGCTACCAAGTAGGATTAAAATTGGAAGATCCATAGCCTCATGGGCCCTTTTAATAGAAAGGGTTTTATTAGCCACCATTAGCAGTGCAGCCATGGTAAAGGCCAGTGCTGCAGGTAAAATCTCTAAAGCCACTACAAGAAGGGCACCGACAAAAATAGATAGACTTACGACGATTTTGGTGTTGGATTTAAGTTCTATCCCCCTATCAACTAGGGGCAGGGTTCCCAGCTCTCTAATTACCTCCTGAATGCTGCCAGTGGTTCCCTGGAGCAGCAGGACATCCCCAGCCTTAATATCTATTCTATTAGGGCTCTCTGTAACCCTAACCCCTACTCTAGCAACTCCCAGAAGATTAACCCCAAAATTATTACGCAGGTTCATATCCCTGGCTGTTCTACCTATCAAATTTGAAGTGGGAGTCACAACAACCTCTGTCACCATAATGCCGTTGCCACTGATATCCTCTGCAGATAGTTTTTTACTACCCGATAGAGAGAGCTTGGATTTTATTAGGAATTCCTCAATACTAGAAGTCGAAGCCTCCAGAATCAGCATATCGTTCTCTTTAAACTCCATATAGGGAGAGACTCGGGAGTGTTTTCTTTCATTTCTAATATAGCCTATAACGTTGACATCACTAAAAAAATCCCTCCCTAAATCAACCAGGTTTCTACCAACTAGCTCACAGCCACCAACAAGTTTAACCATGGTGGTGTAATCCTTAATCTCAAAGAGGTCTTCCTGGGAGACGTTTTCCTCTCTAAGGGGTATAAGCCTGGGAGCCAGTAAAACTATAAAGGGAATAATAACAAGGCTAAGGGATAGGCCTAGAGGAGTAAACTCAAACATGGTAAAACCTCTGCCCAATAGGTCTTCTCTCATAAGTGAAACGATTATATTGGGAGGGCTGCCCACCAGAGTAATAAGACCCCCTAAAAGGGAGGCAAAGGCCATGGGCATTAGATATCGTGAAGGAGAAATTCCCGATTTTCTAGCAATCTTTATTGCCACAGGCATAAAAAGAGCCATGGCTCCAACATTATTCATAAAGGCTGAGAAAAATGCCACACCAAAGACAAGAAAGAAAAACTGAGCCAGGGGTCTTTTAACCTTCTTTTCGAAGGTTTTAACCGCAGCATCGACAAATCCCGATCTCACCAGGCCCTCACTAAGGACCAAAATTGCAGCTACTGTTATTACTACGGGATTAGAGAAACCTTGAAAGGTCTGGTCCACGGGTACTAGTCCAAGTAGCGTTGCTATAACTAGGCTAGACAGGGCAACAAAGTCAAAACGAAATTTTCCCCATATAAAGTTTATAAGAATCGCTACCAATAGAGCGATAATCATTGCTTGATCCCTGGTCACTTAAAACTCCTTTTTAGATAATTTGCTTATATTGTATCAGCATAAAATGCCTTTGTCGACCCAGCACTAGTCAAAGGTCAGCTCTAAAAGTAGCCCTCACCTGCTATCCTCTAGGTCCACAATATCATCCACCACCAGGCTCAGGCCCCCCTCCATAATCAGCCTTCCATTAATCCTATCTACGCTTTTGATTATCCCCTGGATAGTTGAAATCTGCCCCCCCTCCTTTGTTGGGTCCTTTACAAAATAACTTATCTCTACCTGCCTCTTCTTACCAGCCTGCCTTTCTATAAGCTCAAGTTTCCTATCTAAGACTGCCTGGGCCTGGTCTGTCAAGTGAGGTTTTTTTTCAGTATAACGGGCCCTTTCCCTTATAGCATCATCAAAACCACTGAGGGCAGCAAAGGGAGAGAATTGCCCTGCCCTCTCACTTCTTGTCATAGAAGGATATTTTGATTTGGGTCTGGACCTATTTATTATATCCCGGTAGTCTGTCATTTCCTGTGTCCTCCAAGGGTCTTGTTTCTCTCCAGGCTCGTAGCCCCTTCCTCAAGGCTTATTGCCTTAATTATAGAGCTTTTACCATATTTTTTCTTTATTTCCAGGATAGCCCTTTGCCTTCTTCTCTCCTTCTTCAAGGCCTCCTCCTCTTTTTTTATCTCTTCTTCCCTGAGCTCATAGTCTGTAAAAAAATCCAGCTGTTCATATTTAGGCCCTGACTTAAGAGAACCCTCCTCAACCACCTGGCTAGCAGTCAGGTTTATCCTTCTAATCAGGAGGTTTTTATTTATTATCCTGTCGAAAAGTTTAATGGAGGAATCTCTAATTATTCTTGACGAGGAAGAGTAATCCTCCAAATTAAAGCTACCATGGGCAGCCTTAGGTAGGCTCCTACCATAATCATCGGTGGTAAGCTCGCCCCTATAGGCTTTTTGCCTGCCGAGGTTTTCAATATCATAGCCCACCGTCAGGGTAAGCTGTTTTGTTACCAGGCCCTTTTCCACTAGGTCTAGGGCCAGATGCTCTGCCATCTCCCTGATGACCAGGGAGGTCTTTTCATAGCTATAGGGCCTGTTAAGGACCTGGCCAGAACCCAGGCTTTTTGTCTTGGGCTTATAGGCCTTTATATCAGCAATGCTTGTGGGCTCAAGGCCCCAGGCATGGTCTATTAGGAGCTCGGCATTGACCCCTAAAAGCTCAAAAAGGCTTTCTTCTTTACAGGGGTCCTGGGCTCCTCCCAGGGAGCAGCGGGCCACATCCCCCATGGTATAAATCCCCAAACTCTCAAGTCTTTTTGCATAACCCTTTCCCACCCTCCAGAAGTCCGTTATGGGTCTATGGCTCCAAAGCTTTTCTCTATAGCTCTTCTCATCAAGCTCTGCTATCTGAACCCCACCATCCAGGGGACTGTGTTTAGCCAGGATATCCATGGCAACCTTGGCAAGATAGAGATTAGAGCCTATACCTGCTGTAGCCGTTATACCTGTTGTCTCCAGGACCTCCAGGAGGATCTTGGTTGCTAGAGCTCTGGCAGTGATTTTGTAGGTCTTTAAATATGCAGTTATGTCCATGAAAACTTCATCTATTGAATAGACATGGATATCTTCAGGAGCCAGGTATTTAAGGTATACCTTATAAATCCTCGTGGAATAATCCATGTAGAGGGCCATTCTAGGAGTAGCCACTATATAGTCAAGCCCCAGGTTGGGATTAGAGAGGACCCTATCATTTTCATAGGATAAGGCAGAAAATCTTCTTCCCTTTAATCTAGCCTGCCTCGATGAGTTAACCTTCCTTACGCTTTGTATGACCTCAAAAAGCCTGGGTCTTCCTGGTATCCCCCAGGATTTAAGGGAAGGAGAGACAGCTAGACAGATGGTTTTTTCTGTCCTTGAGGCGTCGGCTACCACTAGATTTGTAGTCAGGGGGTCAAGGTTTCTTTCTATGCATTCTACCGATGCATAAAAGGATTTAAGGTCAATTGCCAAATATACTCTTTTCATCCCACTCCCCCCTTCTCTTTCTTAGTCTTTATTTTACCATAAGTTGATTTCTATTATGTAGCCTTCAAGGCAAAGAAAAAAGAGGCCCTCTCGGCCTCTTTAAAATCCCTTACTAGGCATATTTGTCGTAGTCAAACTGTAACTGCCCGCCCTCGGCAACCTGTTTATTGTAATCCTGATAGATCTTTATAACCAGAGGAGAGAGCACCAGAAGTCCGACAATATTTGGGATAACCATAAGGCTGTTGAAAAGGCCAGATAAGGCCCAGACCACCCCTACTTCCTGGAAAGAGCCAAAGACTATTCCTACAAGAGCAATTACCCTATAGGGAGCAAGGCCCTTGTAACCAAATAGATAGCGGATATTGGCTTCCCCAAAGTAGTACCAACCTACAATTGTTGTAAAGGCAAAGAAGGTCAGACATATTGCTAGAAAACCTCCACCTGCAGGTCCAAAGGCTTCAATAAAAGCATTTTGTGTTACTCTAACTCCTTGAAGGCCTTCTACCTCATAGGACTTAGTTACAATTATGGAAAGGGCTGTAGCAGAGCAGACAACTATGGTATCTATAAAGACACCTACTAGGGCTGTCAGACCCTGCTCAGCTGGGTGCTTGACATTGGCAACAGCATGGGCATGGGGTGTAGAACCCATACCTGCTTCATTGGAGAAAAGTCCCCTTTGAACACCCATTTTAATGGCATGTTTGACCATAGCCCCTGCAAAACCACCCGCAGCTGCAATGGGAGTAAAGGCAGATTTAAAAATAGTGGCAAAGGCTTCAGGCACATGGGCACTGAATTTGAAGAGAAGAATAATCGCACCAAGGATGTAGAGCACCGCCATAGTTGGTACCACCATCTCTGCAAATCGACCTATCCTCTGAACTCCACCTATAAATATTAGGCCAGCAAAGAAGGCCACAGCAATACCTACAGCAATCTTGGGAATACCGAAGGAATTATTAACAGCATCTGCAATGGAGTTAGCCTGTACCATATTTCCTATAACACCAAGGGCAATGACTATTAGTACAGCAAAGGAACCTGCAAGGATATTGGCCAGAGCAGGACTTTTTTTACCAACACCCTTTTTAATATAGAATGCTGGTCCACCAACAAGTTCTCCCCTACGTCTTTCTCTAAAGACCTGGGCAAGGACTGCCTCTGCAAAAATAGTGGACATTCCTAAAAAGGCAGTAATCCACATCCAAAATACTGCACCGGGACCACCAAGGGTAATAGCGGTGGCAACACCACCGACGTTACCAGTACCTACCTGGGCAGCTATTGCTGTTGCCAGGGCCTGGAAGGATGAAAGTGAGCCTTCTTCTTTTTCCTTCTTGTTAAAAAGGCCACCAAAGGCAATTTTCATAGCAGGACCAAATTTGCTAATCTGTAGGAAACCAAGACGAATAGTATAATAAATTCCAATTCCTAAGAGAAGAAAGACAAGTATGTAACCGCTGATAAATCCATCGATATGCTCGATAAAGTTTTGTAAAGCTTCCATATTCACTCCTTTTGTTTTATTGGCATTCAAGCCGTGTTTATTATATAACAAACCCTAGAGGATAACAAGTTAATTCTTTGTCAAAGCCCCCTGCTAAGACAGGAGCCTGGGCTAATTTTTCTCAAAAGGGCTAAAGGTTAAGTAAAAAAAGACATCTATTCCCTCTGGATTAGATGCCCTCCATAAAATTTAGGTATTTCTTTGATATTATTAGTTTATCCCGGCTGGCTCTTAAGCTAATTAATTTGATCTACTAGCTAGGGAAGGTTACCTAGCTCAACCCTCTTCATATATTTCTTTGCCAGATCCCTGCAGGCAAGGAGGGTTTTTAAATCAGTCGCCGGAAGGTCGCATTTATAGCTGGGAAAATATCTAGTCAGATGTAAGGGTATGTCCTCACCTATCCCTGCAAGTTTTTCTATCATGCCCCTGAAGACTTCCTCCTGGGTATTTCTTCCTGGTATGAGAAGAATGGTAACCTCCAGATGTGCATCTTCTCTAACCTCTTTAATAGTTTCTAGAACCCTATCCTCTCTGCCTCCACAGATCTTGGGGTAGAGCTCCTCGGGCATCTTATAATCAATGCTCCAGGCATCGATAAGCCCTAGAAGCTCCCTCCTAGGCTCCCTTTCTATGTAGCCATTTGTAACTAGGACATTAACCTGCCCCTTCTGGTGGATTTTCATAGCTAGCCTTTTAACCATTTCAAAATTTATAATAGGTTCATTGTAGGTATAGGCTATACCCAAGGAAGCCTTCTCCTTGGCTGCCTTTAAAAGAAAGTCATCCTCCACCCTGATTTTTCTTACACCAGGATCCAAAAGCCTATGGTTTTGGCAAAAATCACAGTGGAAGTTACAGCCAAAACTGCCTATGGACAGGATAGTCCCGGGAAGATAGTGGCTAAGTGGCTTTTTCTCTATGGGGTCATAGGCCATGGAGGAAATATAACCATCACTTAGAGAGTAGAGTTCACCATCCCTGACCTGCCTAACTGAGCAGAGCCCCCTCTCCCCCTCTCTTATAAAGCAATGATGGGGACAGAGTTCACAGCGGACAGCTCCTTCTAGCTTTTTATAATACTGAGCTCTAGTTGCCATGGCGGCTTACTCTAAATCTATAGTAGTCTAAGGCCTCAAACTCTCCTATACCCGCCTTATTTCTAGCGATTTCAACCTGTCTTTCCACAGTATCTACCCCGGCAAGATCTGGCAAGAGAAGACCTTTGCGTCCCCCGCTTTTAACAATAACCCCATAGTTTACAGGATCTAGTTCCTCATAAGCACAGGCCTCAATGGGACCTAAAATATCAACACCAATGGCAAGATCTCCAAGTTCATCCTCCTCCACCCTGGGGAATCTTGGATCTTCAAGGGCTGCACTCCTAGTATTAGCAATAATCTCCTCAGCTAGATTGTTTCTAGCCGGCTCCAGACTACCTATACAACCCCTTAGCTGGCCGAACTTATGGAGGCTGACAAAGCAGGCGCCCTCCCTAGCTCTAAGTTCAGGAAAACTATCCCCTAGCTCTAAATCCCTGCCTTTTTTTATCAGCTCCTCCAGGGCACTCCTGGCCAGGATAAGCACCGGGTCCTTCTCCTCCTCAACCTCCAGATAGGCAGACATGTAGCCCACGCTCCAGGGGGCCCCATAGGCAAGAAGCTCACTTTTAATAGGTAAGCCTCTAAGGATACCTGAAAGGATCTGTAGACTCCTTAGAGCACATTCTCCTGCATTTTTTACCATGGCCTCATCCAAGCTAAAAAACTCCTCTAGCCTTCCTTCTTCAATAATCCTCCCTACCTCTCTATCAAAAACCTGGCCATCTTCATGAAAGTCATAGGATCCCTCAAGTTTAAGCCTATGAGAGAGATCCCCAGAAGCAATAACAAGGACTTTTCTACCTTGCCTTTCAATAGCCCTTCCCACCAGCCCTCCAAAATGGCCTAGTTCCTGGGCCGATAGGAAGCCATAGTTTATATGAAGAAGTTTGGGTTTTATTTGCAGATATTTCTCTAGGAAATACAAAGGAACAGTAGCACCGTGGTCAAGGCTCAAGCTCCCCAAACTTCTTGATGCCTCCTTGTCAAGAAAAAGGACGGGAAAATCCCTTGTCTCCACTCTTATAAGTTCAAGGAGCTCTCTGTCCAAATCATAGTCAAAGCTGAGCTTCTCAGCACCAAATTCTCCTAGATCTCCTACCAGCCTATCACTATCAAGAATACATATTGCGTCGCGAAAAAGGTTGCCATGGGGACTGATTATTATTATAGTATCTGGTCTTGCCTCTCCAATCCTTCTAGCAACAGCCTCCATAGCCTCATAGGTTTTTTGTGCCCTCTTTGCTTCACTTCCACCAATCTCCGGTATAACTATGGGCGGATGGGGAAGCAGGGCTCCTGCAATAAGTTTCATATCTCTTCTCCTTATTAAGTATATTTTACCAAATACAGCCTAGAATCCCAAATTTAAAGGACAGAGCAGGGGGCTTTTGATATACTACTACTATAAAGGAGGTTCTATGATTTTAATAAAGAAGATACATCTCTACTCCCCTCAGGATAGAGGTATAAAGGACCTGCTTCTAGCAGGTGGTAAAATCCTAATGATAGAAGATGATATTGAAAGCTTTTCAGATCAAATCAGGGTTATTGATGGTAGGGGAAAACTAGCAGTCCCCGGTTTTATAGATAATCACGTCCACATCACTGGAGGAGGTGGCGAGGGCAGTTTTAAAACCAGGGTTCCTGAAATCACCCTTTCAAAACTCCTTGAAGCTGGTATCACCACTCTTGTGGGTCTGCTTGGAACCGATGGCTACACCAGAAGCGTTGAAAATCTCCTAGCCAAGGCCAAGGCTCTTAAAGAGGAGGGCCTTTCTGCCTTTATCCATACAGGTTCCTATGGCTATCCTTCCCTCACCCTAACTTCTAGTGTGGAAAAGGATATCCTCTTCATCGATGAGGTCCTAGGGGTCAAGGTAGCCCTGTCTGACCATCGCTCCTCCAGCATGGATAAGAGGGAGCTAGCTCGCCTTGCCAGCCAGGCCAGGGTTGCTGGTATGCTATCTGGAAAACCTGGCATAGTAGTGGTCCATATGGGTGATGGTAAAAGAGCCCTAGAGCCTATCTTTGAAATCCTAGAAGAAACCGAGATCCCCATAAAGACCTTTAGACCAACCCATGTCAGCAGAAATCCCTGGCTACTTGACCAGGCTCTGACCTTTGCCGCCAGGGGTGGAATAATCGATATAACCTGTGGTGAAAAGGATGAGCTTGCTACAGGACAGGTCCTTAAAAGAGTAAAGGAAAAGAAAATAGCCTGGGAAAATATTACCCTGAGCTCCGATGGCTTTGGAAGTTTTTCCGACTATGATGAAAAGGGAAACCTTATTAGAATTGGAGCTGCTTCGGTGGCTATTATCCACCAGGAATTTAAAAGTCTGGTGGAAGAGGGTTTTTCAATCGAGGAAATACTAATGCTTATTACTTCCAATGTTGCTAAAGCCCTGGAGATATACCCCAAAAAAGGAAGCCTGGAAAAGGGAAGTGATGCCGATCTACTTATTTTGGATAGTGGACTGGGGATCGAAAGTGTAATCGCCAGCGGTAAGCTAGTCTTGGACCAGGGAAAGGTCCTGTTCAAGGGTACCTACGAATAAAAATAATAGGAGTCCAGGGACTCCTATTTATTTGGCTTTAAGGCAGTAAATTCTACCATAAAACTAAAAGGGCTATCTATAGAGTTTAGCTAGCTCCACAGCCAGCTCTGTACCTACCCTAGCATTATTATAAACAAGTTCAATGTTGGCTTCTAGAGAAGAACCTTCGGTTACTCTTTTTAGCTCATCCAGCAAATAGGGGGTAACCCTCTTTCCAGATATTCCTAGCCTAGCTGCCTCCTCCAAGGCCCTCTCAATGGCAACTTCTATTAGTTCTGAGTCCAAGGAGGCCTCCTGGGGAATGGGAACTGCCAAAACACCACCACCTTCAAGGCCCAGATCCCACTTAGCCTTTAGGATAGCCGCTGCGTCGGCTCCGCTATCTACCCTAAAGTCTACAGGAAATCCGCTGCTTGGGGTATAAAAGGAGGGAAACTCCTCGGTCTTGTAACCCAGCACAGGAACCCCCTGGGTTTCTAAAACCTCCAGGGTCCTACCTATATCAAGAATACTCTTGGCTCCAGCACAGACAACTGCCACCGAGGTCTTAGAAAGCTCTGTCAGATCTGCCGATATATCCATAGAGTCCTCACCCCCCCTATGAACACCCCCTATCCCCCCGGTGACAAAAACCTTAATCCCTGCTAGCTCTGCCATGATCATGGTCGCTGCTACCGTGGTGGCTCCGTTTTTCTTCTTGGCAATCACATAGGGAAGATCTCTTCTACTGACCTTTAGAGCATCCTGGCTGGTTGCTAAATACTCAAGCTCCTCATCACTTAGGCCCACTTTAAGGACCCCATCCAGTATAGCCATGGTGGCTGGTAGGGCCCCGCCCCTTCTTACTATCTCCTCCACCTCTCTAGCTGTTTCTAGATTCTCTGGATAGGGCATGCCATGGGCTATGATAGTTGATTCCAGGGCAACCACTGGTCTTCCCTCCTCCAGGGCTTTTCTTATTTCTTCTTTTATTTCAATCATTTCTTCTACCAGGCGACAAAATCTGTCTCCACTTCCTTTCTTCGATTTTCAACTTTTTTCTCATCAAGTACCAGGGCTTTTCTCTCACTTTCCAGGGTCAATAGGGCGGCAGCCTGGGCAAAGCCAGCCAGGTGCTTTAAATCCCATCCCCAATAATTGGAGTAGATTGCAGCTGCTAGAAATGCATCTCCAGCACCGGTTACACTTTTAATTCCTCTAACCCTGCCAGTAACATGGATAATTCCGCTCCTATCTGCTACCATGACTCCATTTTCTCCCAGGGTCAAATAAACCTGTTGGACCCCCCTGGAAAGGAGCTCCTCAAGGCCGGATTTATAATCATCCTCCCCCTTCAGTTTCCTATCAAGGAGGGCCTCCATTTCTATTAAATTGGCCTTTAGGCCATAAATATACTTCAATGACTTGGAAAAACCCAGCCCCTTGTAGCTGGATACAAGGTCCACAAAGATTTTCTTGTCCCCGTATTTTTGGCAGATATAGTCCAGGCTTTCCTCCTGCAAATTGGCATCAAGGACTATAAAGGCAGACTGGGCAATAAGCTCATCCTTGGTTGCAATAAATCCGGGATTTATCTCCTCTAGGATATCCATCTGATTAATTGCCACTATCATCTCACCCTTTTCATCCAAAATCGATAAATAGACCGAGGTTGCCTGGTCTAGATAGAGGCTATCCTCCATATCTATTCCTAGAGCTTCCGAGGACTCCCTAAGAAATTTCCCCTGCTCATCCCTACCTAGAGCAGAGATAAGCCTTACAGGGAGCCTCAGCTTTGCCAGGTTTTCAGCAATATTTCTGCCTACTCCCCCGGGAGATAGGTTTAGCCTACCGGGGTTTGAGTCGTAGAATTTAAGCTTTCCCCTGCTAATACCTTCCATATCCAGATTGCAGCCCCCTATTACTGTAATCTTTGGCTCCTCGCTGACTATTTTGACTTCGTCCTTTAAGTTCATTTAGTCCTCACCTAGCTTTCTCTTAGCTACCTATGCTTGATTTACTAGTCTTTGCTAATTTTTACAAGTTAAAAAATTCGGGGCTGGGATATTTTGCCCGGATCTGTAAATCCACCCTCTCCCTATCAAGAAAATACTCCACCTGGCCACTAAACCAGAGCTTAATCTCATCCCTTTCAACTAGCAGGGGCATTCTGTCATGGACAGGGGCAAGAAGACTATTGGCTGGACTTGTTACCAGGGAGAAATAGTTGCCATGGCTGATTCCTGCCATAAAAAACAGATCCCCTTGCCTATCAAACAAATACTGCTGTTTTATCAGGTTTCCACTTCTAGGACTGGGTACCTTCTCAGACCTGTGGACTTCATAAAAGCCAATACTTGGAATAAGTAGCCGCCCCTTGCTAAAGGCCTCTGCCCAGATTTCTTTTTTCTCCAAACTGCTTTCTAGTCTTGTATTGACAAGGGGGGCCTTAGACCAGGAAGTCTTAAATCCCCAGGTACTTTTTTCTATCTCAAGGGCTCCATCTTCCCAGAAAAGGACTGAGGCCTGCCTCCTGGGGAAAATCTCCAGGGGAGATTGATCTGAAAAATTTTTATCCTGAACCAAGTCTTCTAGGCCTAAGAGACTTGGAGTCAAATAGTGAACGCACACCTATTTCCTCCTAAAAAAAGGGAGTCCAAGCTCCCGGTCAAGTTAAAAGAGTTCTGCCAGTGTCCTGCAGCCTTCAAGATCCATGGGGCCTGGGGCTTTTCTACAGATAAAGCCATCGTCCAAAAGATTTACTCCATGCTCTTCACACAGATCCTCCCAAGCCTCCATCCATTCTCCTCGGCCCCAGCCATAGGAGCCAAATAAAACCACTGGCTTTCCCTTTAGTTCTGGCAAAATATCTAGAAACATGGGCTTAAAGTGAATTTCTTCTAGGACCTCAATCCCCATGGAAGGACATCCAAAAATAAAGCCGCTATAATTCTTCACCTTTTCTGGTCCAAAATCTTGGGCCTGGTATAGATCAACCTCAAAACCTCTTTCCTGGGCACCTAAAACAACCGCATGAGCCATTTTTTCTGTATTGCCTGTGCCACTCCAATAAACAACTGCAATCTTCATGGATCCTCCTAAACCTCCTGGGGAGTAAATTTATTCTTATGTATAGGAGTATCTAAATTAATCATCTATGTCTTCAAATTCACCAAAGAAATCAAGGCTGCTAGCAGCAGTTAAAAATCCTGCGCTTAAAACATCTAGATAGTCTTCCCCAAGTTCCTTGAAATACCACTTTTTATCAAGTCTAACTAGTTCCAAGTCCAGGATCTTTCTACCAGTGGCCTCCAACTTTTCTGGCATCACGTCTCTAATTATATCAGAATAAATCTCATCTGGATCAAAATCTTCAAAGGAAAACTCAAAAGCTCGGCTAAAAATCTCCATAAAGATCCTCTGCAGGAGTTCCTTGGATTCGACGTGGTCTACCTCAATCTTAAATCTAGCTTCCTCTCCCTTAACTTCTGATTCCAGTACTCTATAGCTAATTAACTGGGCACTGTCCTTAAAGTAGGTCTCCAGGTTTTTTTCAACCGGATTATTCTCCTTTAAGGGCGAATCTTCTTGAAAGAACTCCTCTATTTGAGATATATTTTCCTGGTTAGCAGGATCTATAAGCCCGGCAATGCTAGGGCTATCAAGCTTTTTTGAGGCTTCAAAAAGAGCTTCTAGGCTTCCTTCTGGTCCCGATGAAGGAGAACATCCCACAACCAGGGCTAGGACTAAAATTATTAGTAAAATTCTTTTCATAGGTCCTCCTCTTTAAATTATAGCATAAAAGCTTGGGCTTGATCCTCTATTTGCTAAGAATGGGCTTTAAGTATTCCTTAACACTTGTGTTTAGAAAATAAAGCTGGGTATAAGATTAACCAGCATCAAAGGAGGCTGCAATGGAAAGGACTTATATTCAAATTTATACCTATGAGCAAGATGGCGGCAAGTACCTGCAAAAAAATGTCTTTACAGAAGATCTTGTTCTTTTAATGCAGACTTTTATATATGATGGTAGCATGGAGCCCGAAGAAGAGCTCCTTTTATTTGAATTAGACTATCCAGTCCAGGAGGATAAATTTAGGTCCCTTAAAAGAAGCCTAGACAAACACTTTGATGGCTTGGCTAAGAGCAGGGACCAGGAGAGACTGCTGCTTATCGAAGAAGAGGGGCAAAGGGAGTTTAGAGGGGCGGGAGTTGAACCTGACCTCCTCTTCGAGCGCCTCTATGATAAGTTTACTAGGATTGTAACCTATAGTAGCATTCCTTCAGGCTGAACAATTTAACCAGGGAGAGTTCTCCCTATGAAGAAAGAAGAAACAGGAGCACCTATGGTAAAAAAACTATTACCCTACATGAGAAAATACAAATGGCAGGCTATCCTAGCTCCCATAATTATGATAGTTGATGTAATGGGAGATATCCTAATACCCTATCTCATGAGTCTTATCGTAGATATTGGCATTGCAAATAGAGATACCCAGTATATCCTAAGGATTGGTCTTATTATGAGCCTGGTTACAATTACTGCTACGGCTCTAGGTATTTACAGTACCCATTTGGGGGCCACTGCAGGCTACGGTTTTGCCAGTGAAGTAAGAAAGGACGCCTATAAAAAAATCCAGGGCTTTTCCTTTGCCAACCTAGATAAACTTCACACCTCAAGTCTAATTACAAGAATCACCAACGACTGCAATACCCTGGGCCAAGTAACCATGATGACCCTGAGAATGGCGGTACGTTCACCCTTTCTCCTACTTTTTGCACTGATCATGGCCTATAGAGTCGACGCTTCCCTGGCCAGGGTCTTTTTATTTGTAATACCTATAATGTTTATCGGAACAGTTCTTCTACTTAAAAAAGCAAGACCTCTATTTGATAGGATGCAGGAAGGTCTAGACAATCTCAACGGAATCGTCAGGGAAAATCTAATAGGCATAAGATTAATTAAGAGCTTTAACAGGCAGGACTTCACTGAAGAAAGATTCAAGGTGAGAAATGACCAGCTCCAGGCTACATCCTTGGAAGCCATAGGTATTATGGTGACAATGATGCCCCTGATGAACCTCCTCATATATGGTTGTATCCTAGCTGTGCTCTGGTATGGAGGGCAGATGGTCATGGTAGGCACCATGAAAAGCGGTGCACTAATTTCCTTTATAACCTATATTATGCAAATAATGATGGCTATGATGATGCTGAGCATGTACTTCATGCAGGCAACCAGGGGGGTAGCCTCTGCTAATCGTATTATTGAGGTCCTAGAGACCGAGCCTGATATCGTCTCCCCCCAGGGCGGTAAAGAGCTAATAAGGGATGGATCCATTGAGTTTAGAGATGTTTGTTTTAAATATCCATCTAGCCCTGAACTTGCCCTAAAGGATATAAATCTAGTAGTAAAATCTGGAGAAACCCTAGGTATTATTGGCAGTACTGGAAGCTCAAAGTCCACACTGGTCCAGTTAATACCCAGGCTCTATGATGCCAGCCAGGGTCAGGTCCTGGTGGCGGGCAGCGATGTAAGGGACTATGATATAAAGGCCCTCAGAGATAAGGTGGCCTTTGTGCTGCAAACCAATGTGCTCTTTTCAGGAACCATAAGAGAAAACATGCTTTGGGGAGACGAAAATGCCAAGGATGAAAAGATTATCTGGGCTCTAAAGAAAGCCCAGGCCTGGGAATTCGTCCAGGACTATCCCGATGGCCTTGACCATCCAGTGGAACAGGGTGGAAGTAACTTCTCAGGGGGCCAGAGGCAGAGGCTCTCCATCGCAAGGAGCCTCATGAAGGATCCTAAAATTATTATCCTAGACGACTCCACCTCTGCAGTGGATGTGGCTACCGATGCTAGGATTCGCCAAGAGTTTAAAAAAGACCTGGCAGGTGTTACCACAATAATCATCGCCCAGCGGATTTCCTCGGTAAAGGATGCCGACAGAATCCTAGTTATGGAAAAGGGAGAGATAAATTCTATAGGAGATCACGAGAGCCTACTTTCTACCTCCAAGGTCTATCAGGAAATCTATAGCTCCCAGCAGAAAGGTCTAGCATCATGAAAAATCAAAAATCATTAAAACCTAGGGACCTTGGGGCTACCATTATCAGGATGTTTACCTACTTTAAATATAACCTGGGCCTCTTTATGGGTGGCATGGTAAGTGTTTTAATCTACACCCTGGCCACAGTCGGTATCAATGCTCTTCTAAGCCCTATAATCGATAGTCTGCTACCGGCTAAGTATGACCAGTTTCTAACCTATCTTAGCTATACCCTCCTGCTTATAGCCATTACCGTGGTCTTCCAGTACCTTGGAACCCTCTCCATGGCTAAACTAGCCCAGAGGACCATCCACAAAATAAGAGAGGAGATGTTCCACCACCTTCAAAAGTTACCTGTAGCCTATTTTGATAGCCACCTGCAGGGGGATCTTATGAGCACCTTTACCAATGATATTGATATGGTCAACCAGTCCTTGGAGCAGAGTCTCTCCCAGATACTGATTGCTATTGTATCGGTCCTTGGAAGCTTTATAATGATGCTGGTTTTAAGCCCTATACTGACAATAGTAGTGGTCCTAATGCTGGGAGTTATGCTCTTTTCCATCTCCTTTATCGGTAAAAGGAGTGCTATATACTTTAGAAAAAGACAGGCTTCCCTGGCAGATATGAATGGCTATGTGGAGGAACTTATTTCAGGCCACAAGCTAGTTAAAACCTTCAACTATGAGGAAAGAAACATGGAGGCATTCGAGGCTAAAAATGAGGAGCTTAGAAAAACCTCTACATCTTCCTCTACCTTTGGCGTAATGATGATGCCGGTCATGGGCAATTTAAGCCACCTATTATATGCTCTGGTGGCCATGCTGGGAGGTTTTCTAGTCTTGGCTAGCAAAATGAGCGTTGGAAATATCGCTTCCTTCCTCCAATACACCAGGACCATATCAAGACCCATAACCCAGGTTTCTAACCAGCTTAACACCCTCTTTGCAGCTCTGGCTGGTGCCGAGAGGATCTTCGAAATCCTAGATGAGCCGGTAGAAGAGGTAGAGGGAGAGGTTAAGCTCCTGGAAGACCCCAGCTGTCCCAATAAATTTTGCTGGCTAGTCCCCAGTGAAGAGGGTTTTGAAAGGGTTCCATTAAGAGGAGATATTCGATTCTTCGATGTGAGCTTTGGATATGAGCCCGACAAAGAAGTCCTAAAGGAGATTTCTCTCTACGCTAAACCAGGACAAAAAATAGCTCTGGTGGGTAGCACCGGGGCGGGAAAAACCACTATAACCAATCTAATAAACCGCTTCTATGACATAAACTCAGGTCTAATAACCTTTGATGGCATAGACATAAAGAGGATTGACACCATAGATTTGAGAAAGACCCTTAGCGTGGTCCTCCAAGAGGTTCATTTATTTGAAATGTCAGTCAAGGAAAATATCCGCTATGGTAGGCTGGACGCCAGTGACCAAGAGGTTATTGAGGCTGCAAAACTTGCAAATGCCCATGACTTTATAACAAAACTACCCCAGGGCTATGATACGATCCTAAGTCCCGATGGCGGAAGCCTCTCCCAGGGGCAAAGGCAACTGCTTTCCATAGCCCGGGCTGCTATAAAGGACCCTGTAGTGCTTATTTTAGATGAAGCAACCTCCTCCATTGACACCAGGACTGAAAAGATGATTGAAAGTGCCATGGAAAGTCTTATGGAGGATAGGACAACCTTTATAATTGCCCATAGGCTTTCCACCGTAAGAAGATCCAATGCTATAATGGTCATGGAAAAGGGCGGTATCATTGAAAGAGGAGACCACGATGATCTTATGCAGCAAAAGGGGAGATACTACCAGCTCAATATGGGATTAACACAATTAAGCTAGTTAATCAGTACCCAGCCTACTAGTACAAGTTATGTGCCCTTCTTACTAGGGCCAATATTAAAGATATGATTTAAAGGCGGAAAATATTGACTAATATAATGTTATTTTAAGATAGTATGGGGTAAATAAAGCTCGTAAGGATTTTAATAGGAGGTAACATATGGTTTCGTGTGAGCGACCAAAGGTCGAAGTTAATAGACCAGAAGAAGAAGTTCTTCAGGTTGAACCAAAGAAAGAGGAGAAAAAAAATATGATTATGGTAGGTAAACCTGCGCCAACCTTTACTGCTCCAGCATTTAGTAAAGGTGAATTCACACAAGTAAGTTTGGAAGATTACAAGGGACAATGGGTTGTACTTTGCTTCTATCCCGGCGACTTTACATTCGTCTGAGGCACAGAAGTGTCAGCAGTTGCTGCACATAACGACGAGTTCCAGAAACTCGGTGCCCAAGTACTTTCCGTTTCCGTAGACTCACAATTTGTACACAAGGTTTGGAATGATGTCGAGCTAAAGAAGATAGCCAAGATGGATATACCCTTCCCCATGCTCTCAGACTCATCAGGTGCCCTAGGCGAGCTCTATGGCGTCTATGATAGAGAAGAAGGTGTAAATGTCCGTGGCCGTTTCCTAATTGATCCCGACGGAGTCATCCAGGCTATGGAAGTACTGACACCACCAGTTGGACGTAATGTTTCTGAAACTCTTCGCCAACTTAAAGCCTTTCAATTGGTTCGCGAAACCAAGGGTGGTGAAGTCACACCATCTGGCTGGCAGCCAGGTGGCAAGACCCTCAAACCAGGCATAGATCTTGTAGCCAAGATCTGGGAGCACTGGACTGTTGAGGACGCCTACAACAAATAAGAAACTATTAAAATCCACAAGTCATCCCCCAGCTAATTAGTTGGGGGATGTATTTGTTTAGTAGACTAGCTCATCATTAAGTCTACTAACATATTTGTTCCTTTTTATTTCTTGCTAGGGGGGTATATTCCTATTGTAAGATAAATATCAAGGAGGAAAAATGAAACACTTTAATCTTTTACAAAAATACCTATCGAATTTAGCAGTGCTAAATGTCAAGCTCCATAACATCCACTGGAACGTGGTCGGAAATCACTTTCTGAATATACACAACTTCACCGAAGAAACCTATGATGAACTCTTTGAAGCCTATGATGAGGTAGCAGAGCTTCTTAAAATGAAGGATGTCTACCCCCTTTCATCCATGGCCCAGTATCTAGAACTATCTGATATTAAGGAACTAAAGGCCCAGGATTTTAATTCCAAGGAGGCCCACAGCATAATAAAAGAGGATCTGGAAAAGATGAGGGAACTGGCAAGTGAAATTAGAAAGACAGCCGATGAAGAAGGGGATTTTGAAACAGTTGCAATATTTGAAGACTACGTAGCTGGCTTTAGCAAAAGAATCTGGTTTCTTAGCGCCAAGCTCAAATAAGAAAAAGGTAGGAAATCTCCTACCTTTTTTGTCTACTCTTTAAAGATCTCTGAAATTGTCTCCAGCTCCTTGATTATAGGAATAAACTGGGGACAAGCCTCTTCGCACTGGCCACAGGCTATGCAGTCCCATGGTTTTCCATGGCTTTCTGCCCGACTTGCAAAGGCCTGCAGAATCTCAGGGTCCTGGTGGTTGGCAAGCTCAATACCCCTATTATAAATTTCAAAATATTCTGGGATAGCAATATTTGCAGGACAGCCATCCACACAATACCTGCAGGAGGTGCAGGGGATCTTCATGTCCTCCTTTATATGTTCCACTACTTCTTCAAGAAGTTTGTAGTCTGCAGGTTCCAGGGGCTTGAGACTATCAAAAATTTCTATGTTCTCTTCTAATTGCCACTCTTCACTCATACCGCTTAGGACCATGACTACATCCTCGAGGGACCCAGCATACCTTAGGGCCCAGGAGGCAGGACTTGCTCCAGGCAATCTTGTGGAAAGGATTTTCTCAGCCTTTTTTGGAAGATTAGCTAGGCTTCCCCCTTTAACAGGCTCCATAACAAATATCTTCTTTTTATATCGCCTGGCAACCTCATAGCAGAGTCTAGATTGGATTAGCCCGTCCTCCCAGTCTAAATAGTTGATCTGCAGCTGAACATACTCAACCGAGGCTTGCTGGCTAAGAATTTCTTCTAAAACCTCAGCACTATCATGGAAGGAAAAACCTATATGTTTTATAAAACCCTCTTTCTTTTTCTTTTCAAGAAAATGAAAGGCATCCATCTCTTTAGAGAGCTCATAGCGAGCCTTGTTCATGGCATGGAGCCAGTAGTAATCGAAGTATTCCACTCCGCACCTCTCTAGCTGCCTATTGAAGATTTCATCTAGATCCTCTTTTTTTTCCACCATATAGATGGGCATCTTGTCGGTTATAGTGAAGCTCTCCCTGGGATAACGGCTAACCACAGCTTCCTTAAATGCCGATTCACTTTCTTCACTATGATACATATAGGCAGTATCAAAGTGATTAAAGCCCCTGGCCATAAAGGTGTCCACCATAGCCTTTAATCTTTTTAAATCAATACTTCCCTTGTCCTCTGGATCAAGGAGGGGTAGACGCATAAGACCAAATCCTAATTTTTTCATATAAGCTCCTTTTCTTATTTTAAATTATAGCACATTTAATTTAGGGCATTTAGGCAAATATAAGATTAAAAAAACAGGCTAATTATATCAGCCTGTAAAGGATCCTACCACTCCCACTCCTGGACGTAGAAGCCACCACTGGCAGTTACGAAGGTTCCCTGTAAAGCTGCCTTGTGGGTGTAGAGACCGTAGTCCTGGTAGAGGGGCATCTCAGGACAAAGCTCGTTTAGGATTTTTGTACATTCTTGAAGTATTTTTTCTCTTTCTCCCTGGTCTAGAGTCTTGGTTGCCAGATCTATAAGAGCATCAACCTCAGGATTGTTCAGTCTAGTTTTATTAGATGAACCGATGTTTGATGATAGGAAAACTCCCTTTAAGAAGGCTATCATATCACTGACTCTACTTCAATAGAACAGTTAGACAAAAACGACAACCTTGTTGTCATGAAGGTTCCTTCAGTTGCTCACAGCTGGCTATGCTTTAACAATGAGGCTAAGCCCTTTGATGATATCAATGTAAGAAAGGCTATAAACGCAGCTATAAACAAGGAAAACGTTATAGAAGTTGCCCTTAATGGCGCCGGTATTGTAGCAATGAGCCAGACTCCTACAGGAATGCTGGGAGAGTACACTGGAGATTATGATAGCTATGACCTAGACCTAGCCAAGAGCTACATGGAAGCCTGGGGTGGAGATCCATCTACCATAGAGCTTGATATGATTTGCTCCGATGATACCAAGAGAAGAGCGGCAGAAGTTATCCAAGCTAATCTAAAAGAAATTGGAATAGACGCAACCATTTCTTCCATGGACCTGGCCACCTACCTGACCGAGACTGCTGAAGGTAACTTTACAGGCTTCATCGGCGGTTATAGATCAAATGAGATGATGAGCTTCCTAAAGGGTGTTTATCTATCCTCAAATATCGGATCATCCAATAAGACCAGAGTAAACCTGCCCGAGCTTGATGAACTGATTATCAAAGCTACTAAAACTATAGACCAGGAAGAAAGAGGAGAAGTCCTAAGAGCAGCGACAAAGATGCTGAACGAACTTTGCCCCGAAATTCCCCTATATCAAAACAACATCCTCAGTACTCATAAAGCTGGTCTGAAGAATACCTTTATCACTACAAGTGGCACCTTCTACGCCCAAGAGTGGTCCTGGTAAAAAGCCTAGTCTCCCAAAAGGGAGGCTTTTTTATTTAAGAGTTTATTTTTCCCAGGAACTCAGGTATCATTGAGCTAGAAAGAGAGGGTCAAATGAGTCTAGCGAGTAAAGATATCCGAGAACTCCGAAGAGAGTTTCACCAAATTGCAGAGCCTGGCTGGTTAGAAATCCAGACCACCATCAAAATAATAAATTACCTCAAGGATTATGGCTTTGACTTAGAATATGGAAAAAGTATCCACGGTAAAGATAGGATGGGACTACCCAGCGAAAAAATAAGAAAGGACTATATTAGCAGTCTGGAGCTCACCGCTGATTTTGATATAGGCGAGATCCTGGAGGGCTACACAGGAGTTGTGGCAAGGCTGGATACTAAAAAACCTGGACCATGTATAGCCCTGCGTTTTGATATCGATGCTTTAAATATCCACGAATCCCAGGATGAAGATCATTTCCCCAAAAAGGAGGACTTTTTATCTAAAAATCCCAAGACCATGCATGCCTGTGGACATGATGGCCACATAGCCATAGGACTAGCCTTTGCCCAGTGGTTGATGGATAACAGAGAAAATCTAAGAGGAAGTTTTATTATAATCTTTCAACCAGCTGAGGAGGGTGTCAGAGGGGCTAAAAGTATGGTAGAGGCAGGAGTAGTCGATAAGGTGGACTACATCCTTGGTGGCCACATAGGGCTGGGAGGAGGTCCTGGAATTCTAGGTGTTGGAACAAGGGGCTTTCTAGCCACCAGCAAAATGGACATATATTTTGAGGGTGTCCCCTCCCATGCAGGCGCCAGCCCAGAGCTGGGTAAAAACGCCCTGCTAGCTGCGGCAAGCTGCAGCCTTAACCTCTACAGTCTAACCCAATTTGGCTCAGGTATGAGTAGGCTTAACGTCGGCCTTCTTGAGGCAGGCACATCTAGGAACATTGTTGCAAATAGGGCCTACATGCAGATAGAAACTCGCGGCGAAAACGAAGAGGTTAACGAAATGCTGGCAAAAAAGGTAAGCCAGGTCATTGAGGGTGCTGCCCACTCCTTTGATGTTGACTATCGAGTTGAACTAGTTGGCAGTGCACCTGCCTATAGTCCCAGTGATAAGCTCTTCAGTCAAGAGATCTCTGAGTTTCTAAATAGCACAGGCTACCAGGTAGATACCAGCCAAAGACTTGGCGGTTCTGAGGACATCAGCTATATGTTTAAAGAGGTAGAAGACGGCGGTGGCAAGGCCCTTCATTTTACCTTTGGAACCGAGATAAGTGCACCCCACCACCACTATAGGTTTGACTTCGATGAAGAGGTCCTGTCCTTTGCCAGGGATGCACTAATAAGCACCGTCCAGTATTTAAATAGTAAGTAAGGTAAAAACCACCGGGCCAAGCTAAAAGCTCGGTGGTTTTTAAGTTCCTAGGGATTTTCATATAGAATAGACAAACAATGGAGCTAGCTTGACAGTTTCGAAAATATCGCCATTCGCCTTATCTACTTTTAATTTATCCTTCCTAATTAAATAATATATTTAAAATCCTTGTTATCGTGTATACCTTAATTGACAATATAACAAAAAGAAGGGGGAAAGTATGAAGTTAAAAGGTAAAGTTGCAATTGTTACTGGTGCCAGCGGTGGAATGGGCAGGGATATCGCTTATCTGTTCGCAAAGGAAGGTGCCACTGTCTATGCAGCCGCTCGTAGAGTTGAACGTCTTGAAGAATTAGCCGAAAATACCAAGGAACTCGAGGGCAAGGTAATACCCTATGCCGTGGATTTAATGAATAAAGATGGCGCCGAAAAAATGATGGATTTTGTAAAAGAAGACGCCGGGAAACTTGATATCTTAGTCAACAATGCTGGTATTATGGACGACTTTAGCCCCGTTGGTGATGTTACCGACGAAATGTTAGAGAAAGTTTTCAATCTTAACGTTTTCTCCCTTTTCTATAGTATGAGGAAAGCTGTAAGTATATTCGAAGAACAAGGTGGGGGCAACATAATAAATATTGCTTCCATAGGTGGCCTATTTGGTGCCAGAGCTGGAGCTGTCTATACAGCCTCTAAGCATGCAGTAGTTGGTCTGACTAAGAATACTGGCTATCTATATGCCAAGAAAAACATTCGCTGCAATGCTATCTGTCCTGGTGGAGTAGATACAGAGATTGGTGCCAGTGAATTTATGAAAGACATTAACATGGATGGCATGAATCTTATCATGACCATGGCCGCTGGGAACCCTAGAAGTGGTACAGGAGAGGAAATAGCCACGATAGCCCTCTTCCTAGCAAGCGATGATTCCAGCTTTATAAACGGCCAAGCCATAGCGGCTGATAGCGGCTGGACTGCCTACTAGACTATTCTTTTCAAAAGCACCCCTAGGGGTGTTTTTTATTGGGATTATTTGACAGTAAGCTTAGGATTTGTTATTGTTAGGCCAGAAGAATTTTCACGAAAACAAAAAAGGTGGTTTATATGAACAAAAGAGACTGGGTAATACTAGCAACTATAGTTGACAAAGGTTACAAGAGTCACAGAAAACTCTCCGAAAAGACAAGTTATTCAGTGGGTCTTATAAATTCTTCTATAAAAAAACTGATTAGTAAGCAGTATATAACTAGGGATTATCAGGTTACGGACAAAACCTTTAAGTATATAGAAAAGACCAGGCCAGAAAGAGCTATCATCCTAGCTGCTGGGCCTGGACTAAGAATGATGCCCATCAGTAAGACACCAAAAGCCCTCCTAGAGATCAACAATGAGGCCTTGATTGAGAGAGTAATAAAACAGCTGCACAGTGTAGGAATTGAAGACATTAATGTTGTGGTTGGTTTTCAAATGGAAAAATTGGAGTTTCTATCCTACAAGTATGATGTAAACCTTATTTATAATGAAGACTATACAAAGCGTGATAGCCTCTATTCATTGAATCTAGCTAGGGATCTACTGTCTAATAGCTATATTGTGCCTGCTAATGTATGGTTTGCAAAAAATCCTTTTTCACTAAACGAGTACTTTTCCTGGTATGCAATATCAGCTTTTCTAGATGATGAGAGTTATCTAAGATTAAACAGAAAGATGGAACTGGTCTATATAGATGATGAGTCTCCGGGGAACTCCATGATAGGCCTATCTTACTTGACCAGAGAAGATGCCATCAAGATAAAAAGACAACTTGAAGAACTTAATGCCAAAAGAAAATATAGAAAGGAAACCTGGGAAAGGGCTCTTTTTGTAAAAAACAAACTAATACCCTATGCCAGGGTTATGCTAGGGCAAAGTGCCTATCAGATAAGGACATATGAAGATCTTAGAGATCTTGATAGCCATTCCAAGGATCTCACCTCCCAGCATCTAAACCTTATAAGCAGGGTCTTTGAAGTGTCTCCTAGAGAAATCAATTATATCTCTGGTCTCTTTAAGGGCATGACAAACAATCTTATGCGCTTTAGCATAGATGAAAAGCCCTATCTTCTAAGAATACCAGGCGCTGGCAGTAACGAACTTACCAATAGAAAAAATGAAGCTGCGGTTTACAAGACACTGGAGGGAAAGGAGTTAACCGATAGAATTGTCTACATCTCAGGGAAAACTGGTTATAAGATTGCCCACTACTGGGAAGACTCCCGCACCTGTAATAGTGATAATCCAGAGGATGTTAAAGCCTGCATGATACACCTAAGAAAACTTCACGACATGAAATTAAAGGTAGACCATAGCTTCAATCCCATAAGTCTTTTAAAAGACTATGAAACTCTTCTTAGTGAAGCTCCCTCCTTTAAAGACTATTATAGTACCAGAGAGAAAATAATGCAGCTGGATAAAATCCTCAGCCTTTTACCAAGGGAAGAGAGCTTATGCCACATTGATCCTGTCAGCGACAACTTTTTATTTGTAAGTGATGAGGTTTATCTTATAGATTGGGAATACGCTGGAATGAGTGATCCTACCATAGATGTAGCCATGTTCTGTATTTATGCCGACTTTGACAAGGATCAAATCGACAAGACCATGGAGATTTACTTTAATAGGGAACCTACAATCCTGGAGCGATTTAAAATCTACTCCTACGCAGCCATGGCCGGCCTTCTCTGGTCAGTTTGGTGCGACTATAAAAACCAATTTGGTATAAATTATGGTAAATATGCTATAAAACAATATCGATATGCTAGAAACTTCCATAAACACGCCACAGAGCTTATTAAAGACCCTATACTAAAAGAACTTATAAGCCAAAAAGAATTGGAAGTAAAAAATGAAAAGTAGTAAATTGATAAAGAAGCTAGACCTCTCACTGATAGTTCTACCTCTAATTACGGTAATAGGGCTAAACCTGGTCTTTATGATCTATCCTGAAAAGTCTACTACCATAACAGATGCTATTAGAGGTTTTCTGGGAAATGAACTCGGCTTTTTCTATATTTTGATTGGTCTAGGTATCCTAATTACAACCCTCTACATAGCCTTTTCAGACTACGGAAAAATCTTCTTAGGTGATACTCCCAAGCCCCTATACTCTGACTACAAATGGGCTACCATGATCTTCACAGGGGTTTTTGCCGCGGATATCATCTTCTATTCCTTTATTGAATGGGCTCTTTATGCTGGAGAGCCAAGGATTGAGGAATTAGGAGGCGTTCAGGAATGGGCGTCGACCTTTCCCCTATTCCACTGGGGTCCAATCCCCTGGGCCTTTTATGTTATGTTAGCAGTCGCCTTTGCCTTTATGCTACACGTACGTGGCACCAGTAAACAAAAATTCTCCGAGGCTTGTAGACCAATCCTTGGAGATAGAGTGGACAAAGCTCCGGGGAAAATAATTGACTTCATAGCTATTTCTGCTCTTATAGCAGGAACAGCAACAACCTTTTCACTGGCAACCCCCCTCTTAGCCGCTGCTCTTAGCAGGGTTTTTGGAATTCAAATGTCGCCTTTGCTTACAATAATCGTACTGGCAATTATTGCCCTGGTCTACACCATATCAGTTCTTAGTGGTATGGAGGGTATAATAAAATCTGCTTCAATATGTACAAATATATTTATAGCTCTACTCATCTTTTTTCTATTCTTTGGAGGTCAATTTAGGTACATCGTAGAAACAGGTATTTCTTCTCTTGGGAATCTAACCCAAAATTTCATTTCTATGTCTACCTGGATGGACCCACTTAGAACCTCTGGAGATGGAGTAAACGGCTTTGTACAAAACTGGACAATTTTCTACTGGGCCTACTGGATGGCCTGGTGTGTAGCTACACCTTTTTTCATAGGTATGATTAGCAAGGGTAGAACCATTAAGAATGTAATTTTAGGGACCTATGGCTACGGCCTAGCAGGGACCTTTCTATCCTTTATAGTATTTGGAAACTACGGCCTATCCCAACAAATGGCAGGAAAGCTTGACATAATAGGCATGGTGGCAGAGGGCAAGGACATCAACATGGGAATAATTTCAATCTTCGAGACCATGCCCCTGACTAACTTCCTTCTGATTGCACTTTTTATTATGATGGTTACCTTCTACTCAACCACCTTTGACTCCATAACCCTGGTAGTTTCAGCCTACTCCTACAAAGACCTCCATCCAGGAGAAGGGTCCTCCAAATCAATACGTGCCTTCTGGGCTATGATGTTTATAATTTTCCCTGTAGCTTTAATCTTTGCAGAAAACTCTATAAACTCTCTCCAGTCGGTTTCTATCATAGCCGCCTTCCCCATAGGTCTAGTCTTCCTCCTGATTATTGCTAGCTTTTTTAAGGATGCTAGAAGCTACTTAAAACAGGGGAAAGGTAGAGTAAAAAAATAGAGAGTCCCTACTCTCTATTTTTAGGTGTGCACTTTATGGTGTTGGTGATGAAAATCATCAACGCTTTTTTATTCGAACTTCTTGCCCATTTTGTAAACTGAATTAATCTCAAAGAGAGTGTCAAGATTCTCTAGGGGATTTTCATCTAGGACAAGAAAATCCGCATATTTGTCTACCTCTAGACTTCCATACTCCTGGTCTATGCCTAGAAGCTCAGCACTAGATCTTGTGGATGCCACTAGAGCGTCCATTAGACCCATCCCACACTGAACCATAAGCTTTATCTCAGTAGGAGCACTGCCATGAGGATTATAAGGAGTACCAGAATCGGTGCCCATTGCTATTTTCACACCGGCATTATAGGCCCTGGTAAAGCTTTCCATGTGGTATTTCATTACATAATTTGATTTGTCCACAGCATACTTTGGAATACCAGCTTCTACGCCGTTTTCTACAATGAAATAGGGAGCGACTAGGGTGGGTACTAGATATACTCCTTTTTCAAGCATTAAGTTAATGGTTTCATCATCTAAGAATATTCCGTGTTCAACTGAATCAATACCTGCTAAAACAGCATTTTTTATACCCTCGGTTCCCTGGGCATGGGTAGAGGTTTTCTTCCCGGCCTTATGGGCCTCTTCTATGGCTGTTTTCATCTCCTCCATGGAAAGCTGAGGACTTCCAGGCTCAACTCCCTTGGTGATGACACCACCCGTAGCCATAATTTTAACTAGGTCAGCCCCAGCCTTGAGCTGTTCTCTGGCGGCCTTTCTCGTCTCTTCAGGACCATCGGCCTCTCTTCCCACAAACCAGCCATGGCCACCTGTCATGGTTACAACCTTGCCTGCAG
>CAYFUM010000017.1:29046-30356 GCA_964346475.1 uncultured Peptostreptococcaceae bacterium
TCTCTTCCCACAAACCAGCCATGGCCACCTGTCATGGTTACAACCTTGCCTGCAGCCAGAAAACCAGGCCCTTCTACCAGACCCTCATTTACAGCATCCCTAAGATCAAAATCTATAGATGCCGGTGCTCCCAGGTCTCTAAAAAAAGTTGTTCCAGCCCTGAGGTGCTTTTTTAGGTTGTTGGCTGCCCTAAGAGTAGTCTTAGCAATAGACTCTGAAGCCATAAGGGAAGTGGGATCACCTACGGGCTCCATTGTAATGTGGACGTGGGCGTTTATAAGTCCCGGCATTACTGTCTTGCCCTCAAGTTCAACTACCTTACCACTATAGCCTTCCTTGGAACCTTGACCAAGCTCTACTATCTTTTTGTCCTCTACTATCATATAGCTGTCTTTAAGGGGCTCTCCCCCTCTTCCATCAATAAGAGTAAATCCCCTATATAAAACTTTTTCCATAACTATCTCCTATACTAAATTTGCCATAAAACCGGCTAGTAAGACCGATGCCACTGTAACTGTTACAAAGCCGGCCACCAGCATTTTTGGTAGTATTATATCTAAAATAAGCTTTTTTTCCTCCGGTGTACTTCCATTAGACCTGGCTACCTCATTGGAGAGAATATAGGTTGCAGGAAAACCAAAGAGAGCTGAAGCTCCAATGGCTATAGCCATGTTCAGGGGTACCTTTATGAGCTTTCCTAAAACACTGGAAAATAATACAATTCCTATGGTGCCAAGGCATAGGCTGACCACTATAGGAAAGAGCAGTGAAAGCAGCATCTCAGGAGTGGCCAGAGCCAGACTGCCAAAGATTGGAGCCATAAGTGCTGTCATTGCAAGACCAAAGGAATTGGCCTTGGTCATGACATTTTTCTCTAAAAAGCCCAGTTCTGAAAAGACTATCCCACCTACCAGACACATTACATAGTTATGAACTATTCCTCCGGTAAAACCAGCTAGTTTGAAACTTATAACAGCAACAATAGCTGTCTTAGCCAGAAGCATGTAGGTAGACTGAAGTTCTTCTGGCAGTGGAGGTATAAGCCTCTTCTTCTCTGCCTTGGCCTCCTTTTTTTCCTCTTCAACCTCAAAACAATCCTTATTCTTTAGAATAGACTTTGCCTCCTTATTTAGAAAATAAGTTGCTACAGGAAGGCCAAAGAAGGTCTGCACAGACACAAGAAGGGTGGCAAAAACTGCAAGTTCCGCCATTCCCTTGGCTGTTGCTGCTTCTCCCATTATAATGGCTGCAACAACGCCACCGGATATGGGAGGAGCGGAAACTACTGCGTATTCCCTACCAAGAATAGG
>CAYFUM010000017.1:30456-34349 GCA_964346475.1 uncultured Peptostreptococcaceae bacterium
CGCCACCGGATATGGGAGGAGCGGAAACTACTGCGTATTCCCTACCAAGAATAGGGCTTCCCACTATAAAGAGAAAAATTCCTATTCCAATTACTGCTCCCACAGCAATTATTACTGTTTTCCACTGAGCAATAAGATCATCAAAATCCAGTAGGGTTCCCATATGGGTAATAAGAAAACCTATCATTAATGCTCCAAAGCCCGTAAGCTGGGCATCAGTAAAGAGCGTAGGGGGTATTCCCATCCAAAAACCCACAAGCAAGAGGGTTGCAGCAACAAACATCATGGGTATCATGGATTTGGTTTTCGTCGATACCCAGTCTCCAACGGCAAAAACAATTAACACATAGGTAATAGCCAACAATGAGTCCATAACCTTCCTCCTAAAATAGTATAATAGCTCTTAGTATATTGTAACAATTGTCACAAGTCAACTAGAATCTAACTATTTTGAAAAGTATTTTAGGATATAAGCCAGAACCAGAATCGGCTATTACATTAATTTATTCAAGTTCAAATCTTATTTATTTTTATTCTTAAACCAAAAAATCCAGGGCTGTCTGAACCAAAAGAGCACTGCCTAGGTAAAAATAACTCTCGTCTAGATCAAATTTAGGATTATGATGAGGAAAATACTCCCCATCAATCATAGCTGGGTTGGACAGAAAAATATAGGTTCCCGGTGCCTTCTCAAGAAAATAAGCCATATCTTCAGCTCCCATTACAGGATCTTTTAAAACAACAATATCATCTCTATCCATTATTTTTTCAGCTGACTGCCTAAAAAAATCTGTAAAGGCCTGGTCATTTATAAGTGGGGGATATTTAAAGTCATACTTGACAAAACTCTCAGCCTGCATGGCCGAGGCTATTCCCGAGGTCACCTCCTCTATCCTTCTTGCAATTCTCTTTCTAGTGCCATTATCAAAGGTCCTAACGGTGCCTTCCATTTCCACCTCATCGGGGATTATATTGGTGTTATACCCTCCCTTTATCTTGGTAATGGAAAGAACAGCAGGGTCTATAGCAGCGGTTTCTCTACTGATTAGCATTTGAAGGGCGCTTATAATCTCTGCCGATATAGTGATAGGATCCACTGAATCCTGGGGATAGGCAGCGTGGGACCCCTTGCCCCTAATTTTTATGAAAAGCCTGTCGGCAGCAGCCATCATGGGGCCATATTTAATACCTATTTTCCCCGGTGCTATGTCACCATGCAGGTTACCATTATGGATTCCCACAACGGCATCCACCTTAGGATTATCCATAACTCCAGCTTCTACCATTGGAAGAGCACCACCTGGAGACTCCTCAGCAGGTTGGAAAAGAAGCTTCACGCTTCCCTTTAATAGGTGGCTGTTTTCCTTTAAAACCTTGGCAGCCCCCAGCAGCATAGCCATATGACCATCATGGCCACAGGCATGCATGTTGCCATTGGTGGATGCAAAATCTAGGCCAGTCTCTTCACCCACGGGAAGACCATCCATATCAGCTCGCAGGGCCAGGGTTTTACCTTCACCTGCTCCTTTAATGAGACCTACTATGGCTGAGCCATCTAAAATTTCTTCATAGTCAATGCCCAGTTCTTCCAGGACCTTTTTAACATAGCTGGTAGTCCTTGGTAGGTTAAACTCTAGCTCTGGAAATCCATGGAGGTCCCTCCTCCATCCTATAATCTGATCTTCAATTGCCTTTACTTTTTCAACAACATTCAATTTTTCCACCTCCTAAATCTACTTTCTCTCAATTTACCCCTATTAGGAGAGTTTACTCAAGACATACCAGGCCCCATTTAGTTTAAGAACTAAATGGGGCCTATGTCTAAAACCACCTAAAAAGCCTGGCTAATTAATCTCAAAAGTAATAATAATTCTTAAAGTGACTCCCCTTGGCTTATCCAGTCTTTTGCGCTACTATCTGTATTGTGCATATAGTATGAAAACATATAGTAAGGAGGTAGGATGGACAAGCTTGAAGCAATATTTTGTTCCAACAATAAAAACTCAACTGGGCGTTTTATAGAAGCAGCTCTGCTTTCTTTGCTGGAGGAAGAGGCTTCCTATGGTTATAGCCTGATGGAGAAACTAGAGATTTTCGGTTTAGATAGAGAATCCATTGATAGCTCCCTAGTCTATAGAAATCTTCGGAGCATGGAAAAAAGAGGACTAATACACTCTGACTGGCAGGCCAGCACTCAGGGGCCTAGAAAAAGAATTTATGAGATCACTGATCTTGGAAGGCAGTCCCTTAAGATCTGGGTGGACCTACTGGTCAGCAGGAAAAATACTTTAGAGTCAATTATTAATTATTATAAGAGGAATAAATAGAGGTAACGATGCAGACAAAGATTTTTTACGGGGTAGCTATAGGCCTAACCCTGCTGTCCTATTTCAAAGATAAAAAGAAAACTAAGATGTCACTGAAAAAAGCTTGGAAATCCTTTGAGAACATCCTTCCCCAGATGCTGGGAATGATAAGCACCATAGGTATAATAATTGCTTTTTTAAGCCCCGAATCTATTAGCAAGGTAATAGGGGGTTCCTCGGGCTGGCTGGGGGTAATCGTCGGTGCAGTTCTAGGCTCTGTCACCCTTATACCCGCCTTTGTTGCCTTTCCCATGGCAGCAATTCTCCTTGAAAATGGCGCAGGCTACATGCAGCTCAGTGCCTTTATATCCACCCTTACCATGGTAGGTCTTATCACCCTTCCCATGGAAATTAAATTCTTTGGTAGAAAATTTGCATTTTTAAGGAACCTACTGGCCTTTATTCTGGCCTTTGTTGTTGCCTTTGTCATAGGAAAGGTGGTTTAAGATGGATTTATTGAAACGCTACTCAATTTTTATTATCGCCCTAATTATTATAACCCTTACCTTTATCTGGGACCAAAGCACGGGTGTAACTGCTGTAAAAACAGTAATAAATAGTTTTAAAGAAATGCTCTTTATCCTCCCCCCCATTTTCCTACTGCTGGGACTTTTGGACGTCTGGGTGCCAAGGGATACCATGGTAAAGTTCATGGGTAAGGGTTCTGGTCTTAAGGGCTTTCTACTGGCCTTTTTCCTAGGGTCTGCAGCCGCTGGCCCCCTCTATGTGGTTTTTCCCATAGCAGCTGCCTTTATGAGAAAGGATGTGGGTTTTTTCAACATCCTAATCCTTGTTGGAGCCTGGTCCACTACCAAGATTCCTATGCTGCTTTTTGAATATAGTGCTCTTGGCTCTAGATTCATGTTGACTAGGCTGATCTTAAACATCCCTGTCATTATAGTAATGGCTCTAGTTATTATGGCTGCCTTTAAGGATAAAGAGATTGAGGAAATCTACGATAGAGCCAAGCTAATGGAGTAAAGAATGATCAGTCAAGAAGAATATGAAAAGATCAAGGATAGCTCCCCCTTTATCCAGTGGATTTCAAAAAAAGATAAGGAGCTCCTCCTTAGCCAGTCCCAGCTTTTCTTCTATGAGGCTGGCCAGATACTGATGAATGCCGATGAGAGCTACTGCGATAAATTCTTTATACTGGTTGAGGGCAGTATTAAGGTTTCCAAGATCTCCCTGGAGGGCAGGGAGGTTGTCCTCTACCGCCTGGGCAAGGGAGAAATATGTATAATAAATGCATCCTGTATCCTCAGTGAGAGGGTCTATTCTGCTACGGCAGTTATTGAAAGCCCCTCCCTGGTTCTTGGCATACCTTCCTATATTGTGACTGAGATTCTTATTGACTATCCAGATTTTCATCAGCTCCTCTATTCAAGCCTTCTTTTAAAGATGGACGAACTTGTTATGAAGTTTGAGGATGTCACCTTTAAAAGCATCAATGATAGGGTTCTGGACTTTTTAAATAAAAAAAGAGAGGTGGAAAAAACTTCCCACTTCACTATGACCCACGAAGAG
>CAYFUM010000018.1:0-22041 GCA_964346475.1 uncultured Peptostreptococcaceae bacterium
ACATGAGCCGTACCAGGAAACATATCAACAAGGCCTGCTCTTACTACCTGATAGCCCTCCAGTAGGGCTAGGTCCCTGGCCTGGGTTACTGGGTTGCAGGAAACATAGACAATCTTTTTTGGCTTTACTTCTAGAATCTTATCTATCAGCTTTCTTTTTATGCCCGCTCTGGGTGGGTCTAGGATAAGGGTATCTAGTGGGGGAAGGTCCATGTCCTCGGCTCTTGAGTGCAGGAGGTCCATGTTAGCTGGTAGACTTCTTCTGCCAAAGCTTACTGCCTCCTCTACTTCTTCGACTCCTATGACTCTTTTTGCCTCGTCTGCCAGATAGGCTCCTAGGGTACCCTGGCCTGAGTAGAGGTCCAGGATGGTATCTGTTGTTTTGGGCTGGGCGTAGCTCTTTACCAGCTCATAGAGCCTGTCTGCCTGGTCCTTATTGACCTGGAAGAAGCTCCTGGGGCTTAGAGAGAAAACTCTGTTTTTTACGGTGTAGTCCAGGGTTTCCTTTCCCCTTAGTAGTTTTAAATTACCAGAGAGACTGGGGTCTGATTTTTTCTCCCTAGATAGATATATGGACCTGGCTCCCCTTTCTTCAAGGCTGTCTAAAAAGTCCTCTTCAATAAGAGGCTTTTCTCCCAGAAGAATAACCATAATCCCCTGGTCAGACCTCCTTAGGATAACCGAGTGGAAGCCCCTTTCTCCCTCAAGGATAGGGTAGAGGTTTTCAAGATCCCTATGGGCCAGCCTGCAAAGTCCAGGCTCTGCCAGCTCATGGGAATTTTGCTTTCTAAAACCCAGCCTTCCCTTATCCATAAAAAGGGTAATCTTATTTCTATAGTGGAGGGTCTTTTCTGCTGGGAAGAGGTCCTCTAGTCTTATATCAAGGCCAGCTATTTTCTTAAAGGCCCTCTCAGTGGAGCTCTTTTTCCACTTGAACTCCTCACTGTAGTCAAGAGCCCTAAGGGGACAAGCACCCAGGTCTTCACTGTAGTCCATAAGTCTGTGGGGGCTGGCCTTTATTATCTCCAACACCCTACCCCTCTGGTAGCGCTTCTTACTCTCAGTAATTTCAATAAGGGCCTCTTCACCTGGAAGAAGCCCTGGAACAAAACACACCTTACCCTCTAACCTGCCCACTCCCTCACCGGCGTGGCTAAGGTCATGAATTTTTATCTTACTCATCCCTACATAGCTCCATGTAGTTTGCAAGCTTTTCTGCCATAGCAGGGTCATGTTTGTATAGATTGGCAACCCTGAGGTTTACATCAGTAATCCCATGCTCTGTTGTAGCAGTAGCCAGAAGATTCTCCCCATCGGAAAACTCATAGCTATAGATAAGCCTTACTCCTGAAAAGCTTGTTATTTTTGTCTTGACATAGATTTTTTTTCCATAGAGAGCAGGTCTTCTATAATCTAAAGAAGCCCTCCTTACTGGCCAGAGCATTTTGTCGTCTCTGATTTTTTCATAGCTGTAGCCCAGATGGGTATAGAGGCCAGTCCTAGCCACTTCGCACCAGACAAGATAGTTGGCATGGTAGACAACCCCCATCATATCAGTCTCTGCATACCTGGGCTCAATTACCTCTACATGTATTTCTCTAACCATTTTTCTAACCTCTTCCTATCGGTCTCCTCTACAAAGCCCTGGAAAGTAACTCCCCGGCCTCCTCCCTTACCACCAAAGTCCTGGAGAAAGGCCCTTCCAATGGGGGATATATCCTCCCCTGGACTTACAAAGCTAAAGTTAAAACCATCCTCTTCAGGGCTAAAGACAAAGAGCCTACCCTCCCTATCCCTGGCAAGTTCCACTACATATCTTTTAAAGCTCTTGCCCCTGAGGGTCTCCTCAAAGACAATAAGGCTATTTTTTCTATCCAGGCTCTCTAGCTTTAGAGCCATAAGCTCCTCATCCTTTAAAACAGAGAGCTTTTTTATCTCCTCCCTGTCCTCAATTATCTGATTTAGGGCAGGCTCCAGGTCCAGGATAGGAGCACTTAGAGCGTGGCTCAGCCTAGCCGATTGTTTAACCAGCCTATCAAAATAGTCCAGGGCCTTGAAGCCACAGAGGATCTCTAGCCTGACCCCGCCCTTATAATTTTCCCTGGACAGGATCTTAAGAAGACCCACCTCACCACTGTGGCGGACATGGGTACCACAGCAGGTACATATGTCATAGCCCTTGACCTCGATTATCCGCACGTCCCCCTCCAGGTCCTTTTTTGACCTATAGGGCAGGGACTCCAGGACCTCAGGCCTAGGGTAAAAGGAGACAATGGGCACATTTCTACTGATAGCCTCATTGGTTTTTCTCTCCAGGACCTCCAGGTCCTCCCAGCTGAGGAGCCTATCATAGTCCACCCTCATCATATCCCTACCTATACTAAAACCTACATTAAAGGTATTAAAAAGACTCTGGGCTATGCCTGAGAGGATATGCTCTCCCGTGTGCTGCTGCATGTTGTTAAAGCGAACTTCCCAGTCTATATCAAGCTCTACCTCCCTACCCAGGAAAAAATCCTCGGTGGACTCCATATAGTGGAGGATTTTGTCTCCATCCTCCTGGACGTCCAGGACCCTGACCCCCTGGATATAGCCCTCATCGGCCAGCTGGCCACCACCCTCGGGGTAAAAGATAGTCTCATCCAAAATAAGGGCCCCATCCTGGGAAAAACCCAGGACCTTGGCTCTATGGTTTCTTATATAGGCGTCTTCATAAATTTTTCTTGTCTTCATCATCTTTCCTTACATTTTCAAGTAATCTCCTTGACTACTATAACATAAAATCCATCTTAAAAATTTTACTTAAATTTTTTATAGCCAAGAAAAAAAGAGCCATCTTCATGATAGCTCTCCTCTAGGTTCTATTTCATGCCCCGGGCCACAAACTCCTCCACCACATAGGTAGCCACATCATCGGCAAACTTCCCTGGCCCAAAGCCAGCATCATAGCCAAGTTCCTTGGCCAGCTCATTGCCTACCCTGGGACCACCGGCTATAAGGATTACCTTATCCCTGAGTCCCTCAGCTTCCAGGAGCTCCACCAGATGGGTCATGTTGTGGATATGGACATCCTTCTGGGTTACAGTCTGGCTGACCAGGAGGATATCGGCCTTTTTCTCCACAGCCTGGCGGATAAACTCCTCATTTTCCACCTGGCTACCCAGGTTATAGGCCTCTATCATCTCATAGCGCTCCAGGCCAAAGTGGCCCGCATAGCCCTTCATATTCATAATGGCGTCAATGCCCACGGTATGGGCGTCGGTACCAGTGGAGGCCCCCACTATTACTATAGGCCTGCCAATTTTCTCTTTAATAAAGCTATCGGTCTCCTCCATGGTCATGGTATCAATTTCCACCGTGTCCACCTGGATCTCATCGTAGTTGACCCCAAAGGAGACAGAACCATAGACCACATAGAAGGTAAAATCCTCATCCAGGGCCTCGTGCCAGGCCACCAGGGGCTCTAGAAGGCCCATCTTCTTAGCCAATTCCTTGGCAGCCTCCACTCCCCTCTCATCATCCTTGACAGGTAGGGTAAAGGAAAGCTGCACCTTACCATCGTTCATGGTATCCCCATAGGGCCTTAGATTGGTTAGATCCAAACTCTTATTAACATCAGCTGCCATTAGTCTACCTCCCTTTCAAGAAAAAGCTCAATAAAGGGGTTGAAGTACTCCTTCTCCTTTACCACAACGCCAGCCAGGCCCTTGCCCCCATCCTGGGGTCTTTTAACATCGCCAAACTTACCCAGCTCTAGACACTTGAAAAGACCCAGGCCCTCCATTTCTTCAAGAAGGACAATAGCCTCATCCAGAACAAAGGCAGCTCTTTTTTCCATGACACCACCGGGTTTAAACTGGATCTCATCCCTTAGGCCCTTCATGGTCCTATAGATATACTCGGCATTTTCAATAGCCAGAGCCCTATCCGACATAAAGGGAGTATGGATAGCCTCGGTCATCATACCTAGAAGCTGGAGCTTCTGGCCCGTAAGGACAGTCACCATGTTAAAGAGGGCGTCCTGGATATGGCCTCTAAAGATATTTCCAGTCATAAACTTGGTAGGAGGCATGTACTTTAGAGGAGCCTTGGGGAAGATCTCCCTGGCCATTTGAGCCTGGGCCAGTTCATAGACAAAGGCATTCTCAAGCTCAGGGTCCATCTCAAAGGCGTGGCCCAGGCCCATCTGCTCCTCGGGTAGGCCAGCCATCAGGGCAAACTGCTCGTTGATAAACTGGCTAGCTAGTACTGTATGGGCCTCTTCATAGGCGTCGGCAGTGGTCAGGTAGTTGTCCTCACCGGTATTTATAATAACCCCAGCAAAGCCATTTATCATCCTGGAGAAATACTGGTCCACCAGGGTCCTTTTCATATTTATATCTCTAAAGAGGATGCCATAGAGGGCGTCGTTTAGCATAACATCCAGCCTCTCAATAGCTCCCATGGCAGCAATCTCAGGCATGCAAAGCCCCGAGCAGTAGTTACAGAGCCTGATATATCTTCCCAGCTCCTCACCCACCTCATCCAGGGCAGCCCTCATCAGCCTAAAGTTCTCCTGGGTTGCCATGGTGCCACCAAAGCCCTCGGTGGTTGGCCCATAGGGCACATAGTCAAGAAGACTCTGGCCAGTGGTCCTGATGACTGCAATTATATCGGCTCCCTGCTTGGCAGCCGCCTTGGCCTGGATTATATCCTCATAGATATTTCCAGTAGCAACAATTACATAGAGGTAGGGGCCTTCGGCGTCGCCAAATCTCGCTAGATAGTTATCCCTATCGGCCCTATTTTTTCTGATCCTCTCCACCATATCCCTGGCAGTCCTATCGATATTCATCTTTATTTCAAACTCATCGGCCAGGGGAAGCTTGGTTATATCCAGCTCCTCCCTGGACACTGCCTCGGCAATTTCCTGGGGAGTCATCTTCTTTTGAATCATGGCATTGGAAATATAAAAGGCAGCTCCAACTCCCAGGGCCTTGTTCCTAGCCAGCTGGTCCACCACCACATTGGGCAGGGGAACCTCCACCTCATTTACTCCATCTATACCAAGAAGACGGCAAATAGTCCTCTCCACGGTAACAGTGGTATGTAGGTCAACAAACTGCTGGGTATCCCTGGCAATACTCTCAGCCAGCTTTCTGGCCCTCTCCACCTTCTTCCAATCTAAATTTAGTTTACTCAAATGTTCCTCCCTATAACAGTTGATTTATGGCCTCGATGAGCTTCTCATCAAGGCCCAGTAGAGCACAAATCCTCAGAGCATCCCTTGGAACCTCTCTATCCCCCCTGACCCTTTCCAGACGGTAGTCCATCTGGCTTCTTAGTAGGTCCAGGGAGCGTCTTTCCTTAAACTCCGCACTGGCCCTTAGTTTTTCAAAGTCTACCCCTTCAAAACCCCGTATTTGATAGTGGACCATTCCCTTATCCACTATCTGATCAAAGTGGGTAGCCATAAGAAGCATAGACTTCTTATCCACAAAGTGCTGGGCCAGGCCCTTGACCAGGGCCCTGCCTTCCCGGGGATTGGTCCCCCTGGCAGGCTCATCCAGGACAAGAAGCCCCACCTGACTCTCAGCCCTCTGCAAAATATCCCTTATTTTAATGACCTCAGCCCCAAAGCTGGAAAGCCCCGACCTTACATCCTCATAGTCATCTCCCAGGTAAAAGACAAAGTCTAAAAGCCCCAGAGTCATCTTCCTGGCAAAGGGCAGCATACCCAGGTGGACCAGCATGACATTAAGTAGCAGGGTCTTAAGACCGACGCTCTTACCTCCCATGTTGGCCCCGGTAACTATGGTTGTACCTGAATGAAGCTCCATACTAAGGCTTTGAAAGTCCAGCATCTCCCTTTTTAGTAGGTCCACCATAAGAGGACTTGTGGCCTCTTCAAGCTCCACTGCCACTCTATCTGTAATTTCAGGCATACAGTAGCCATAGTCCAGGGAAAGCTCTGCCTTGGCCAGCCAGTGGTCAAGTTTTCCCAGGGCCTCCATGTTGTGATAGAAGTCCTCCCTGGAGCTTGCAATATCTCTGGAGAGGGACTTTCTTATTTGCCTCTCCTCCTCCTCTTCTTCAAGGACCAGCTGGGCCCTTTCTTCCAGGAGTTCTTCCTGTTTATCTCCCTTAGACCTATATATTTTTTCTTCTAAGGCTCTTTTTTCCTGCCTGATAGAGCTAAGCCTCTCGCTATAGCTATCATAGACATAGAAGGTGAGAAGGCCAGTAGCTTCAGGGTCCAGGAGCCTCTCCACCCCCTCCAGGCTTTTTATACTAAAGCCAGGAGGCAGCTTAATATCCTCTAGCTTTTCTATGAGACTTGCAATTATTCTGGCAAAGCCCTTGATTTCAAAGAGCTCCACCTCATCCAGGATAGCCCCTCTAGTGGCCCTTAAAATAGAACCCGAGACATCCTTTAGCCTACAGAAGTCATACTGGAGACTATGTAGAGAGTAGGATTTTTCCCTTAGAGCCCCAGTAAAATGAAGGACTGCTTCAAGCTCTTCGACTAGAGCCCCCTCTTCGCCGGGCCTATAGAGCTTCCTCTGGGCCTTTCTTCTTTCTCCATAGGGGGTCATGACCTGGAGTTTTTCAAAAACATACTCAAGGCCAATATCCCTTCTTTCTTCCATGTTAAGAAGCATGCTCCCTCCCTACATCGTAAATATCAAGATCAGTCCCCAGGGCCAGCCTTCTTTCAAACTCTCGGCTATCAAAGTGCAGCCCCCTAGGAGAAAAGGGGTTGATTGTCAGGGCAATAAGCTTAATTTTCTGCAGGACCCTGATAACTACCCCCAGGTTTTTAAGCTTTTTCCAGACCTCACTGCTAATTATCAGCCTGGTGGCATCCTCGATTACCAGGGTCTTTCCCCTGAGATTGGCCCCTGCCATAAGGGAATTTATAAAGGAGTCGGTGACAACCCCTCTAATAGCTATAAGCCTGGTGCTATCATCTATAAGCTCTGCCGCTTCCTTGGCTGCACTAAAGGCCAGGTCCACCTCCAGCGTCCTAGTGTCCTCACCAAAGACCACCAGCCTAGACTCCTGGAGCTTTTCTTTGACAAGCTGGTAGTCTTCACTGAGTTTAGGGCTTTTAAAGATCTCCACCATGGTCAGGGTCCTATCCACCACCCTATCCATGGAAGAGGAGGTGCTAGCTCCTGTGGCAAGAATAGCTCCATCGGTTAGAAAGTGCCCCGCAGTGCTCTTTCTAGATAGGGCTCCATCCACCAGGTAGAAGCTCTCTGGGTCTATTTCTAAAAAGGCTTCCTTGATTTTTCTTGCCCCCTCTACGCTGGAGGGACCTGCTATTTCTACAAAGCCCGAACTTATAGCCCTAAAGAGGATAACCTCCCCTGTGGGTGTATTGATCCCGGTGGTCTCCAGAATCTCCTTAGTCAGATCACAGCGCTTTAAAAGATCCCTGCTAGTGGCTACCAAGGTACCGGGATAGACGTAGATCCTAGGCTTAGCACTGGAGGTTACCAGGTCCTTTTCCTCGCCATCCCTTCCTATACTAGTAAGAGCCAAGGTGGGGGTAAAACCCACCGCCTTGGCTTCTTGGATTAGATGATTTAGCACCGTAGTCTTGCCGGCATTTTTATCCATACCTATAATGGCAAGACTTCTAAGGCCCTTTAGTTTATTTATCAACATGTCTTTCTTTACGGGCAAGATGGGCAGGCTCAATAGCCATATGGTCTCCTGCCAGTAGAGCTGCAACACCCTCAAGTTTTTCTTCCCTTTTACCTGTGCATACATCGCAGTGGCAATCGGGAACATAGCAATCAGGTTCAGTGTAGGTTGTAATAACCCCTTCGTAGTTTCTTAGAACCACTCTATTTGCTGACTGGCTGATTACATAGTTAGGCATGACAGGTGTCTTACCACCACCACCTGGAGCGTCGACAACAAAGGTGGGCACAGCGTAGCCCGAGGTATGGCCCCTTAGACCTTCAATGATTTCAATTCCCTTGGAAACCGAGGTTCTAAAGTGCTCTAGGCCAAAGCTTAGGTCACACTGGTAGATGTAGTAGGGACGAACCCTGATCCTTACAAGTTTTTGTACCAAATCCTTCATTATATGAACGCAGTCATTTACACCCTTGAGTAGAACTGACTGGTTGCCCAGGGGGATACCGGCATTGGCCATAAGTTCACAGGCCTCGGCAGATTCCCTGGTAATCTCATTGGGATGGTTGAAGTGGGTATTTAGCCAAATAGGATGGTACTTCTTTAGCATGTTGACCAGGTCCTCGGTGATGCGCTGGGGCATGACCACAGGAACCCTACTTCCTATACGGATGATCTCCACATGGGGGATAGCCCTTAGTCTACTTACTATGTCCTCTAGCCTATCATCGCTCATAAGTAGGGCGTCTCCACCGGAGAGAAGAACGTCTCTTACAGCAGGAGTCCTAGCAATATAGTCAATGCCAGCGTCAATCTGGCTCTTATTTACTGCAGCATCGGTCTGGCCTGCAAAGCGCCTTCTAGTACAGTGGCGGCAATACATACTACACTGGTCTGTGATTAGAAAGAGCACCCTATCAGGATAACGGTGGGTTATTCCTGGTACTGGGGAGTCCTCATCTTCACTAAGTGGGTCCAGTAGGTCCCAGGGACTCTTATGGACTTCATTAACTGTAGGTACAGCCTGCTTTCTCACAGGATCATGGGGATCCTCAGGATCAATCAGGGATAGGTAGTAGGGGGTTATTGCCATGCGGAGGGTTTCAAGGGTTGTCTTAACCCCTTCTTCTTCCTCCTGGGTTAAAGGAATATACTTTTTAAGTTCTTCAAGATTTTCTACGCGGTTTCTTACCTGCCACTTCCAACTCTTCCAGTCCTCATCGGAAACTCCAGGAAAGAGTTTCTCCCTTCTTGCTTCAGCTTCTAAATTCATTTTTTTCTCCTTTATAGATAAAGTTTCTCAAAAATTTCTCTTAGTTTATCGGACTCCCGGAGCTCCTCCAGGGTAATCTCAGCGTGGTCCTTGGTGTAGCCATTTCCAACTATCATGGTGACATCCTTGCCGACACCTTCGGCGCCAAGGGCTGCCTTGGTAAAGGAGGTTGCCATGCTAAAGAAGTAGACGATTCCACCGTCTCTAACGGGCAGGATGGTGGACATTTCTGCGTTGGGAACATTGACTACGTTAATGGCTATGTCATATTCCTTGCCATCATTGGCCGCCAGGGCCTTGTCTAGGACCTCCATGGGAGCCTGGACATTGGCTACAAAGATCTCATCGGCGTAGCCCAGGGAGGCTAGACGCTCTCTAGTGGCTTCTCTAGAAACCATGGCAACTACCTTGCCTGTAGGACCTACACGTTTTTTAGCTTCATAGACACACATCATGCCGCTCTTGCCGCTACCACCCAGGACTAGAACCCTGTCTCCTGGCTTTACAAGCTTGGCAGTCTGGGCTGGTGCACCGGCAACATCCAGAGCAGCCAGGGCTAGGTTTTCTGTCATGTCATCGGGAAGTTTAGCATAGATTCCTGATTCAAAGAGGATGGCGGTTCCATCGATCTCTACCCTATCAATCTCCTGGTAGACTTCCTTGATGCTATTAATCTTTAGTGGAGTTAAAGATAGGCTGACCAGGGTTGCAATCTTGTCACCCTCCTTTATATCCACCTTGTCCTTTAGGGCTGAGCCGATCTCCTTTACTGTACCTATTAGCATTCCACCACTGCCAGTTACAGGGTTTTGCATCTTGCCACGCTCAGCTACAATCCCGGTGATCATCTCCTTGATTTTTTCAACATCGTGATCACAGGCATTTACTATTTGGGTAAAGCTTGCCGAGTCAATATTTAGGGCAATGACATCAACCAGGATCTCATTGTCATAGATCTTCATGTCATTGTCGATTTTCTGGGCTGCCTGGGGAAGAACTCCCTTGGGCTCAATTACTCTATGGGTTCCGTACTTGCATCCTAGACTCATCTTATCTCTCCTTTAGTCCTAAAATTTCCCTTGCCTCTGCAGGCGTAGCGATTTCTCTTCCCAGTTCCTTAGCTAGTCTAACTACTCTTTCTACTAGTTCACCATTGCTCTTAGCAAGGACTCCTCTATCCAGGTAGATGTTGTCTTCAAAGCCAACCCTTACATGACCTCCCATGGCAATGCCTATAGCTGCCATGGGGAACTCATGGCGGCCAATGCCTGCCACGGTCCAGGTTGAACCCTGAGGAATGCTATCCACCATAAAGGCCAGGTCCCTGGCAGAAGCAGCCATCTGGACTCCTAGAACAAAGTCAAAGTGCATAGGTTTTTTAATAAAGCCCTGCTTTTCAAAACGGATAGCATAGTCTACCATGCCCTTATCAAAGACCTCGATTTCAGGCTTGATTCCTCTTTCTATCATAATTTTTCCAAAGTTCTTAATGGTGTTTTCAGAGTTTACAAAGATCTCATCGCCACCAAAGTTTAGGGTTCCACAGTCTAGAGTAGCCATTTCAGTGCCTTCAATCTCTGTGGGCTGAAGTCTTTCCAGGTCGGTCATGCCAACGGCTCCACCGGTGGAGGGCTGGATGATTACATCGGGGGCAACCTCTCTAATGGCATTAATACAAGCCTCAAAACGGGCCTTGTCCTGGGTAGGTGTTCCATCATCTTCTCTGACGTGGAGATGTATAATACTGGCCCCTGCATCATAGGCACTCTTGGCTTCCCTGGCAATTTCTTCAACTGTGTAGGGAACAGCAGGGTTATGTTCTTTAGTTACCTCGGCACCACAAATGGCAGCTGTAATAATTAGTTTACTCATATCTACCTCCGTTGTTTGTTTTTGGGAACAACACAGGTTCCACTGGCCTTGCATACTAGTAGAGGTTCTTCTAAAACATCACAGGCTGAATCGCTGATATCAGGTCTAGGAACTATGACCTTATAGGCTTCAAATTCCATCTTCCTAGAGCTGGAACCCTCACTAACAATCCTGCCCCTGGCTTCAATAAAATCTCCAGCATAGACCGGTGCAGAAAACTCCACCATGTCATAGGCAACAAAGAGCCCCTCATCACCGTCTCTACGAACCAGTAGTTCTGTAGCCACATCACCAAAGAGCTGGAGCATTTTGGCTCCGTCAACCAGATTGCCTCCATAATGGGCATCGGCAGTACTCATTCTCAGTCTAATAGTAGAATCCATACTCTCTCCCTTCCTATTTGGCTTAAAAAAAGCCCTACATGTTTTATCTTTCAACAAAACATAAATAGCGCTCCATGAAGATCATGACAGTGTAGGGCGTCCACCCATCCACCAAGAAAAAAGCCGGGCAGGACTTATTTCTTTCGGCGTTTAACCCTTCACAGCAGCGCACGATTGCCCCCTCGACTAGCCCTGCTCCTACCCTTTAAACGCGCCTCTATTTACCTATTCTTGATTAGCTTAATTATACTTGATTTACCTCTATTTATGCAAGAATATTCTTGAATTTAACAAAGAATTGGGGCTAAAGCCTGTTTTCTATTTCACAAAAGTAACCAACTAGGAAAAAAATCTTTAAGGATCCACCCGTTAGTATTTTGAAGGATAGGCGGCCTTAACCTATAATGGATAGGACTATAACTTGAGGAGGAATTATTGGATTTGTATTTTAAACTTGCACTACTATTTATTTTTGCCTTTATTATGGCCAAGCTCCTGGGAAAATTAAGACTACCCAGCGTAACTGGCTATCTTATAGGATGACTATTACTTGGCCCCAGTCTTTTTAATCTAATAGGACCTGGAGAAACAAAGATAATTGAATTTATCAATGACTTTGCCCTGGTTGCCATAGCCTTTAACATAGGCTCGGCCTTTTTATGGGAGGACTTTAAAAAAACTGGGTAGGGAGGTTCTACTTATCACTGCCTATGAGGTCCTGGTTGTGGTGGTCCTGGTCTTTCTAGTCATGTTTCTATAAGGCAGGACCTTGTCTTTAGCCTTGTTATAGCCCCCATGTCAGCTGCCACTGCTCCAGCAGGAACCATGATGGTCATCCAGCAGTACAGGGCCAAGGGCCCCCTGTCGGACACCATCCTACCCATAACAGCCCTGGACGACGTACTGGGAGTTGTGGTTTTTGGAGTAGGCCTGTCGATAGCCAAGCTTGTTAGTGGTGGCCAGTCCATCTCTATCTTTAACCTTTTTTATAACCCCTTAAAGGAGATTCTGCTTGCACTGGTGATTGGCTTTGTCCTGGCCCTGGTTTTCTCCAAGCTTCGAGTCTTTATAAAAAGCGAGGATGAGGACCTGGTAGCCCATCTGGCCCTACTCTTTATGAACCTGGCCCTGAGCTACAAATTCAGTGTATCTCCCCTTTTAACAGCCATGGTGCTGGGGGGAGTTATCTGCAACCTGGTTCCCCACTCTATAAGGAGCTTTTCCAATCTTAATAGGTTTATGAATCCCTTTAACGTGCTATTTTTTGCCTTTGCAGGTGCCAGCCTAGACCTGAGGGTTCTGGCTAGCATAGGTCTTATGGGCCTACTCTATGTCCTCTCAAGAGGCAGTGGCAAGTGGCTGGGAGCCACCCTGGGAGCCAAAAGAGCGGGTTCTAGTAAAAAGGTCCAAAAATACATTGGCTTAGCTCTACTACCCCAGGGAGGCATATCCATAGGCCTATCCATGATTGTGGCCAGGGAGCTTCCCGGCTACAGCCATGAAATTATAAGTGTGATTCTCTTTTCTGTCCTGGTTTTTGAAATTCTAGGACCTGTCTTTGCGAAAATAGCCATTGAAAAAGCCGGAGAAGCCCGGGTCTAGGAGGATATATGTACGTACTTTTCTTAGTTCTAAATAAAACCCAATACTTGGAGGAGGTCCTGATCTCCCTGAAAAAAGCTGGGGTCAAGGGGGCCACCATCCTGGACTCCCAGGGCATGGGCTCTACAATAGTGGCAGCTGAAATGACCAATGTCCCCCTCTTTGCAGCTCTAAGAAGCAGCTTTGATAGGGACCACCCCTATAATAAGACGGTCTTCACCGTGGTTGACTCCGAGGAACTCCTTTTAAAGGCCATGGAGGCCATTAAGTCCGTTGTAGGAGAACTGGACAAGCCCAATGAAGGCCTTATGTTTGCCCTGCCAATCAGCCATGTAGCTGGAATAAACCAGAAATAAAGTTAAAACCTATAAGGTATTTAGAAAAGATAAGGGACCCATCTACTAATAGATAGGTCCCTTATTCCTTTCTGAGAAAAAGTTCTTCTAATAGTCGTAGAAGCCCTTCTTAGTCTTTCTACCCAGATGCCCAGCCCTTACCATCTTTCTTAAAAGGCTGTGGGCTCTGTATTTTGGGTCCTGGTACTCGGTGTAGAGTACATCCATAATATTTAAGCAAACATCCAGTCCCACCAGGTCTCCAAGAGCCAGGGGCCCCATGGGATGGTTGGCACCCAGCATCATGGACTTATCAATATCCTCTGCACTGGCAACGCCATCGGCTAGGATTCCAACCCCCTCATTTATCATGGGAATAAGTATACGGTTTACTACAAAACCTGGAGCTTCTTCTACCCTTACAGGGGTCTTACCCAGCTCCTCAGCCAGGGCAAATACCCGCTCTTCTACTTCCTTTTCCGTTGCCACACCACAGATCACCTCAACCAGCTTCATCATGGGAACTGGATTGAAAAAGTGCATACCTATTACCTTGCCAGGACGATTGGTGGCAGAGGCAATTTCAGTTATGGATAGAGAGGAGGTGTTGGTTGCTAGAATAACATCCTCGGCAAGTAACTCATCAAGCTTTGCAAAGAGTTCTTTTTTTGCCTCTATCTCCTCGGCGGCAGCCTCAATAATAAAATCTACATCCTTTAAATCTTCAAGTTCTGTGGTTCCCTTAACCAGGGCCATAACCCCTTCCAGCTCCTCCTCAGTCATCTTCTCTTTTTTAACCAGTCTAGAAAGGCCCTTGTTAATTGTGGCAAGGCCCCTTTCAATTGATGATTCCCTACGGGCCATCATTACTACTTCATGGCCCTTTTGAGCTAGAATCTGTGCAATTCCTGCACCCATAGTACCTGTTCCAACTACTCCAAATTTCATTTTTCCTCCTATTTAAATTCAGCTTTCCTTTTATCTACAAAGGCCTTCATGCCTTCTTTTTGATCTTCATGGGCAAAACAAAGGGCAAAGAGGTCATTTTCCGTAAGTATAGCTCCATCTATATCCTGGTCCAGTCCCCTATCAATAGCCTCTTTGGATTTAGAAACAGCCGAGGATGAGTTAGCTGCTATAAGGCTAGCCATCTCCCTGGCCCTATCCATAAGCTCTTCAGGCTCCACCACCTGGTTTACAAGTCCCATCTCCAGAGCCTCATCAGCTCTAATCACCCTTCCTGTATAGATAAGCTCCTTGGCTCTTCCAGGGCCCACAAGTCTAGCTAGCCTAACAGTGCCAGAAAAGCCCGGTGTAATGCCTAGGCCCACCTCTGGTTGACCCAGCTTAGCCTTGCTGGAGGCCAGGCGAATATCACAGGCTAGAGCCAGTTCACAGCCTCCGCCCAGGGCAAAGCCATTGACTGCTGCCAGGACTGGTAGAGGTAGCTTTTCGATCTTCCTAAAAACCCTGGAACCCAGCCTAGCAAAGTCCAGAGCCTCCTCCACACTTAAACTTTCCATCTCCTTGATATCAGCTCCTGCCACAAAGGCCCTGCCTTCTCCAGTTATGATAAGGGCCCTTAGAGCCTCATAATCCAGGCCATCAACCCAGGACTCCAGCTCCCTAAGGAGTTTAGTATTAAGGGCATTTAGGGTTTCAGGGCTATTTATACTGAGAATGCCGACTTTTTCCTCAACCTGCCATTTAAGTAATGTGAAATTCATTTTACCTCCTATGTTAAAGTTCTTCCAAGGCCAGTATATAACATTTCACCCCATAAGTACAAATAAAAAAAACCTCCTCCCATAGGAGAAGGCCTAGCTTTACTGCCAGGGTCTGACAAGATAAAGGATGATAAAGAGCACAAGAAAGATAGGGAGAAAGGCGTAGTAGGCTCCTATCACCATGGATAGAAAATCTCCCTTTTCCAGCTCCACCTGGTTCTTATACTTATTTAGGTCTTCAAGATCCTCAGAGGAGCTCTTCTCTTTACTTTTAGCTTCAAATATCCTATCTATCTTATCTTTATAAAACATCTTTCACCCTCAGGGGATGGTGGCAGGCTACAAAGTGGCCTGGCTCCAGCTCCCTCATTTCCGGTACTACCTCCCTACATACATCGGTGGCATACCTGCATCTGGTGTGGAACTTACATCCCGGTGGGGGATTAATGGGACTTGGTATATCCCCTTCCAGGATTCTTATCTTCTTCTTGTTGTCCACATCGGTGGTGGGAATGGCCTGGAGAAGGGCCTCGGTATAGGGGTGCATGGGGTGTTCATAGAGCTTTTCAGTCTCTGTAAGCTCCACTATATTTCCAAGATACATTACCCCTACCCTATCACTAATATACTTGATGACCGATAGGTCATGGGAGATAAAAAGATAGGTCAGGTTTTCTTCCCTCTTAAGGTCCAGCAGCAGGTTAATAATCTGGGACTGGATGGAGACGTCCAGGGCAGAAACCGGCTCGTCGGCCACTATAAACTTTGGCTTTAGAGCAACGCTTCTTGCAATACCTATCCTCTGGCGCTGGCCACCGGAAAACTGGTGGGGATAGCGGTGGACAAAGTAGGGTGCAAGACCGCACTGCTCCATGACATCCAGGGTATAGGCCTGGCTTTTCTCATCGTGCTTGTCAAAAATCCCATGGGCTCTGAGACCCTCGGATATGATCTGTCCCACTGTCATCCTGGGATTTAGTGAGGAGTAGGGATCCTGGAAGATCAGCTGGAGATCCTTTCTCATGTGCCTGATTTTTTCCTTGGGCAGCTTAGTAAGATCCACTGGGTTTTCTCCTGTGGGATCATCACCATAGTAGAGGATCTCCCCCTCGGTGGCTGGATAGAGCTGGAGCAGGGTCCTACCTAGGGTGGACTTACCGCAGCCTGACTCTCCAACAAGACCCAGGGTTTCTCCTTCATAAATATCCAGGTTTATATCTTCATTGGCTCTTACAAAGAGCTGGTCCTTTTGAAACATGGACTCCTTTTTCAGGGGGAAGTACTTCTTTACTCCCCTTAAACTAAAGAGTATTTTCTTATCCATTGCTTCTCACCCCCTTTTCTGGATAGAAGCATCGAACCTTATGGTCTTCTTCGATCTCCTCTAGAGGTGGTTCCTCATCAAGACAGCGCTGGGTGGCGTATTTACAGCGGGGAGCAAATTTACAACCCTTGGGTAGATCCAGGGGATGGGGCACAGCACCGGGAATAGCTTCTAGCCTGGCGCCGGGCTCGGTATCAAGCCTGGGGACCGATACTAGAAGGCCCTCGGTATAGGGATGGCTCCATCTGGAGTCCCTACCAAATATTGCTTCCACCGAGGCCTGCTCAACCACCTGGCCACAGTACATGACTGCCACCTCATCTGCCATTTCATTTATAACTCCCAGATCATGGGTAACAAAGATAATTGACGCATTGACCTTGGTCTTTAAGTCATTCATAAGCTTGAGGATCTGGGCCTGGATGGTAACATCCAGGGCAGTTGTGGGCTCATCGGCTATAAGGAGCTTGGGCTCACAGGCCAGGGCCATGGCTATCATAACCCTCTGGCGCATTCCACCGGAAAGCTGGTGGGGATACTGCTGGGCCACCTTATCGGGATTGGGTATCTTTACTAGCTCCAGCATCTCCACAGTCCGCTTAGCAGCCTGGGCCTTGGTCAGGCCCTGGTGGAGTATAAAGGGCTCAGAAATCTGCTTTTCTACAGTAAAGATGGGATTTAGGGAGGTCATGGGCTCCTGGAAGATCACCGAGATATCATTGCCTCGGATCTTTCTTATCTCATCCAGGGAAAACTTGGATAGGTCCTTGCCATCAAACCAGACTTCTCCCCCAGCAATATAGCCATTGCCATCTAGGAGCTTTATTATACTCATAACCGAAACGGTTTTCCCGCTACCCGACTCTCCTACAATTCCCAGGGTCTTACCAGCATCCACCGTATAGGAGACATCATTAACAGCCTTTACAGTACCTTTTTTTGTCTCAAAATAGGTATGCAGGTGCTTTATTTCTAATAAGGGCATTTTTCCTCCTATCTATCCTGGCTTCTGGGATCTATTGCATCCCTGAGGCCATCGCCAATGAGGTTTACCGCTATTACTGTCAAACTCAGGGCTATGGAGGGGAAGACCCATCTCCACCAATAGGTTTGAATGATAATAGAGTTATTGGCCCCGTGAAGCATGTTGCCCCAGGTGGGAATTGGAGGTTTAACACCAAAGCCCAGGAAGGAAAGAGAAGACTCTGTCAGCATACTTCCAGCAAAACTCAGGGTCGTAGTAACTATAATTACCGATATAACATTGGGGATTATATGGCGAAAAACTATCTCACCCTCCTTGACTCCAACACTCTTGGCTGCCACCACAAACTCCTGCTCTCTTACTGAAAGGACCTGGGCTCTAACCAGCCTTTGCAGGTTAGTCCAGGAGAGAAGGCCCAGGATAATCATCATGAGATATATTCTCTGGGTTGGATTCATGGCATTGCCTATAAGAGCATTTAAAATCATAGCAAAGGGAAGAAAGGGCAGGGAGGCTATCATCTCTGAAATCCTCTGGAGGATAAGGTCAACAGTCCCTCCAAAGTAGCCTGAAATCCCACCTACTGTAATCCCTATAACAGTTGAAATAAGCACAGCCACGGCCCCTATGGTCAGGGTCATCTGGCCACCGTTCATAAGCCTGGTCCATAGGTCCCGTCCAAACTCATCGGTACCCATAAGGTAGCCCTTATGGCCCCAGGTCACCACACTGCCATCTTCCTTGATGGCGTAGTTCTGGTAGTAGCCTGAGAAGACGTCTCTAACACCTGAGCTGACAGACCCAGGAGTAGCGGTCTGTTTCAAGGAATTATCACCAAAGGCCTGGACTGAGCCATCCTCCATAAGGAGGCTATAGTGGTAGCGGCCTGCACTAATTTTTACCGGTCTACCTATTAGCTCCTCTGGGACTACTCCCTCACCCCTATGGGTCTTATTGCCCCAGGTATGAACCTGGCCATCGGAGGTGATGCCTGCAAAGCTCTTGGCTGAACCCACTATATCTATAAAGTTATTTCCTTCAGGGGCTGAGGTTGCAAGATAGCCCTTTTGCCTACCCAGGTAGACAATTTCTCCATCCCTGGTAAGACCAAATATGGTATCGGTTGCTACAGCCAGCTTAGCTAGGTTGCCCTGATGGTCATTTTTTGCCCTGTAGTCAAAGTTATTCTCATTACCCCAGATCTTTACCTCTCCATCCTCGGTTAGGATAATAGAGACCTGGGAACCTCCGATTATCTGCTGGATATTGGTCATTTTGGCGACATCATTTGGAAGCTTTACCTGGCGGAGCCTATTGTTTCCCCAGGTATAAACCCTTCCCTCCCTATCCAGGGCCATGACGTGGTCAAAGCCCACGGAAATGTCTACTATATCAGCCTCTTTTACTTCATCGGGCACCTCGGCTAGATTTTGTTTTCCGATTTTGGCATTACCCCAGGTTTTTATCTCACCATCCCTTGTAAGACCCATGCCAAAGCTCCTGCCCTGGCTTATTACAGTGTAGTCACCCTGAGGAATCTTCATCATATTCCTACTGGGAGCCATATCCGCCTGGGTAGACTCCTGGTCACTTAGGACAACAGGTTTAAAAAGAGGGAAGATAACCATAACAGCGGCAATTCCTAGAAAGATTACTAGACTAATGACATTGATCTTCTTAGAGAAAAACTCCCTCATTACGGTTCTCCAAGGGCCTTGGATCTGCTCTTCTTGGAAGAGGTCACCTACTTCTCTTTTACCAAAGAGACTCTTTAATATGCCCCCTCTTTTAGGAGGTGTCTTTTTATTTTCCATCTTCATCCTCCTATCCATCTATCCTGACCCGGGGGTCAACAAAGCCATAGCTAAGGTCAACTATTAGGTTACCTAGGAGACTAATTATTATATAAAACATCTGGATCGCTAGAACCACATTGAAGTCTTTAAAGTTTAAGGAGTCCATATAGAGTCTTCCCATCCCGTTTAATGAGAACATGCTCTCTATTATAAAGGCCCCACTGAAGATACTCATAATCCATCCTATAATTAGAGTGATAACAGGGAGCAGAGCATTCCTCCAGGCGTGGGAGTAGATGACAGTCTTCTCACTAAGTCCCTTGGCTCTGGCTGTCTTAATATAGTCCATGCCCAGGGCGTCCACCATGGCTGCCCTGACATAGCGAGTTACCCCAGCTAGGGAGGTTAAAGTAAGAATTGCAAGGGGTAGGGCTAGGTGCCACATGGTGTCTAAAAACGTCTCCCACTGGGTCCCTTCAAAATTTGCAGTATTCATTCCCGATACTGGGAACCATCTGAGGATTACTGCAAAGAGATATATGAAGACCAGGGCCGTAATGAAGACTGGAATAGAGTAGCCGATTATGGTCACCACCTGGACAAACCTGTCAAAGAGAGAATCTTTTTTTACCGCCGTTCTTATCCCCAGGGGTATGGTTATCCCCAGGGCCAGTATGATTGAAAATATATTTATAAAAATAGTATTCCGCATGGGTGGTTTGATTATGTCTATAACTGGCTTCTTTTGACGGTCACTCTCACCTAGATCACCCTTGAGGATGTTGGTAATCCAGCGCTGGTATCTAAGGACAAGAGGATCATCCAGTCCCATTTCTTTTCTAGTCTGTTCATATAGCTCTTGGAATTGTGCTGGTCTTAGACGCTCTTTAAGAGGAAGGACCTCCTGCATAGCCCTATCACCAGGAATAAGATTATATAAAAAGAACAAAAGGAGGGACATGACAAAGAAGACGAATATCATATAAAAAATTCTTTTAACAATATATTTAAACATCCCTTACCTGCCTTTTTCTAAGTACTACAAAAATAAAATCACTGAGATTACAGGGGTTTATATGCTACAAATATGAAAAAACCCTATATAAAGCAGTAATGAGGCTTTCGCCTCATTACTCTTTATTTCAATATTCAGCTTAATTTACTGAGCCATCCTCGCATAGAGCACAACCATACTGTAATCAGCCATTGAGGAGTTTTGATACTCTACAATGTCATCGGAGTAGAAGTCGTGGATCTCATTGGAGTAAAGAGGAATTTGTGGTAGAAGCTCGTTCCACTTAACAATAAACTTGACAAACTTCTCTTTGAAGCCCTCTAAATCCGATGGATCTGTCTTAACTATATCGTTGGCTAGGAATTCTAGTTCCTCATCCAGGAGATAGTTTCCATTAAATCCAAGAGCTACCTTCTCAGGATCAGTAGTAAAGTCATCGGTTCTATCATAGACCTTGTTAAAGTTTGTAGCTAGGTTAAACATGTTGTAGTCATTTACAGCATATTTTTCGTCGCTTTGCTCTCTGTAGTAGTAATTTAGAAGCTCTGTAAAGTCCATGGTATCTTCTTGAATGTCAATACCAGCTCTTTTTACTTCTTCGCTTTCTGCTAGAAGGACGTTTAGAAGATCAGAAACTTCATTACCAGAACTTGACCACTTGATTACTAGGGGCTCAAGCTCGCCGTCATCACCCATACGGTGACGAGTGCCGTCGCCTTCTTCGTAGTCTTCACCATCAGCGTTCAGTGTATAGCCAGCTTCTTCAAGAAGGGCTACTGCATCGGCAGGTGAGTACTCATAGTGATCAACTAGGTCTAGGAGTTCATCCTTGCTCTCCTGGTAGAACCACTGTCCTTCACCATAGGGACCGTGGACAACACTACCAAAACCACCGGTGAACATCTGTACAAACTCTTGACGGTCAAGAAGTTTTGCGATAGCTTGACGTACTTCAACAAATCTTGTTGGGCCAACGTCGGCCTTAAAGTCGATTAGACCGTAGCCAGCACGGGGATAGGTTACATAGTCAAAGCCACCTTCATCTACCATGTCAAGACCGGCGTTAATTTCATCGCCACTCATCTGGCCGGTAAGCAGGGTGACTTGACCTGTTCTCAGTTGGTCCATAGCTGTCTCAGCTTGAACTTCTATTATAACAACTGTGTCTATTTCAGGCTTAACATCTTCAAAGTTTCCTGGATAGTTTTCATTTATTGTTAGAACAACTTCCTTGGTGTGCTCATCAAAGGATTTAACCTTGTAGGCACCGGAACTTGGCCAGTTTTCAACACCAAAGCGGGCCTTTTGGATCATCTCATTGTACTTATCAAAGATTGCTTGCTGCTCAGGAGTTAGATCATCTTCCTCTTCTTCGCCTTCTTCAGCTTCTTCAGCTTCTTCAGCTTCCTCAGGCTCACCGTAGTTTAGCATGTCAGCAAATTCGCCTTCAAAGTAGGCCCCTTCGCCATCGTCTTTAACTACTGCACCATCGCCAATCCAGTAGGACAGCATAAAGGGTGCTGAAGCTGCATTGACCATCTCATAGAAGTTTGGACGATGCTGGGCATCAATAGTAAGGGCAAAGGTAACATCATCAATAAGTCTTACACCTTCAAAAATCTTGGTTCTTCCCTTATAGAAGTCTTCAAAACCTTTGAGGTAGTAGCCAGTTTGTGATTTTGATTTAAACTTAACCATTTGAGGTGAACTGCCAAAGAGAATACGGGATACATAGTCTTCTGCTGTAATGGGGGTACCATCGCTCCAGACTAGGTCATCTTTAATGGTCCAGGTATAGGTCATAGAACCATCTTCATTTTCTTCGTTTTCAACACTCTCAACTGCATTGTAGTTAACATGGGGAGCACCTTCAAAGTCCCACTCCATGGTAGCTTGCATATGAGTTAAGTCTAGAACGGCTGCGTCCATCGCATTATTTGTCCAGAAGTTTTCCCAATCTCCGGATGCACCAGTAGTGTCACCGAAGATCAGTGTGTTTGCCTCTCCGACATACTCACTGACGAAGGGTTCGTCTTCTTCATCTTCTTCGTCTTCTTCTTCAGCTACTTCTTCACCGGGCTCTTCAGCAGGCTCTTCAGCA
>CAYFUM010000018.1:22141-31447 GCA_964346475.1 uncultured Peptostreptococcaceae bacterium
GGCTCTTCAGCAGGCTCTTCAGCACCTGGTTCTTCAGCTGGTGGAGCTGGCTCTTCAGCACCGCCACCACAACCGGCAAGAACTGATGTAAGAAGTAGAGCTAGTAGTAAGAAAAGACTAATTCTCTTTCTCATTTTTTCCTCCTTGATTTTTTCATCACCAGGAATCTGGCGACTATTTGAGTAATTCTAGCACGAATCGACCTTCTGTGCAAGAAAACTAGAGGCCTCTTCATGCTTTAAGGCAAAAAAAAAATATTATTAATCAGTAAAAACTGCCAATTCTATCCTAATATTAATAAGTTTTTGCTATAATTGATCCAGAAGCAGGAGGTAAAACCATGAAGGAACACTATTGTCCCCACTGTTTTATAAGCTACAAGGGTCAGGTCTGCCCCCAGTGTGGCCTCAGAGGAAGGCTCTCAAGCCCTGAGGATCTGATCTTCTATATTGAGGCAGATTACTTTCTTTCCCCCAGGGTGGAGGACTTCTTAAAGGAAAAGGAAATCCCCTATTTGAAAAGGGGAGAACTAGGAGCAGGGCTTACAACCAGGCTGGGCTTTAGCTTTGAACATGACCGCTACTTTCTACCCCTCAAGGCCTACCGAGACTTTCAGGGGGAGCTGGACTTATTTAAAGAAGCCATAAAAGAGGACTAAAAAATACAAGGCTCCACCTTGTATTTTTTGCTTTTTAGAGCTTGACTGAAGCGTTATATATTATTCCAAGCTTTGGATCCATACTGATCTCCTGGCCATCCTGGACCCGGCTTCTAAAAAGCCTGACCCCCAGTACAGCGGGTATTCCAAGTTTTCTAGCCCAGACCCCTGCCAGGGAAGTATAGCCTCCCTCGGCGCTGATAAGCCCTGCCACCTGCTCAACCAGGGCAAAGTCTTCGGGTAGAACCTCCTCCAAATAGAGGATGTCTCCCTTTTTCAGGGGCTCTAGGTGGAGGTTTTGAGCAAACCTAATCCTGCCCCTAATGGCCTCCTCACCAATCCCAATGCCCTTTTGCATTATCTCTCCCACCAGGTGGATCTTCATAAGGTTGGTTGCTCCTGCTATGCCCAGGGGAAGTCCTGAGGTTATGATAACCATATCTCCTTCCTCTACATAGCCCGCTTCCTGGGATACTCCCGCCATTTCCCTGAACATCTCATCGGTGGAAAAAAGTTCCTCCAAGTAGAGGGGGAAGACTCCCCAGCTAAGGGAAAGGGTTCTCCTGGTCTCCTCCCTGGGACTTAGGGCGATTACTGGAGCCCTAGGCCTGTGCATAGCTATTTTCTTTGCAGTAAAGCCACTCATAGAAACAGTTAGGATGGCCTTGACGTCCAGGTCTTCAGCTGCCTCAACAGTAGCCCTACTGACAGCATAGGTAACTGAGTCATGGTAGGCCTCATAGTCCCTACTAAGACAGTGGTTGGGTAGAGCCTCCTCTGCCCTTCTTGCTATGGCGTCCATGGTCTTAACCGACTCCACAGGATACTTTCCAGCAGCTGTTTCTCCACTGAGCATTATTGCATCGGTGCCATCAAAAATAGCATTGGCTACATCGGTGGCCTCAGCCCGGGTAGGGCTTGGATTTCTAATCATGCTATCCAGCATCTGGGTAGCAGTTATTACAGGTTTTCCCATGGAGTTACAAAGTCTTAGCATGACCTTCTGGGCCATGGGGACCTCTTCTATGGGCATCTCTACTCCCAGGTCTCCCCTGGCCACCATGATGCCATCGCTGACCTTGAGGATGCTCTCAAGATTGTCATAGCCCTGGCGGTTTTCAATTTTGGAGATTATCTGCACATGGCTGGCTCCCTCTTCTTCAAGGATCCTTCTTATATCCAGGACATTGTCCTTGGAAAAAACAAAGGAGGGAGCAATAAAGTCAATGCCCTGGCTTATACCAAAGCGGATATCCTCTTCGTCCTGGGCAGTTAGACTGGGTAGGTTAAGCCTGATATCCGGAGCATTGATCCCCTTGTTATCCCTGATCTGGCCCCCACTTATTACCCTGGTTTTAATCTCCCTGTCTTCAATCTTTTCAACCCTCAGCCTTATTAGACCATCGTCTATTAGGACATTGTCCCCTGGCTTTAGATCTTTATAGAAGTCTTTATAGCTAATGCTGGCTCTTTTTTCATCTCCTAGAATATCCTCGCCAGTCAATGTGAACTCCTGGCCCTCGACAAGGAAGCTATCCTCCCTCACCTTTCCCAGCCTAATTTCAGGGCCCTTGGTATCCATGAGAATGGCCACAGGAAGGCTGAGCTTGGCCCTGATCTCCTTGACCATGTCCATGCGTTTTTTATGCTCCTCATGGCTGCCATGGGAGAAGTTAAACCTGGCCACATTCATGCCAGCCTTCATGACCTCCTCTAGAATTACAGGATCATCGGTGGCCGGACCCAGGGTACATACTATTTTGGTTTTTCTCATATTTTATACCGCCAGTATCTTAGCCATCTCATAGAGCTCCTTGTCCAAGGAATCCCTAGATTCTACGGCTTTTTTTAAGTCTTTATAGATTAGCTCATTTCCTCTAATACCCACTGCAAGGTTGTGCTTACCCTCCATCAGGAGCTCCACTGCATAGACCCCCATGCGGGTGGCCAGCATCCTATCAAAGCTTGAGGGGGAGCCTCCCCTTTGCAGGTAGCCTATGATATTGAGCCTGGCATTCATACCACTGAGCTCCTTGAGCTCCTGGGTAAAGAGGAAGGGGTCAGCCGCTCCCTCGGCCAGGAGGATTATATAATGGCCCTTGCCCCTGGCCATTGACCTCTTCATGTTGGATGTAATCTCCTCCATATCAAAGGGGACCTCGGGCACAATAACCTCCTCAGCTCCGCAGATAATACCGGCATGGAGGGCTATATCTCCGCACTGTCTACCCATGACCTGGACAACAAAGACCCGGCCATGGGAACTTGAGGTATCCCTGAGATTACTTACTGCGTTCATAACTGTGGTGATGGCTGTATCAAAGCCAATGGTAAAGTCTGTATAACCAAGATCATTATCTATACTCCCCGGCAGGGCCACCACCTTGATGCCCCTTTCTGCCAGTTCCATCCCCCCCTTTATAGTCCCATCGCCCCCAATTACCACCAGGGCGTCAATTCCCAGATCCATAAGGATATCTCCAGCCTTTTCCACCCCCTCCTTTGTATTAAATTCTGGGCAACGGGCTGTCTTTATAAAGGTTCCACCCTTTTGCAGGATATCACTGACACTTCTTGAATTTAGGATTTCATAGTCCTTTTCAAGAAGGCCTCTAAAGCCCCTTTTAATTCCGTAAACTTCTAGATTATAATGGGCCGCTGTTCTGACTACTGCCCTTATGGCAGCATTCATGCCCGGGGAATCTCCCCCACTGGTTAAAACGCCAATTGTCTTCATTATCTAATCCTTTTCATTTAATTACCACACTGTCTTCACCAAAAAGGCGCCTCAGCTCATCTAAGAAGCCCTCTGTGGTGGCCACAGAAAAGTTTTTCATTTCCCTTAGTTTTTTACTAGACTCATCATAGACCCTAACCCTATAGCTACCCTTATTGGCCCTAAATAAAGAAAGTAAATTTTCCCTTAGCTGGCCCTGGAAGTTAGGCACCCTGATATAGAGGATTTCCCTGGCTGGGGGCTGACCCAGAGCCCTAAGACCATGGCAGATAAGGCTTGGCGGCTGGTTCTCCCTGGTCTGGAGCCTGCCAGAAACCAGAAAAAAGTCCTCCTTTTCTAAAAGGCTTCCAAAGTCTTCAAAGCTAGAGGGGAAAAATATAACCTCTATGGAGTCCATTTCGTCCTCCATCTCCACAAAGGCCATGTTCTTGCCGGACCTTGTCATCTTCCTGGATAGGGATTTTTTCATGAGTAGCAGTTCTACCCGCTTCCCCTCGGCCTCCTCCTCACCCAGCTCAGATATCTGGGCCAGATCCATGGGGCCCTTTCTAAAGGCTGAGTATCTGAGGATGGGATGGCCCGATAGGTAGATACCCAGGACCTCCTTTTCATAGACCAGGAGTCTCTCCTCCTCAAGTTCCTTTACCTCCAGGGGGTTTCTGGTTACGGGAATCATGTCATCAAAAAAGCTTATCTGGCCCGGCGCATTAAAGCGCTCCCCCCTTTGAAAACCATCGATCTCCAGCTCATAGCGCTGGAGGAGGCTCCTCCTGGTCTCCCCAAGATCATCCAGGGCTCCCGCCTTGATTAGGGACTCCACTGCCCTCTTGTTTAGCTGGCCTGAGCCAAGCCTTTGTAAAAAGTCCTCGAAGCTTGTAAAGGGTCCCTTTTCCCTGGCTACTACCAGGGCCTCAATTAAATTAATACCAACATTCTTGATGGCCCTAAGGCCAAATCGAATACTACCCTCCTCCGTGGTAAAGCCTGCCATTGAAGAGTTGACATGGGGAGGGAGAACCCTTAGGCCCATAGACCTGCAGGTCTCTATATAGGAAGCCAGTTTAACACTATTTCCCATGACCGAACTCATAAGAGCTGCCATAAACTCCACTGGATAGTGGGTCTTGAGATAGGCTGTCTGGTAGGCAATAAGGGCGTAGCCCGCCGCATGGCTCTTATTAAAGGCGTAGTTGGCAAACTCCGTCATGGCAGCGTAGAGCTCCAGGGCCTTCTTTTCACTGAGACCCCTTTTTATAGCCCCATCAATATCCCTGCCATTGCCATAGAGAAAGTGCTGCTTTTCCCTCTCCATGACCTCCATTTTCTTTTTACTCATGGCCCTGCGTATAATGTCAGCCTGGTTATAGCTATAGCCTGCCAGGGTCCTGACCATCTCCATGACCTGCTCCTGGTAGACCATGACCCCGTAGGTCACCTCCAGGATGGGCTTTAAGGAGGGATGGGCGTAGCTTATTTTTTCAGGATTATGCTTGTTTCTAATGTAAACCGGTATCTGGTCCATGGGACCTGGCCTATAAAGGGAAATCCCCGCAATTATGTCTTCAATTGAGTGGGGCTTTACCTCCCTGAAGAAGTTTCTCATACCCTGGCTTTCCAGCTGGAAGATTCCCAGGGTATCGGCCCTTCCCAGAAGCTCGAAGGTCTCTTCATCCTCCAGGGGAATCCTATCAATTTCTATCCTCTTGCCGGTGTTTTTTTCTATAAGGTCCAGGGAGTTTTTAATTATGGATAGGTTTCTTAGGCCCAAAAAGTCCATCTTTAGTAGCCCCAGCTCCTCCAGAAGGTTCATGTTGTACTGGGTGACTATAAGGCCATCCTGCTGGGCCAGGGGAATAACCCCCTCCAGGTCTTCTCCTGCCATTACAACCCCTGCTGCGTGGGTTGAGACGTGGCGGGCACGGCCCTCGATCCTCCTTGCCATATCCATAAGCATGGAGACCTCATCGTCCTTCATTAATTCCCTGAGGGTGGAGCTCTCGGCTAGGGCCCTATCCAGGGTCATGCCCAGGTGGTTGGGAACAGCCTTGGCCACCCTATCTACCTCGGCGTAGTTCATAGAAAAGACCCGGCCCACGTCCCTTATAGCCTGGCGGGCTCCAAAGGTACCAAAGGTTATAATCTGGGCTACCCTCTTCCTGCCGTACTTTCTTTCCACATAGTCTATTACTTCCTGGCGCCTTTCATCTTCAAAGTCTATATCAAAATCAGGCATGGAGACCCGGTCCTTGTTTAAAAAACGCTCAAAGATTAGGCCATACTTCATAGGGTCCACCCTGTGGATATCCAGGCAGTAGGCCACAAGGCTTCCTCCTCCACTGCCTCTACCTGGACCCACATAGATCCCCTGGCTCCTGGCAAAGGCCACAAAGTCGGCCACTATTAGGAAGAAATCATTGTAGCCCATGGAGTCAATTATCCTTAATTCTTCTTCTAATCTGTCCTTATATCTATCATCACCATAGTGGTCTAAAAGTCCCTTATAGGACTGGCTCCTAAGAAAGGCTTTGGGATCAAAGCCCTCCTCCTGGCTGAAGTTTGCCAGGTGCATGGTGGAAAAATCAAAATCAAAATTACACTTATTTGCTATTTTTACGCTATTATCCAGGGCCTGGGGTAGGTCTTTAAAGAGGCTCTCCATCTCCTGGGGGTCCTTGAGATAAAACTCCCTGGAGGGAAAGCGCATCCTATCCTTATCACTAAACTCCTTGCCGGTTTGAATGCAGAGGATGACATCCTGGGCCAGGTAGTCCTCCCTATTTATGTAGTGGACATCATTGGTAGCAACAAGATCAATACCTGTCTTTCTAGCTAGTTCTAACTGCCTAGGCAGGATCCTTTTTTGTTCAGCCAGGCCATGGTCCTGGAGCTCTATATAAAAATCCTCACCAAAAATATCCCTGTAGTCTAGGGCCGCCTTTAGGGCTGCCTCCTCACTGCCCTGGAGCAGGAGGTTTTGGACCTCCCCCTGTAGGCAGGCTGACAGGGCAATAAGCCCTCCGCTAAATTCCCTAAGCTGGGCCCTTGTCACCCTAGGCCTATAGTAAAAGTTCTCAGTGAAGGAGCGGCTTACCAGCCTAATCAGGTTTTTATAGCCCTCCCTGTCCTTGACTAGAAGGACCAGATGGTGGTTTTGCCTGGGGTCCTCGCTGGCTACATAGACCTCGCAGCCAATTATGGGTTTTATGCCATGCTTTTTGCAGAGCTTATAAAAATCCACCACCCCATACATTACTCCGTGGTCGGTGATGGAAAGCTGGCTAAAGCCCTTTTCCTTAGCAGATATAACCAGCTCCTCCAGGCTAGAAAAGCCATCCAGCAGGCTATACTCGCTATGGACATGTAGGTGCACAAACTCTTTCATGACTCCTCTAGTTTCTCAGCAATCTTTACAATCCTCGCCAACCTATTATTTACCCCCGACTTACTCAGAGGGGGATCCAGGGCTTCCCCAAGTTCCCTCAGGCTGAGTTCCTGCTCCTCCCACCTCAGCAGGGCTATCTCCTGGAGGGAGGGGGGCAGGGCTGCAATCCCTATGGTATTTTGGATGTGCTTTATGGCCTCTACCTGTCTAATAGATGCTGAAACAGTCCTGGAGATGTTGGCGGTTTCAAAGTTGATCTGCCTATTTATATCCTCCTTCATCTCCCTGATAATCCTTAAATCCTCCAGCTCAAAGGCCCAGGAGGGAGCTCCCATAAGAATAAGAAAGTCCGCCAGGGCCTCGGAACTCTTGATATAGACCAGCCAGCTATCTCTAAAAACCACCCCTGCCTTTATATCAAAGTGCTCACAGAGGTTTCGGGTAGCCTCGGCCAGGGACCTGCTATCCAGTTTAAATTCCAGGTGATAGGCTTTTTTTGGGTCCGTCATAGACCCAGAGGCCAGGAAGATCCCCTTCAGGTAGGCCCTTTGAAGCTTCATCCTTGAATAGAAGGCCTGGGGAATTCTCTCCACAGGCCTGGCTCCATCAAAGACCTGGAGCTCTTCCAGGTCCTCTTTATTTATTATCTCAAGATAGTAGCGGTTAAACCTGGAGGAAGACCCCTTCTTACTATAGAGCCTGGCCTCTATCCCCTCCTCTTTTAAAAGGAGATAGATATAGCGAATAAGGGAGGCCTGGTCGGAACTAAAGTCCTCTCCCTTTAAGGAGCACCTTAAAAAACCCGAAATCAGGGCTCTTACTTCCTCCTCCTCGGTCTCAATTAGATAGTCCTTGAGTCTTTTAGAATAGGACATAAAAACTCCTAGCAGCCAAAGGCCTTCTCTATCATGGAAATCTCATTTTCGTGCATATCTCTTCTGGGCAGCTCCTCCAGGGCAAAAAAGTTACAGTCAATAAAACCTTCTTTTTTCAGGGGACAGGCCTGACCCCCAACCTTTTTCATTTTGAACCATAGAACCTTCTTGTTATGGCTTCTGCCCTGGTGATAGAAGCTATACTCTATCCAGCCCAGCTTTTTTTGTATCTTTGCCTCAAAACCCGACTCCTCCCAGACCTCTCTTACTGCTGCAGCTCTTAGAGACTCCTGGTCTTCTACGTGGCCCTTGGGAAGAACCCACTTTCCTCGGGTGTTGAGTAGTAGGAGGACCCTAGAGTCCTCAATTAAAACTCCACCTGCGCTAATAATCATGCTGCCTCCTGGCCTTTATTATACCTAATGCAAGTGCTACATACAAACGGGATTTAGACAAATCATAAATCACGGTAGAGCCTAAGCTGGACTTGGCAAAAACCAGGCCATCTTTACCTTAAAGTGTCTATCTGGTACAATAGGAGGGTGAAAAGGCTTAAGAAATGAGGTATATAAATGGAAAGAATGCTGGGTACGGTTGTCCGTGGACTGAGGGCCCCTATCTTTAAAAAGGGAGATGATCTAGTGGAGCTAATAAGTGGGCTCCTCACAGAATTCTACCTTAAAGAAAAGGTTGCTCCCAGGGACAGGGACATACTAGCCATAACTGAATCAGTAGTAGCCAGGGCCCAGGGAAACTATGCCCACATCGATGACATAGCAGAGGACTTCCATAGTAAATTTCCTGAAAACAAGGCTATTGGTATTATTTTTCCAATCCTCAGCCGAAACCGCTTTGCCACCAGCCTAAGGGGCTTTGCCCGGGGTGCTGCCAGGGGAAATAGAGAGATCATCCTCATGCTAAGCTACCCTTCCGATGAGGTGGGTAACCCCCTGGCCTACGCCGAGGTTCTGGAGGATCTGGGAGTTAATCCCTGGACCGATGTCCTAAGCGAAAGAGAATACAGGGCTCTCTTTGGCAAATTTAAACACCTCTTTACCGGTGTTGACTATGTGGAGTCCTACAGGAAAATAATAGAGGAAGAGGGCGCCAGCTGCAGGGTAATCTTTGCCAATAGTGCCAGTGCAATCCTGCCCCATACTAAAAATGTCCTCAACTGCGATATCCACACCCGGGAGAAGACAAAAAGAGTCCTCCTGGATAATGGTGCCCAGCTAGTGCTAGGGCTAGCTGACCTACTTAATGAAAAAACCCATCTCCACGGCTATAATGAGGAATATGGTCTTCTAGGAGCCAACGCTGCAACTGATGAGACCGTCAAGCTCTTTCCAAGAGACTGTGACCTCCTAGTCATGGAGCTCCAGGCCAGTCTAAAACTAGCCACGGGAAAACTCATAGAGGTTATGATCTATGGCGATGGGGCCTTCAAGGACCCCGTGGGTCAAATTTGGGAACTGGCTGATCCTGTAGTCTCTCCTGGCTATACCCCAGGCCTAGAGGGAACTCCCTCGGAGGTCAAGATAAAATTCCTAGCCGATAACAAATTCTCAAACCTCCAAGGAGATGAGCTCAAGGCCGCAATAAAGTCCCATGTAGCCGATATCCTGGAGAGTGATATCTCCGAGGCCGAGAGCCT